>JAHFSF010000189.1 GCA_023265875.1 Gammaproteobacteria bacterium | reverse complement strand
TCGGATTGGTCAGCACCGCGAGCAGCGACGTGCGCCAGTCCATCTCGAAGCGCTCGACGATGAGCCCCGCAGTCCTCAGTGTCCGCGTTTCATGCGGGAGCTTAACTTCGCGCCCGTCGAGCAAGGTCAGCAGCTCCGGGACATCCGCCGCCATCAGGTCGATGACCTTGCGCTCGAGTGCCTGCTGGGCTGGCAGGCTGGCCGCCTCGCGCACCGCTGCCTCGGCAAACTGGACCTCGCGGCCGCGCAGGTCCGCGAGGCTGCGGATATAGGCGATGGCATCGTTGACTGCCTTGCGGTCCGAGGCGCTGCCTGCCGGGGCCTCCTTCCGGTTCGCATCTTCCTTGCCTGGTGGCGTGGCACCCTTGTCGCCGTCGCCAGCCGGCTCCGCACCACCGATCGGTATGGGCGTCGCGGCGCCGAGGTTGGTGCCCGGGGCCATGGCTGCGATATGGCTGGCGTACAGGATGAAGGTGCCGGCGCTCGCGGCACGCGCCCCTGATGGGGCCACGAAAGTGACGACGGGCACCGAGGAGGCGAGGATGCCCTGGATCATGTCGCGCATCGCGGCATCCAGGCCGCCGGGCGTGTCGAGCACGAGCACAAGGAGTTGCGCGTGGATCTCCTCGGCATGCTCGAGGGCGCGCAGGAAGTGGTCACCAGTGGCAGGTCCGATCGCGTCCCTGATCTCGACCAGTACGGCAGTGCTTGCGACAGGCGCGGCGCCCGCCATGGGCGCAGAACCCGGCGTTGGTGCAGACATTGCCGGAAGGGCTGCGGCGAGCAGCAGGGTCGTCAGCACAGGCCGGCAGACGCCGAGGAACATCCGGTTACCTCCACTCGGTGTTGATGATAGCAGGCTGGTCTGCTACAAGCGGAACGCCCGCAACCGGCAGGAGACGGCAATGATTCGGCGACTCGTGGCGCTCTGCTTCGCAATGCTGGCGCCGGCCGCGGCCATCGCCCAGTTGCAGCCTCCGGACACCACGATCCGGACCGAGCAGGTGGCGCCTGGCATCTACATGCTGATCGGCCAGGGCGGCAATATCGGCGTCTCGACGGGCCCGGACGGCACATTCCTGATCGATGACCAGTACGCGCCGATGACACCTGCCGTCCTGGCCGCCTTGCACGAACTGGGTGCCGGAACCCCGCGCTTCGTGCTGAACACGCACTGGCACGGAGATCACACGGGCGGCAATGAAAACCTGGGAAAGGCGGGCGCATTGATCGTGGCCCATGACCAGGTCCGCGCGCGCATGAGCACCAATCAGTTCATCAGTTTCGTGCAGACTGCCACGCCGGCCTCGCCACCGGCGGCCCTGCCGGTCGTCACGTTCAGCGACACCGTTACCTTCTACCTGAATGGCGACGAGATCCACGGGAGCTACGCTCCGCACGCGCATACGGACGGCGACGTCATCGTCCAGTTCCGCAAGGCAAACGTGATCCACGCGGGTGACGTATTCTTCCGTTTTTACCCGTTCATCGACATCAGTTCGGGCGGATCCGTGTCGGGCCTGCTCGCGGCGGTGGACGGGATCCTCGGCATGGCTGACGAAAAGACCCGCATCATCCCGGGTCATGGGCCGCTCGCGACGCGCGCGGATCTCATGGAGTACCGCCAGATGCTGGCCGTTACGAGCGACCGGATCCGCGCCCTGATCAAGGCAGGAAAGACGGTGGAAGAAGTCGTCGCCGCGGCGCCGAACGCGGACTACGACAAGAAATGGGCCTGGACCTTCATCACGCCCGAGCGCTACACGCAGATGATGTACGAACTGGTCGCGAAGGAACTCAGCCCAGATCGAAGCTGATCCCCTGCGCGAGCGGCAATTCCGACGACCAGTTGATCGTATTGGTCTGGCGGCGCATGTAGAGCTTCCAGACGTCGGATCCCGATTCGCGCCCGCCGCCCGTGTCCTTTTCGCCGCCGAAAGCCCCGCCAATCTCGGCACCCGAGGTCCCGATATTCACGTTGGCGATGCCGCAATCGCTGCCCGCGACCGACAGGAAGCGCTCGGCGTGCTGCATCCGGTCCGTAAAGATCGCGGACGACAGGCCGTACTCGGTGTCGTTGTGCAGCGCGATGGCCTCGTCGAGGGTCGCGTACGGAATCGTGTAGAGGATCGGCGCAAAGGTCTCGTGGCGTACGACGGGCATGTCATTGCGCGCCCGGACGATGGTCGGCTCGACGAAGAATCCCGGCCCCTGCAGTACCCGCCCGCCATACAGGACCTTGCCGCCCTGGGCACGCGCGTCGGCCAGCGCCGCCTCGTAGCCGCGCACGGCGCCCGCATTCACCAGTGGTCCCATCAGGATGTGCGGGTCGAGCGGATTGCCGATTCGCACCTGGCGGTAGGCCGCGACCAGCCGGCGCTCCAGCTCGGCGATGCGCGACCGGTGCACCAGCAGCCGCCGTGTCGTCGTGCAACGTTGACCTGCGGTCCCGACGGCGCCGAAGACCACCGCGGGCACCACGAGGTCGAGGTTCGCGAACTCATCGACGATGATCGCATTGTTGCCGCCGAGCTCGAGCAGGCTCCTGCCGAGCCGGGCGGCAATCCGCTGGCCGACACCGCGGCCGACCGCTGTCGAGCCGGTAAAACTGATGAGCGCCACGCGCCGGTCGTCGACGAAACGGCTGGCCAGCGTGTTGTCACCCGCGATGAACAGCTGGAAGATCGGCGGCAGCTTTTGCCGTTCGAGCACCTCAGCGCAGATGCGCTGGACGGCGATCGCGCAGAGTGGAGTGCTGTGCGAGGGCTTCCAGATGCAGATGTCGCCACAGATTACGGCGAGAAACGCATTCCAGGACCAGACCGCGACCGGGAAATTGAAGGCCGAGATGATGCCGACGACACCGAGCGGATGCCACTGTTCGTACATGCGATGCTGGGGCCGCTCCGAATGCATCGTCAGGCCGTAGAGCATGCGCGACTGGCCGACCGCGAAATCGGCGATGTCGATCATCTCCTGGACCTCGCCTTCACCCTCGGCCCTGATCTTGCCCATCTCGAGACTGACCAGGCCGCCGAGCAGGTCCTTCTTTGCGCGCAGCGCATCGCCAACCAGGCGCACGGCTTCCCCGCGCCGCGGCGCCGGCACCTCGCGCCAGCGCAGGAATGCGGCCGCCGCGCTCGCGGCGACGCGTTCATAGTCGGCCACGGTCGCAGCGCGCACCGCCGCGATGACTTCGCCCGTCGCCGGGCTGACCGACTCGACGAGGCGCGCATCCGCCGCCGCATGCCAGCCGTCGCCGGACCAGGCGCCGTCATTGACGGCCGCGAGTCCGAGCCCCTTGAGTATTTCCGTCTTGTTCATCGCCTTGTCCCTGTCAGCCTGCGCTGGCGGCCTGCCTTGCCCTCGACCACCATGCGCCCCGAGATGCCCTTGTCGCCACCGGTCTGGAACCATGCGCCGAAGCGGTTGGCGAGCAGGGCAGGCAGCCGGAACTGTTCCTGACGCACGAATCCGCGGCAGGCGCCGGCGTTGGCTAGCACCAGGTCGGCAACTGCCGTGATGCCTGCCGCGGTTGACACCTGGATCGCGGACCAGAGACGTCCGGCAATCTGCTGAGGATAGATCTTGTTGACGTAATTTTCCTCGCGCAGCTCCCCGTCCTGGCGGCCGGTGACGGCGACGTAGACGATCACGACGTCCTGCAGGGTCTGCGGCACGGCGTTCTCGAGGATTCGCTTCAGCGTGCCGCGATCCTGGTTGAGCTTCAGGTCATTCATCAGCAGGCGCATCTGGGCACAGTGACCGGGATAGCGGATCGTCTTGTAGTTCATCTGTTCGCAGCGCTCCCCGTAGGTGTCGCCGAGTGAACCGAGGCCGCCCGAAGTGTTGAAGGCCTCGTACAGCGTACCGTCGATCTCGATCTCCTCGAGCCCCTCGAGGGGCGCGACCTCCACCAGGCGCCGGTCCGAAATCGCGAGGCAGGGATTGCCGTATTCGTTGATCAGGCCCTCGGTGGACCAGGTCAGCGAGTACTTCAGCACGTTGTTCGGATGCTGCGGCAACGCGCCGACACGCAGCTTGACTGTCCGCAATTCGTCGAAGTGGCTGATCAGCTCGTTGGCAGCAATCGCGATGAAGCCGGGCGCGAGCCCGCACTGTGGCACGAAGGCGGTCGACGCCCCTTCGGCGATCGCGCGCACGCGACGCGTGACCTCGACATCTTCCGTCAGGTCGAAGTAATGCAGTCCGCGGTCGCGGGCGGCTTTCGCCACCCCGACGTTGCAGTAGAAAGGCAGGGAGGACAACACCGCGTCCACCGGATGCTGTTCCAGGTGGCGGGCAAGCGCGGCCGGGTCGCTGGCATCGAGCGCATGGGCTTTCAGGTTGCTGCTGTCGTGGGCGCGCGCCACATTCGCGGCC
>JAHFSF010000045.1 GCA_023265875.1 Gammaproteobacteria bacterium | reverse complement strand
GATCATTCGCGAGCAGCAGAATCTGCGCCGTTGACGCCAGCACGAACAGGATCCCGATCAGCGCTTCCTGGGCCTCGGGCCGCTTGCGTTCGGTCCAGGTCAGGAGCAATGCGCCCGCAAGTGCTGCAGCGCCCGCTGCCGCCTGTGCACTCCAGCCTTCGATCGGAAGCCCGAAATGACTGGCCGCGATGACACCGAGGCCGGCCACCTGTGCGATGGCGAGATCGATGAACACGATGCCGCGCGCCAGCACCTGCTGGCCGAGCGGCACGTGTGAAATCGCGACCAGCAGGCCCGCGATCAACGCCGGCCAAAGAATGCTGAGGTCTGTCGTGAGTAGATTCATGGGTTTTGCGCCTGCAGACGATTGATGGTGTCATCGAAGAGACTGAAGAGATCCTTCGCTTCCGGCGTGCCGCCCACCGAAAATGGCAAGGTTACGACCGGCACGTGGACTCGCTCCGACAGCCAGTTAGCCGCCTTGGCATCGTTGTAGGCATTGAGCAGGATCAGGTTTGGCGGCGACGCCGACAGCTTCGACACCAGTTGACCGAGGTAACCGGCGCTCGGCGGCACGCCGGGCTTCGGTTCGATTGCGGCGACTTCCTTGAGCCCGAGCCAGTGGCAGAGATATATCTGGTCGCGATGCATAATGACGACCGGCATTCCCTTCAGCGGTGCCGCCTTGATTTCCCAGCGGGTAATGGCCTGGGTCAATCGGGCGTCGAAATCGCTGCCACGCTTGCGGTAGTAATCCGCGTTGCCGGCATCGAGCATCGCAAGCCGGGAGGTAAGCGCCTTCGCAACCACAGCGATGTTGTGCGGGTCCAGTTGCAGGTGCGGATTGCCTTGCGGATGGATGTCGCCCATCGAGCGATCGAGCTGTGTGGGAACTTCCAGCAAGCTGAGCTGCGCGGCCGCCTCGAAGTAGCCCGTTGCCCCCGGCTGAATCTTGGGGTTGCCTGATTCCTGCACGAGGACCGGCAGCCATCCAATCTCGAGTTCCGCGCCGGTCGCGACGACAAGATCGGCCGTGCGTGCGCGGGCGACGAGACTCGGCTTGGCATCCACACGATGGACGTCCTGCAAGGCCGTCGTCGCGACATAGACGCTGACGCGATCGCCCCCGAGTTCGGTTGCAAGTGCGCCCCAGTCGGCCGTGGTCGCCAGTATCCTGACGGTAGCCTGTGCGGGGCCGCAGGCCAGGAGAATCAGGAGCGCCATTGCACTACGAATGAAATTGCACATGATTGCGGCTCCTAGTATTTGTGGGCGCCGTGCGCGCCGATGCCATAGAGGTATTGCAGCCGGAATTGCCGGTCCTGCTCGCCATCGGCGCGGGCCTCATCCCAGGCGTATTGGGCGCGGAGCCTCGTGAATTCGCTCGGGCTCCAGTCGAACATTACCGTGACCCGATCGGGATCCGCTGCCTGCAGCAGCGGGAATGCCGCGGCAGGCAGGACGCGATCGTCCACGAGCGCGATTTGCGTCCTGCCAGAATCGAGAGAGTCATAGCGTGCGCCGACACGCCAGCGCGGCCGGAACTGGTAAACGCTCTGCAGGTACCAGCCGGATTGTTCGCTCTCGCAGGTATCGCTCAGGCCGAGGCCCTCGACATCGAAGGTGAGATCGCCGTCTTCTCGACGGCTCATGTATTCCGCCTGCACCTTCAGCTGCTGGTAGGCGGAATTGCCGGTTGGCGCCCACTTGAAGACCGCGTCCACGCCCCAGGTTTGTGACTTACCGGTAAAGGAGTTCAGTACCTGCTCGCCGAACTGATCCACGTCCTCATAAGAACGACCTTCGGCATTCAGATCCAGCCAGGACGCGCCCGCGCGCCAGCTTGCGGTTGCGCCGATATCGCCGCCGATATGCGCGAAGACCGTTTCGCCATTGAAACCGTTGCGACTGCGCCTGGTGCCAGGGAAAGTCTCGCCATTGCCGGTCTCGGCGCCGATTTCCACGAACAGATCCGTCGGCGCAATCCACTTCGCCTGCAGGCCGTCCTGCGCGCGCTGATTGCCGAAGAACGCCTGGTAGATCAGCGGCTGGTCGGTGAAGTCCCAGGCATGCGCATGCACCTCGTTGAGATATCCCAGGCCCGAGAAGAATCGCCCGCCCTTGACCGTGAAGCCAGAGGGCAGGGCGGTAGTGCGGAAGAACGCTTCTTCAACCCCGATCTCGTCCTCACCGGTGATGGCGGCAGTCATCGTGGCCGAAAAATACGGATCCACGTTTGCGCTGACCGTGAGCTCGGATTCCCCGAGGTTGAAACTCCGGGCGCCCGGGCCGACATCGCCGCCGCTTGGCATGAAGCCTGCGATGTGCCAGCTATCCGGGTCCTGCGAAGTGCCAGAGTAATTGCCGGCGAGTATCAGCGAGATCGCCGGATTGAAGGCAGACGCGGCGGAACGCGAACCTGCAGCCGGGGCAGGCGGCTGCTGGACGGGCTCGGCTGCGACCTGAGCCGGCGCAGCTTCAAGTTGCCCGATGCGTGCTTCTAGCGATCCGACGCGCGCCGCGTATTCACTCTTGAGCGCCTGCAGTTCGGCGCGCAATTCCGCGACCTCGTCCGCGGCTTGGGCAATTGAAGGCAGTACGGCGCATGCAAGCGCCAGATGCGCCGCTACGCGCATAAACCTTGTCATGGAATGATCCTCCTCTCAAGTCAACGGGCACGGCCGCGCAGGCGCGCGCCGTGTGGTCATTGGCCTAGAGGAGTCGGGGCGGTGCCCGGGGCTGGAATGCGGGGAATGAAAATCGGTCAGGGACCGACGCCGTGACGACGGGGAGGGCAAGTTCCGCCACGCAATGATCGACAATCACTACGTACGGACTGCCGCCCACGGCCATCGTAACCGGCGCGAAAGACAGGCATTTTGTGCAGCTCTGCAGCGAGTTCGGGGCGCTGTCTGGATCTTTTGCCAGGTGCGAATAGGCATGCGCCTCCGCGCCGAACTGCGCGGCGAGGAGCGCCAGCGCCAGCACACTGGCGAGCGATCTATGATGGTGTGTGATCAGACGCTTGGCTCGATGTTTGCATTGAGACGGAATAAGTTACCCGGGTCGTATTTCTTCTTGAGTTGCCGCAGCCGCGGGAGGGCGATGCCGTAGTTGTCGCTGACCAGCTTCTGCGGCTCGTCGCCGATTGAATTCGTGTAGTGACCGCGTGTGTATGGATCGAGGGTTGCCCAGTAATCCTTGACGTAACGGATATGCGGCGCTGGATCGCTGTCGAGCTTCCACGAAACAACCGAGAACATGCCGTGCCTCACTTCGCGGTGCGCAAAAGCCGTGGCCTCGGGCGCAACGCGGTTGATTGCCCCGCCGGCGTGCTGGAAATACACGACGGTGCCGCGTCCTGGATCCTGCTGAAATCCGTCCAGCAGCTTGCTGACCATGCTGCCCTGGAAGTCGTGGATGAATCCTTCCTTCATGTAGGCGCCTTCATTGCGCGGATCGGTACGGTCCGAGCTGCGCTGGATGGCGACGTAGTCCTGCGTCTTGATCGTATCGGCGATCGGCGTGCCGAGCTTGCGCAATGGCGCCAGCACTTGTTCAGCCTGCTCCGCAGGCCCCGAATAACAGACAGAGATGCCGAAGACGCCCGGCTTGCCGCCGATCGGCGCTGCCATGAAGCAATCCGCGTAGAGTTCGTCCGGGGCATTGGTGCTGAAGTCGCCGTAGAACTCGAGCAGTTCGCGTGCCCTTGCGATCGGGAAAATCATGTCGCCGCCGGTGACCTGGCTCTGCATCGGGTGCAGCCCGAAGTCGAAACCCGTGACGATGCCGAAATTCCCGCCGCCGCCGCGCACACCCCAATAAAGGTCCTTGTTTTCCCTGGCGCCGGCATGCAACAGCCTGCCATCGGCAGTCACGATGTCGACTGCCCGGACGTTGTCGAGCGCGAGTCCGAAACGCCGCGCCAGGCGGCCAAAGCCGCCGCCCAGGGTGAGCCCGCCGATGCCGGTATGCGACACGGTGCCGGCAGTCGTGACGAGGCCGAAGGCCATCGCCTCGTGGTCCAGTTCGCCGAGCAGGCTGCCGCCCGCCGCATAGGCCCGGCGTGATACCGGGTCGGCCCGCACGCCGCGATATCGCGACAGGTCGATCTGCATGCCGCCTTCGCAGGTGGACTTGCCGGAAGTGCTGTGCCCGCCGCACTTGACGGCCAGCAGCAATTCGCGCTCGCGCGCGAAGGTCACGGCACTGCGGATATCCGCCACACCCGTGGGTTGCACGATCAGTGCCGGATGCCGGTTGATGGATTCGTTCAGCACGCGCCGCGCTTCGTCGTAACCGGGATCGCCCGCGAACAGCAGCGCGCCGCGCAAGCTGTCACGCAGCTCCTGCAGTGCGGCCTTCTCGAGCGTGACGGTGGCGCCACCGCCGGTGACGGCAGCGATATCGGCGGCAACCGGCACGCTGCGGCCCGCAGCCAGCAGGCGCCCGAATGGCAGCGAAACCGCGACCGCGGCTGCAACGGATGAAGCCAGGAAATGCCTTCTGTCCATGGATCCCCCCAAGATTACTTCTGATGTGGAGTCGGGCTCATGGCCGACCGCAGCAGCAGTACCGCCGCATAGAGGACGACGACGACGACACCCCAGCGCAGGGTCACGAGCGGCAATGACTTCACCAGGAAAGCCGCAACGAGCACGAGCGGGATGCCTCCGAGCGCAAGCCCGATGACGACATGCAGGTTGATGCGCTCGGCACGCACGAATGGCATGCCGCAGACCGGCATCAGGAAGGCGCAGGCGCCCATCATGATCGGGAACGCGGCGATCGGATTCAGGCCGAGCAGCGACAGCAGGATCAGCGAGGGTGCGTACAGCCCGATGCCGAAGGTCATCAGCGCACCCAGCACGAAATGGGCGCCGACTGCGACTGCGAGCGGCCCTGCCGGCAATGACAGCGCGTCGCCTCCGGCCGGCATCAGGCCGAGATTGGACAGCGCGTACAGCCCGGAAGCGATCAGCAGCGCGAGTCCGACCACGCCCTGCACGACGCGCACCGGCAGCCGCACGACAATCGGTGCGCCAACGATCGCGCCCGCGACTGCCGCGACGATGCATGCCGCCAGCAGCTTCGGATCGACGCTGACCAGCTGGATGAAGATGAAGGCCTGCGCTACGGTCGGCAGGGCATGGCCGGCATTCAGCGTGGCTGGAATGAAGCTGTCGGGCACCAGCCCGCGCAACTTGATCCAGGCGGTCGTCGTTGCGAATGAACCGATGCCGAGCGTGTCGAAGAAGTTCGTGATGGCGCCGAGGCCGACCGATTCCAGGGTCGGCCGCAACTCGCCGCGCTGCCGTGCGGTGCTGAACAGGACGCTGGTGAACGCGAGGCCGAGCACCCCAAGTATCAACAGCAGGATGGTGACGATCATGCAGTCGGTGGCTCGCGCATGCCGCGCAGTCTAGCGCAGTCGCCGCAAGATTCGCCCACGTGCCTCGTTTTTGCACCGCACTTGCGATGAACCGGGTCCTGTTGTCACACTGCGCGGTCCTTTCAGGCAGGAATCCCATGAATCAGCCAAGCATGTTCGGGCGGGGTCTGGGCGCGGTCGTCCTCGGCCTCATGATGACGATGACCGCCGCGGGGGCCGCAGCCGCTGCGCCATCCGTGCCGGCCGAGGTTTCGGCCCAGGCATTCGAGATCCTGAAGCGCTCGGTTGCATACCGCACTTTCCCCGGCCAGGACCAGGTCCCGGCCTATGCGGCCTACATCGCCGATGTCCTGAAAGCCGGCGGCTTCGCGCCCGAGGACATCGTCATCACGCCATTCGAGGAAACCGCAACGCTCATCGCGCGCTACCACGGCAGCGATCCAGCCGCCAAGCCGATCGTCATCGGCGGGCACATGGACGTGGTGCCGGCGCTGAAGCAGCACTGGCAGCGCGATCCATTCACGGCGGTGGTCGAGAACGGATTTATTTTTGGCCGCGGCTCGTCGGACAACAAGTTCGGTGTCTCGACCATGATTGCCACGTTGCTGTGGCTCAAGTCAGAGGGATTCCGGCCCGTGCGTGACATCGTGCTCGCGCTCTCCGGCGACGAAGAGACGACCCAGGCGACGACCGCGGTCCTGGCGCAGCAGCTGAAAGGCGCCGAGTTGTACCTGAACAGCGATGCCGGTGGCGCCAACCTGGGCGACGACGGCAAGCCGATCGTCTATGCCATGCAGGCCGCGGAGAAGACTTACGCCGACTTCGAGCTGAGTTTCACGAACGCTGGTGGGCACAGCAGCCGGCCGAGCGCGGACAATGCCATCTACCACCTTGCGCGCGCGATCGATCGCATCGCCGCCTACCGCTTCCCTACCCAGTCCAGCGAGCTGACACTGGCCTACCTGCTCGCCGCGGGCGCCCTGACCCCCGGCGAGGACGGCGCGGCGATGCGCCGCTATGCGAAGCACCCGACCGACCGGAAGGCGATCGCATACCTGAGATCCAGGCCCGAGTACGTCGGTCAGCTCGGCACGACCTGTGTCGCGACGATGCTGCAGGCCGGACACGCCAGGAATGCGCTGCCGCAGAGCGCGATGGTCAATATCAACTGCCGCGTGTTTCCGGGCGTGACGATCGAAAGCGTCAAGGAGACCCTGCAGCAAGTGGTCAACGATCCGGCTGCGCAGATCAAGGTGCTCCTCAATCCGATACCCAGCGACGCTTCGCCGCTGAGGGCGGACTTCATTACGGCACTGCGGAAGGCCATTGACCTGACCGACCCCGGGCTGCCGATCGTGCCCTCGATGTCGGCCGGCGCGACCGACAGCCTGCATTTCCGCAACCTCGGCGTGCCAAGTTACGGCGTTTCCGGCCTGTACATGCACCCCAAAGACAATTTTGCCCACGGGCTCAACGAGCGCGTTCCGGTCACGGCCTTCGAGCGCGCGATACTCCAGTGGCACAGCCTGTTGACTGACCTGGCACGCTAGCCGGCAGCAACACGGGTCCTGCGGCTCCCTCTTGCGCGGTGCCGCTTGATGGCGGAACCGGGCGAAGCGCGGCCTGTCCAACGATCAGGAGGTGATCGTATGAACAGGATAGTGCTTGCGGTGTTGATGGTCGCATTGACCGCCGGTTGCGCGGGCGGGCTTCGGCGTGTCAGCCATGAAGAAGTACTGGCGCAGTACCTGGATTATGCGGGTGAACCCGTCCGTGGCTTCACGTCGATTCGCCTGCAGTCCTGGCAACCGCTGGCCCGCGACAGGCTGATCCTGTGGACCGGCGTCAACGAGGCTTACCTGGTAACCGTCTGGGACAACTGCCAGGACCTGTTGTTCACCAATTCGATCGGCGTCAGCTCGACCGGAAGCCAGGTCTCGACTTTCGATCACGTGCAGGTGGGCCGCGACCGTTGCCAGATCAAGGAGATCCGGCCGGTCAACGTGCGCCAGATGAAGGCCGACCGGGCGGCTGATGCCGCCTCGCGCGCAAAGCGTGATGCGGGCCAGTGAGGTGCCGGCCGGGGCCCTAGTAAGTCGCGTCGCGGAAGTGTTTCCGGCCGCGTAGGGCCCGCTGGTATTCGTCGCGGACGTAATTGATGTCGATGTTGATACAGACCGCGCCCACGACGCCGAAATCCTTGCGCACGATCGGGATCGTCGTGCACTTGAAGCGGCGCGCCCCGATGTTCAGCTCATAGTTGAGCTTGTCCAGGTTCTGCGCGCGGCGCGCATGTCGGTATTGCGCAGGAAATAGTGCATGCCGAGCCGGAAGTCCTTCAGGCTGAATTCCGCGAAGTTTTCGCGGGTGGATGCATACGGGTAGAAGTCGTACTCGTCGAGGCTCTTGCCCTGCTGGTGCCTGCGCTCAGCAGCACGAGCGCGGTCGAAATCTCGGCGACGAGCCTTTCGATCAACGGGTTTTCGAGGAGGCCCATGCGCCCAGAGGATAGCGCGAAGCGCTTACGGATGCTGCTGCTCGCGGCGCAGCAGGTAGAGACCTGCTCCCACGACGATCGCGCAGCCGATCAGCATCCGAGCGCCGGGCAGGACTTGCCAGACGACCCAGTCGATGCCGACGGCCCAGACCATGCCGGTGTATTCGAATGGCGCGACGAGCGATGCAGGCGCAAGGCGAAAGGCTTCCGTGATCAGGTACTGGCCCACCCAGCCGTTCAGGCCTACGACAAGGATCCAGGGCCAGTCGGCGGCGATGATCGGCACCCAGGCCGGGGCCGCCAGCGCCGTGGCGCCGATCGACAGCAGCAGCAGGAACCAGAAGACCATCGAGGCAGTCGTGTCGGTGCGCGCAAGGATCCGGACCATGACTGCCGCAACGGCATAGGCCATGGCGGACAGGAGTGTCGCGAGCCCGGCAAGGCTCGCGAAACCGGCAAGCGAGGGTTTCAGCATCACATAAACGCCGGCCAGGCCGGCCAGGATCGCGAACCACAGGTGCCGGTCCACTTTCTCTCGCAGCATCACCGCGGCGGCGAGCACGACGAGCAATGGCGAGCACATGAAAACAGCATAGGTGTCGGCCATGCTGGCGTGAGCGAGCGCCCAGATGAATCCCCACAGCATCAGGACCGCCAGCGCGGCGCGAATGAGGTGCAGGTCCATGCGTACCGGTCGCAACAACGAGAGCTGACCCGTCAGCAGGTATGACAGGAAGACAAACGGCAGCGAACTCGCGCCGCGAATGCTGGCGACCTGCATGGCCGGGTAATGGACCGTGAGCTGCTTCATGACGGCGTCCATGATCGCGAAGACACCGACCGCGACCAGCATCAGGAGCACGCCGCGCAGCCGCCTGGCGGCTTCAGTCATTGCCCGTCCGATGGACATCCGGCGACTGCACGCCGGGTTGATCGAGCAGAAGCCTCGCGAACCCGGCGAGCGCCGTGAGGTCCTGTTCGTCAGGACCTTCGGGGTCGCGCCCATTCGAATAGGCGGCGATGATCAGCCGCCGTCCGTCCGGCAACTCGGCATGCACGATTTCCGCAAGCGTGTCGTAAGCGTCGCCGACCTTGCTCTCGAACACGGTTCCCTCCGGAAATCCGCCGCCCATGGCGCTGTTCCGGGATATCAGCGGGCGGCGCAGCCGGGAACGCAGGTATTCGGTGGCGGCTTCCCCGAATTCGCCGGTGACGACGGCGAGCATCAGCAAGGCCGAGCAATCGGCGGTCATCGAATTGCGCCCGTGGCGCTCCAACGCCAGGCGTTCCAGGTCCACCGGCATTTCCCCGGAGTTGGTCGGGTAGGTCTTGTTGAAAAGGCGCTGGGCGCCGAGCAGGCCATGACCTTGCAGCAGATTCTCGGTGTACAGGCGCCGCGCCAGCCAGGCCTCGAAATCAGTGCCGTCCGCCGCGCCGTTCTTCGCGCCGCTGATGGCGTCGACAACTTCACCGGTCGCGACATTGTCGGAGTCCTGCAGCATCGGCAGGACCGCCGCATCGAGGCAATCCGGCGCAAGCGAACGCTCGGCACACCAATGAATGGCCGCGATTGCGAATCCCAGCTTGACGCAGCTCGCCGGATACCACGGTCGGTCTCCGCCGACGCTGCCGCGCAGCCAGCCGCCGTCGGCTGTTGCCAGCAGGACGGTGACATCGAGCCGGTCGAAGGTCTGGCTCGCGAGAAAGCGTTCCCGCGCTGTCTCGACGGCCTGCTGCAGGCGGGCGTCGTCCCGGATCCGGGCGGCTACCGATTCCGCCGCAGCCGCATGCCGCGCGAGGACCATGCCCGTGAAGACCGCGGCCGGCAGGAACAGCAGCAACGGTCGCCAACGCACGGCGCATCTCCCGGTACAATCTGCGCTCATAGTAGCCTGCGCGCGGAGCCACAACCATGATGGTGTACGGCAAGGTCCTCGACATGATCGGCAGGACACCGATGCTGAAAATCAGCCGGCTCGACACGGGGCCCTGCCAATTGTTCCTGAAGCTCGAACTGATGAATCCCGCCGGTTCCATCAAGGACCGGATCGGCCTCACGATGATCGAGGAAGCAGAACGGCGCGGCGACCTGAAGCCTGGCGGCACGATTGTCGAGGCGACTGCCGGCAATACCGGCCTGGGGCTTGCGCTGGTTGCCGCGCAGAAGGGCTACCGCGTGATCCTGGTCCTGCCTGACAAGATGAGCCAGGAGAAGATCTTCAACCTTCGCGCCATGGGCGCGGACGTCGTGCTGACACGTTCGGACGTCGAGAAGGGACATCCGGAGTATTACCAGGACGTCGGTGCGCGCATCGCGCGCGAGCAGGGCGCTTACCACATCAACCAGTTTGCGAACCCGGATAATCCGAAGGCCCATGCGACCACGACCGGGCCGGAAATCCTGGAACAGATGGACGGGCGCGTGGACGCGGTCGTCGTCGGGGTCGGGTCGAGCGGCACCATCGCGGGCCTCACGCAGTGCTTTCGCGAGAGGGCGCCGGGCATCGAAATCATCCTGGCCGATCCCGCCGGATCGGTGCTCGCCGACCTGGTCAACAAGGGCAGGCTCGGCGTGCCCGGTTCGTGGCTGGTCGAGGGCATTGGCGAGGACTTCATGCCGTCCATCTGCGATTTTTCAATGTGCCGGAAGGCCTACAGCATCCCGGATAGCGAGTCCTTCGCGACCGCCCGCGAGATCCTGCGCAAGGAAGGCCTGCTGGTCGGTTCTTCCACCGGGACACTGGTGTCAGCGGCGCTGCGCTGGTGCCGCGAGCAGAAGGCGCCGAAGCGGGTCGTCACATTCGCCTGCGACACGGGCAACAAGTACCTTTCGAAGCTGTTCAACGACTTCTGGATGGAGGACGAGGGATTCATCCGTCGGCCGCAGCATGGCAACCTGCGCGACCTGGTCGGGCGCCCGCACGGCGAGCGCGCAACCATCACGGTCGGGCCGGATGACGTGCTGACGACGGCACACAACCGGTTGCGCAACGCCGGGTTCAGCCAGCTGCCCGTGATGGCCGGCGAAAGCCTGGTGGGCTTCATCGACGAGGACGACATCATGCGGCATGCCTTCGGGGATCCGGAGCGATTCAATGACCCGGTCAGCAAGGCCATGCACACGAATTTCCTGGTGGTCGAGCCGTCGATGTCGGTCAGGAACCTGGCCGCGATGCTGGACGTGCAACCCTATGCGGCCCTCATGGAAGGCAACGACTTTCATGGCCTGATCACGCGCGCCGACATGCTGAATTACCTGCGCCGCCAGATGCACGCGGCCCCGACTCACTGAGGCAGCATATGACCGATTACAGGCGACGCCAGGGATTTGCGACCCGCGCCATCCATGCGGGCCAGTCGCCCGACCCGACGACCGGCGCGGTGATGCCGCCGATCTACGCGGTGTCCACGTACGCCCAGGAAAGCCCCGGCGTGCACAAGGGATACGAATACTCCCGCACCCAGAATCCGACGCGCATGGCCTGGGAGCGTTGCGTCGCGGACCTCGAGGGCGGCACGCAGGGTTTTGCATTCGCTTCCGGCATGGCGGCGACCGCAACGCTGCTGGAACTGCTCGAGACCGGCAGCCACGTCCTGGCGATGGACGATCTCTATGGCGGCACGTTCCGCCTGTTCGAACTCGTGCGCAGGCGTTCAGCCGGGCTCGACTTCAGCTTCGTCGACCTGACCGACCCGAAGGCGGCACTGACGGCGATACGGCCAGGAACCCGCATGATCTGGATCGAATCACCTTCCAATCCAATGCTGCGCCTGGCCGATATCGCAGCGGTCGCCGCCATCGCGCGCGAACGCGGGATTCTCACGGTCGTGGACAACACCTTCGCAACACCCTGGATCCAGCGGCCGCTGGAGCTTGGCGCAGACATCGTCATGCACTCGGCGACCAAGTTCCTGAACGGCCACTCGGACATGGTCGGGGGCATCGTCGTCGTCGGCGACACTGCGCTCGCCGAGCGCATCGGTTACCTGCAGAACGCGATCGGGGCGATCAGCGGTCCGTTCGACAGCTTCCTGGCCCTGCGTGGCCTGAAGACATTGCCGCTCAGGATGCGCCAGTCAAGTGAAAGCGCGCTCGCAATCGCCCAGTGGCTGGAGAAGCATGATCGCGTGGAGCGCGTACTGTACCCGGGCCTGCCGTCTCATCCGCAGCATGCGCTGGCCACCAGGCAGATGCACAACGGCCACAGCGGGATTGTCACGTGCTTCCTGCAGGGCGGGTTGCCGGAGGCGCGCCGATTCCTCGAGCGGCTGGAACTATTCACGTTGGCCGAGAGCCTCGGCGGCGTCGAGAGCCTGGTCGATCACCCGGCGATCATGACGCATGCCACGGTGCCACCGGAGGCACGCGCGAGGCTCGGGATCAGCGACACGCTGGTGCGGCTTTCGATCGGCATCGAGGAGACCGATGACCTGGTAGCGGATCTGAGCCAGGCCCTCGGCTGAACCGGGCTACTGCAGACCGTCGACGACGCGGCCATCCTCGTAGATCGTCAACGCATCGCCAGGATCCGCGGTTGCCGTGACGACGCCTGCGGTGAATCGCACGGAAATATCATAGACACCGGCCCATGGGGCGCCGACCAGCAAGTCGTACTGGTTCTGCGCGCGCAGGCCCGAGCCGGACTCGATCGCGCGCGTCATGATTCGGGTCGGGGAAGACCGCGGCACGATCCGCACGACGCGACCCTGTTGATTGCGCTCGCCGCCGCTGCCGAGCACGCGAATCCGCAGGCGCGTCCCGAGTGACGATTTGGCCAGCAACATGCGGTAGGTCTGTCCCCAGCGTGAAACGATATCGGCGACTCCGCTCCCGTCCACGTCACCGCAGGCAATCAGGTCGTTGAGTGCGACGAGGTCGTTCGTGCCCGCCGTCAGTTCCCTGGGGATTGTCGATGGCGTCAACTGGCCGTTGACGTTGACCAGCAGTATCGGCACTCCCTTGCCGGTCGCAACGTCATTGCTTGCGATGACCACATCCTCGAAGCCGTCGCCGTTGATGTCGCAGGCATTCAGCCCATAACCGAAGGTTGCGGCCGTCGTGTTCTGGTGGACAATCGTGCCACCGTCGAAGACGCCTGCCGTGTTGCGATACAGGCGCGTGACGGCGCCGTCGTGATGGACCAGGTCGAGATCGCCGTCGAGGTCCACGTCGACCAGCTTGAGTCCCTGGTCCGCGCGGACCGGCATGCCGGCGGCCGCCGAGCCGTCGCTGAATGTCCCGCTGGTATTGTTGATCAGCAGGCGCGACCCGAACAGCAGGTCCACGCGGCCGTCCTCGTTGAAGTCCACAGCCTGGCCGCCGCGTGGAATGAAATCCGTGCCGGCCGGATTGCTGTCGATGCCGCTCGCGACAGCGACATCGGTGAATGCACCGCCGCCGACGTTGCGAAGCAGCCAGTTGCGCGCGCCATCGCCTTGCGTGTGGTCATGCGGTGCGAACAGGTCGATGTCGTTATCGTTATCGAAATCTGCCGCGAGCAGCGTGCCGCCAAAGCCGCCGATGCCCAGCGCCGTGACCGCGGCGTTGGTCAGGTAATCGCCGGTGCCCTGGTTCACGTGCATCAACGCGCGCGAGGCGGGGTCGCTGGCCGGTGACAGGGTATTGCTGAACAGGTCGTCGCGACGGTCGCCGCTGAAATCCGCAAAGCGCGAATCGCCATTGGTCCGGCCGGTTGCCAGCAGGTCAGCGAGGCCCGCATCGGTCAGGTTGCGGGCAGTGAATGTGCCGAGGCAGTTGCCGTTCGTGACATTGCCACTGGCACTGGCCAGGTCGAGGCAACTGTCGGCGTTCGGGTCACCGATGGCTGCCCCGATCCGTGGCAGATCATAGGTCGCGATATTGAAGCTGGGTGCGACCACGATCGGTCCACCGAAGCCGATCCGGGTGCCGTTCATCGCGATCACGCGGTAGTAGGCCGGCGTACTGACCGGCACCAGCGGCCTCCGGTATGGGGAACCTGTGGC
>JAHFSF010000004.1 GCA_023265875.1 Gammaproteobacteria bacterium | reverse complement strand
GCAGATCCGCGCGCAGGTCGCGGCCAGCATTGCGGGGGGCGCGCGCGCCGCGATCGATGAGCGCGAATTCCCGGCGAGCATTGCGGGCACGCCCTATCTCGCGCCGCAGATCCTGCTCGACGTGGATCATTCGATGCCCGTCATGCGCGAGGAAATCTTCGGGCCCGTCGCCGGCATCATGCCGGTCGCCGATGATGACGAGGCCGTCCGGCTGATGAATGACAGTCCCTATGGCTTGACGGCAGCGGTGTGGACCGCCGATGCCGACGCGGCGCTCTCCATCGGCACGCGGATCGAAACCGGAACCTGGTTCATGAACCGTTGCGATTACCTGGACCCGGCGCTCGCCTGGGTGGGCGTCGGGGATTCGGGGCGCGGCTGCACGCTGTCGCGCGTCGGCTACGAACACCTGACCCGGCCGAAGTCCTATCATCTGCGGCTGCAGACCTGAGGCTGGCATGACTCTCAAGGGCAACTGGAATTACCCGACCACGATCCGCTTCGGCGCGGGCCGCATCCGCGAGCTGCCGCAGGCCTGCGTGGCGCTCGGCATGCGCCGGCCCCTGCTCGTCACCGATTCGGGCCTGGCGGCGCTGCCGATGGTTGCGAATGCGCTGGCTTCCTGCCGCGACGCCGGCCTGCACTGCGCGGTGTTCTCCGATGTCCGACCGAATCCGGTCGAGCAGAACGTCATCGACGGTGTGCATATCTACCGGGACGGCGGTCACGACGGCGTGGTCGCCTTCGGCGGCGGCAGCGGGCTCGACGCCGGCAAGGCGATTGCATTGATGGTGGGGCAGACGCGGCCAATCTGGGATTTCGAGGATCGCGAGGACTGGTGGACGCGCGTCAATGTCGCCGGCATGGTGCCGGTCGTCGCGGTGCCCACGACGGCGGGCACGGGTTCAGAGGTAGGCCGCTCCTCGGTGATCACCGATCATCGCGATCACCTGAAGAAGATCATCTTCCACCCGAAGATGATGCCGGGCATCGTGATCTGTGACCCGGAGCTGACCGTGGGCCTGCCGCCAAAGGTGACTGCAGCGACCGGCATGGATGCGCTGTCGCATTGCCTCGAGGCTTATTGCGCGCCGCACTTTCACCCGCTGGCGGATGGCGTCGCGGTCGAGGGCATGCGGCTGATACACGACTTCCTGCCGCGCGCGGTGGCGAACGGCAGCGATCTCGAGGCGCGCTCGCACCTGCTGGTCGCCTCTTCGATGGGCGCGACCGCGTTCCAGAAGGGCCTGGGCGCGATGCACAGCCTGAGTCACCCCTGCAGCGCCAATCTCGACACCCACCACGGGCTCACCAATGCGGTCGTCATGCCGTTCGTTCTCGCCTGGAACCGGCGCGCGATCGAGCCGAAAATTGGCCGGCTCGCCGCCTGGCTCGGTCTCAGGCAGCATTCGTACCAGGCACTCTTCGACTGGGTGCTGGAATTGCGCGCGACGATCGGCATTCCGCCGACGCTCGCCGGGCTCGGCGTACGCGAGGAGCATGCGGCAGTCTTCGCGCCGCAGGCGCTGGCAGATCCCTCCACCGGCAGCAATCCGTTGCCGATGACGGTCGCCGACTTCGAGCAGCTCTACCTCAACTGCATCCGCGGCTAGATGCGGTGCGCGTGCGGGTCGCCCGCGCGCACCTCGAAACTCGCGAGCACGCTACGGCCGCTGCGCGGGTCGAGCCGGTCGTCGATGGCGACCAGGTCGGCGCGCAGCCTGTCGCGGTCCAGGTCACAGCGGATGTAACCGCAGTGATTGCCCTCGTGGAAACGGACCTGCGGGTTCAGCGGCAGGACCTGCGACTTGTCGGTGGTTGACGTCGCGATCGACGAACTCACGAGTTCCACGCCGAATGGCCGCCCGGCTGCATTGGCGATCTCATTGACCCAAAAGGAATGAATGTCGCCGGTCAGCACGACCGGATTCGCGGTCTGGTGACGCGCCAGCGATGCGAGCAGCCGTTCGCGCGCCGGCGGGTAGCCGGCCCAGGCATCGGTGAAGATCCGCGGTGATCCGTTCCAGCTTTCCAGGATCGTCACGAACATGACGCCTTGCGTCAGCACGTTCCAGTTCGCGCGGCTGTCGGCCAGCGCCGCGTCGAGCCAGCGTTCCTGTTCCGCGCCCAGCATCGTGCGCGCCGGGTCGGCGAGTGCTGCCTTGCAGGCGGGTTCTTCCGGGTCCACGAAGCCGCCGCCGCCGGCGCCGCTGTACAGGATCTTCCTGCCACGATCGTTGTCGCAGCGCCAGGGTGTCGGCGCATTCGGACAGGCCTGCACCGAGCGGTACTGGCGCGTGTCCAGCAGGTAGAAGCGCGCGAGCCGGCCCCAGTCCAGCGCGCCGTAGAGCCGCGCCGCCATGCCGGACTGCAGACGCGAGGGTCGCAGCGGCATGTGTTCGAAGTACGCCTGGTAGGCTGCCGCGCGACGGCCCGGAAACGAGTCCCGGACCCCTGCGCCGCCGCAAACCTCGTTTTCGCCGGTGACGCCGGCGTAATCGTTGTCGACCTCGTGATCGTCCCAGACTGCGAGCCAGGGACAGGCCGCGTGCGCCGCCTGCAGGTCCGGGTCGGTGCGGTACTGCGTGTAGCGGCGGCGATAGTCGGTCAGCGTCTGCGCCTCCGGCGTGTCGAACAGCCGCACGCGCCGTTCGCCCCAGGCGTCCTCATAGATGTAATCGCCGAGCATCAGGACGAGATCGGGCCGGTCGTCCGCGATGTAGCGATAGGCCGAGAAAAACCCCTGTTCGTAGTGGGCGCAGCAGGCGACCGCGAAGCGCAGTGGCCGGCTGGCCTCGCCGACCGGGCAAGTCAGCGCACGGCCGGTCGGGCTTTCGTATTTCCCGAGCCGGAAGCGGTAGAAGTACTCGCGTCCCGGTTCGAGGCCGCCGACCTCGACGTGCACCGCGTGCAGGACGTGCGCACGCGCGAGGCCGATGCCGCTGGCGCGGATGCGTGCGAAGGCCTGGTCCTCGGCCACTTCCCACGTGAGCTCATAGATCGTGTTGCCGAGGGCCTCGGGTGCAAAGGGCTCGGGTGCCAGGCGCGTCCAGATCACGAAGCCGTCGGCAGATGGATCGCCCGAGGCCACGCCCAGCTGGAATGGATAGGAACCGAAGCGCACCTGCGACGCGACCGGTCCGGCCGGCAGCACGGCCGCGACTCCCGCCGCCGCCGCCATGCGGCTGAACTCGCGTCGGGACCAGGCGCGGCCCACGGCGCCTAGATGCCCGCGCCGTGCTCGAAGCCGGTCTGCAGCGGCTCGGCCTGCGAGACCCGCGCATAGGCGGGCACGTCATGGGTCAGCCAGACGTTGCCGCCGATCACGCTGCCGCGCCCGACCGTGATCCGGCCGAGCACTGTCGCGCTCGCGTAGATTGTCACGTCGTCTTCGATGATCGGATGCCGCGGGATGCCCTTGACCAGCCGGCCGGACGCGTCCACCGGGAAACTCCGCGCGCCGAGCGTGACGCCCTGGTAGAGCGTCACATGGTTGCCGACGATGGCGGTCTGGCCGATCACGACGCCGGTGCCGTGATCGATGAAGAATTCACGGCCGATGTTGGCGCCGGGATGGATGTCGATGCCGGTGCGCTGGTGCGCGTCCTCGGCGACCAGGCGCGGCAGCAATGGCACCTCCAGTTCATACAGGATGTGCGCGATGCGATGGCGCGTGATCGCAAACACGCCGGGGAATGCATACAGGGCCTCGATCGGGTGATGGCAGGACGGGTCGCCGCGCCAGGCCGCACGCGCGTCCTCGAAGACACGCTCGCGCAGCGACGGCAGCTTGGCGATCAGAGCGCGCGCCGTGCGCCGGCTGTCCGCATCGAGCACATGCTCATCGCGCGTACGCTCCTCGCCGAGCTGCGCCGGAAAATCGAGCGCGAGGCGGATCTGCGTGGCGAGTTGCGATTCGATTTCCGCCAGTTCACGCTCGACGCGGCGCTCGGGACTCTCGCCGGGGACGAGCGCGGGCAGCGTTTCCGCGATCAGCACGCGGTGCAGGCGGTCGATGGTCGCGAGCACCGCGATGCGATCCGGCCAGGTGCCTCGCTTCAGCGCCTGGAAACCCGCCGCGTCGCCGGACGCGACGAGCTCCGCAGCGAGCTTCTCGTAGCCGCCGTCCGACTTGGCTTCAGGGGCTGGTGACGAACCTGGGCGCACTGGTGGCGGCCTCCTCGTAGAGCCAGGTCGAAAGATAACGCTCGCCGAAACTCGGGATGATCACGACGATCAGCTTGCCGCGATTCTCCTCGCGGGCAGCGACCTTGAGCGCCGCGGCCAGCGCCGCGCCCGAGCTGATCCCGACCAGGATGCCTTCCTCGCGCCCGAGCCGGCGCGCGAACTCGCCCGCTTCCTCGTTGGTCACGCGGATGACCTCATCGATGATCTTCGTGTTCAGGATCTCGGGCACGAAGCCGGCGCCGATGCCCTGGATCTTGTGCGGCCCGGGCTGGCCGCCCGACAGCACCGGGCTCGCCTCGGGCTCGACCGCGACCGTGCGAAACGATGGCTTGCGGGCCTTGATGACTTCGCCGACGCCGGTGATCGTGCCGCCGGTGCCGACGCCGGAAATCAGGATGTCGGCCTGGCCTCCGGTGTCCTTCCAGATCTCCTCGGCCGTCGTGCGACGATGGATTTCGGGGTTGGCCGGATTCGTGAACTGGCCGACCAGCACGAAGCGTTCAGGATCGCTCGCGACGATCTCGTCCGCGCGCGCCATCGCGCCCTTCATGCCCTTGGCGCCCTCGGTCAGGACCAGTTCCGCGCCGAAGGCCGTCAGCATGCGCCGCCGTTCCAGGCTCATCGTTTCGGGCATCGTCAGCACCAGCCGGTAGCCCTTGGCCGCCGCGACGAATGCGAGGCCGATGCCGGTGTTGCCGCTGGTCGGTTCGACCAGCACGGTATTCGGTCCGATGCGACCCTGCTTCTCCAGCGCCTCGATCATGCTGACGCCGATGCGGTCCTTGACGCTCGCGCAGGGATTGAAGAACTCGAGCTTCAGCACGATGCGACCGGGCAACTCGCGCCCGATCTTGTTGAGCCGCACCAGTGGTGTGCGTCCGATGGTCTGCAGGATGTTGTCGTAGATCTGTGTCATGCCGCCCGCCCCGTCCTCAAGCTCGCCCGGTGCCGGGCGCTGCCGGCTATTCTGCTATTTGCGATCATGAAAAGGGGAGGGGCCCCCGGCCCGGCTGAGCACCGGGGAACCCCACCCGACATGGAAACCTGTGGTCGCCCCGCTCAGCGGGCCGCGTAACTTTCCATCCTGAGGCCGGTGCCGCCGTGCGTGACATGGGCGACGACCGCCTGGCGCCGGTGGATCTTGGTCACCGCGCCGAGGTTGATTGCAAACGCGAGCTCGACGATGGACCCCTTCCTGAGACCGAGGTTCCGCGTCTCGACGAATACGCCGTTCGCGCTCAGGTTGTGCGCCACGCAAAGCGCGCCGCGGCGACCGGGCACGATCAGATAGACCGTGGCGCGGGCGCGATGCCGAGTGTGCAGACGGCGTTCCATTCCCCTATCCCCGCCTGGTGTTCGCAGAAGGAGGCGACTGCGGATACGAGTATGCCGACCCCGACGGGTCGAGGAAAGCGCCTTTGGCGGGGCCAATCGGGGCCCGCCGAGCGATGCTGGAAATTCAAGGATTTAGGCGCATACCGCGCCTGAACTATCGTCCTTTGCAGTGCAATATCCCGACATAATCGGGCGCGGGGACGGATTCACGCGCAGGTCCCGCCAGGCCAGTGTCCGCGGCCGTCGGCGGCCGATCCGATACCATGACCGCAGATGCCTGCGGACCCCGAGTTCATCGCTGCGGTTTTCGCCTGGCTGCACCTGGTTGCGGCCGGGCTGGCCGCGGGATTGCTGCTGTCCGAGTACTGGTTGTGCCGCCGCACGCCGGACCGGCTGCAGGTCCGGCTGCTGGGGACGGTTGACCTTGGCTACTTCCTGGCCTTGATTGCGAGCCTCGCGACGGGTCTCGCAAGGATGCTCTTTTTTGCTCAGGACACGAGCTACTACCTCGCCAACCGGTTGTTCTGGCTGAAAATTGCCATCTACGTCGCGATCGTGCTGATCGCCTTGTTCCCGACCCTGCAGTTCATCCGCTGGAATCGCGAGGCGCGCACTGCCCCGGCATTCGCTCCGCTGACCCGGGAACTCGGGCAGGTGCGGGGCAGCCAGGTCCTGCAACTGGGGCTGATGCTGATGCTGCCGCTGATCTCGGTGCTGGTCGCACGGCGCTACGGCCTGCCGACGCCCCATCCCTAGGCCGGATAGGTACTTAGGCCGCTTTTTTGCGTTGACACTGTGGCCGTCCGGCCCGAAAATACGCGGCTCATTTTTGGGAGGGGTACCCAAGCGGCCAACGGGGGCAGACTGTAAATCTGCTGGCTCATGCCTTCGTAGGTTCGAATCCTACCCCCTCCACCGGTTGCCGACGGCAATGTGGTGGCCCGGCGCTCTTGGCGATCCACGTAACCTGCGTATTCGCGGTGTGAAGGAATGCGGGTGTAGTTCAATGGTAGAACCTCAGCCTTCCAAGCTGATGACGTGGGTTCGATTCCCATCACCCGCTCCAGCCGGGTTGAACCAGGCCCACGTAGCTCAGTCGGTAGAGCACGTCCTTGGTAAGGACGAGGTCACCGGTTCGATTCCGGTCGTGGGCTCCAAAACGATAGAGGTGTGTCGTGGCTAAGGAAAAATTCGTACGTTCGAAGCCGCATGTGAATGTGGGGACGATTGGTCATGTGGATCATGGGAAGACGACGTTGACGGCGGCGTTGACCAAGGTGATGGCGGAGGCGCATGGGGGCGAGTTCACGGCCTACGACCAGATTGACAAGGCGCCGGAGGAGAAGGCGCGCGGGATCACGATTGCGACCGCGCACGTGGAGTACCAGTCGGGGCTGCGGCATTACGCGCATGTGGACTGTCCTGGGCATGCGGACTATGTGAAGAACATGATCACCGGAGCGGCGCAGATGGACGGTGCGATTCTGGTGGTTTCGGCGGCGGACGGGCCGATGCCGCAGACGCGGGAGCACATTCTGCTGGCGCGGCAGGTGGGGGTGCCGTACATCGTGGTGTATTTGAACAAGTGCGACATGGTGGACGATGCCGAGCTGATCGAGCTGGTGGAGATGGAGGTGCGCGAGCTGTTGTCGAAGTACCAGTTTCCGGGGGAAGACACGCCGATTGTGCGGGGTTCGGCGCTGCAGGCGCTGGCGGGGGCGGCCGGGGCGCTGGGTGCGGCGTCGGTGGTGAAGCTGGTGGCGGAGATGGACCGTTACATTCCGACCCCGGTGCGGGTGATCGACAAGCCGTTTTTGATGCCGATCGAGGACGTGTTCTCGATTTCGGGGCGTGGCACGGTGGTGACCGGGCGCATTGAGCGCGGGATTGTGCGGGTCAACGACGAGATCGAGATCGTGGGCCTGCGGCCGACCAGCAAGACCACCTGCACCGGGGTGGAGATGTTCCGCAAGCTCTTGGACGAGGGCCAGGCGGGTGACAACGTGGGGGTGTTGCTGCGGGGCACCAAGCGGGAGGAGGTGGAGCGCGGGCAGGTGTTGGCGAAGCCGGGCAGCATCAACCCGCACACCAATTTCGAGTGCGAGGTGTACGTGCTGACCAAGGAGGAGGGTGGCCGGCACACGCCGTTCTTCAAGGGTTACCGGCCGCAGTTCTATTTCCGCACCACCGACGTGACCGGGACCATCGAGCTGCCGGCGGGGGTGGAGATGGTGATGCCGGGCGACAACATCAAGATGGTGGTGGAGCTGATTGCGCCGATCGCGATGGAAGAGGGGCTGCGCTTCGCGATCCGCGAGGGTGGCCGCACGGTCGGCGCCGGCGTCGTGTCCAGGGTCCTGAAGTAAGCGCAGCAACGGAAGGGCAGTAGCTCAATTGGCAGAGCGGCGGTCTCCAAAACCGCAGGTTGGGGGTTCGATTCCCTCCTGCCCTGCCACCCGTAACGGAAGCAGATGAACGAACAAGCAGTCAACACCGGCGTCGGAGTCGTCGACGCCCTCAAGCTGGTGCTGGCCGCCACCGCGCTGATCGGCGGCGTCGTCGTTTATTACTGGTTTGGCGACCAGCCGACGGCCCTGCGGGTCCTCGCCGTGCTGGCAGGCCTCGCGGCTGGCGCTGTGCTGCTCTACTGGTCGCAGCCCGGCCGCGAACTCTGGGCCTATGTCCAGTCCTCGCGCGTCGAACTGCGCAAGATGGTCTGGCCAACGCGCCAGGAAACCTGGCGCACGACGCTGGTCGTATTCGTGTTCGTGCTGGCGCTCGGGGTGTTCTTCTGGCTGGTGGACATGATGCTGGCCTGGGGCGCGAAACACGTGACCGGGCAGGGAGGCTGACGCGGTGGCGCTGAACTGGTACGTCGTGCACGCCTATTCGAACTTCGAACACAAGGTCGCGAAGAGCCTGCTGGAGCGCATCAAACTGCACGGGCTGGAACAGAAGTTCGGCGACGTGCTGGTGCCGACCGAGGAAGTCGTCGAAATGCGTGCCGGCCAGAAGCGCCGCAGCGAGCGCAAGTTCTTTCCCGGCTACGTGCTGGTGCAGATGGAGATGGACGACGACGCCTGGCACCTGGTCAAGGAGACGCCGAAGGTCCTCGGGTTCATCGGCGGCACTTCGGAGAAGCCGACGCCGATCACCGACAAGGAAGCCAGCGCGATCCTGCGCCGGGTCGAGGAGGGCGTCGAGAAACCGCGGCCGAAGGTCCTGTTCGAGCCGGGCGAGATGGTGCGCGTGGTCGACGGGCCGTTCAACGACTTCACCGGCGTCGTCGAGTCGGTCAATTACGAGAAGAGCCGCCTGCAGGTCGCGGTGCAGATCCTCGGCCGGTCGACACCGGTCGAGCTGGATTTCGGGCAGGTGGAGAAAGTCTGAACCGGGGAGCCGCAAGGCGTCTGGACCCGGGAGCGAGGAACGATGGCGAAGAAGGTACAGGGTTACATCAAGTTGCAGATTCCGGCAGGCGGGGCGAACCCGAGCCCGCCGGTCGGACCGGCGCTCGGACAGCAGGGCGTCAACATCATGGAATTCTGCAAGCAGTTCAATGCGGCGACACATGCGGTCGAAAAGGGCCTGCCGATCCCGGTGATCATCACGGTCTACGGTGATCGCAGCTTCACATTCGTGCTGAAAACGCCGCCGGCGGCCGTGCTGGTGCGCAAGGCGATCGGCATCGACAAAGGCTCCGGCACGCCGAACACGAAGAAGGTCGGCAAGATCACCCGCGCCCAGCTCGAACAGATAGCGAAGACCAAGATGCCCGACCTGACCGCGTCCGACATGGACGCGGCGGTGCGCACGATCGCCGGCAGCGCCCGCAGCATGGGCGTCGACGTGGAGGGCGTCTGACATGGCTACCGTATTCAAGCGCCAGAAGCCCTGGCACGAGCGGCTGAAGCCCGGCCAGCAGTACGTGGTCGATGAAGCCCTGGGCCTGGTGAAGGAATTCGCCAACGCGAAGTTCGACGAGGCGGTGGATGTCGCGTTCAACCTCGGCATCGACCCGGCGAAGTCCGACCAGCAGGTCCGTGGCTCGACGGTGCTGCCGCATGGCACGGGCAAGAAAGTCCGGGTCGCGGTGTTCACGCAGGGCAAGAATGCCGACGCGGCCCGCGAGGCCGGTGCCGACATCGTCGGCATGGACGACCTTGCCGAGAAGGTCAAGCAGGGCCAGATCGACTTCGACGTGGTCGTGGCGAGCCCGGATGCGATGCGCGTCGTCGGTCAGCTCGGCCAGATCCTGGGACCCCGCGGCCTGATGCCGAACCCGAAGGTCGGCACGGTCACGCCGGATGTCGCGGGCGCGGTCCGCAATGCGAAGGCGGGGCAGGTGCGCTATCGCTGCGACAAAGCCGGCATCGTCCATTGCACCATTGGCAAGGCCAGTTTCGAGCCGGCCGCGCTGCGGGACAATCTGCTGGCGCTGCTTGCCGACCTGCAGAAACACAAGCCGTCGACGTCCAAGGGCGTCTACGTGCAGCGCGTGACGGTGTCGTCGACGATGGGTCCCGGCGTGGCCGTGGATCGCGCGTCGCTGGGAATCTGAAGGGAGTTTTTTTCAGGGATTGGGCGCGGGCCCATGACCGTGGGACGGTGGCGGAATGGGCCGCCGGACCATCGAAGACCGCAGGCGGGGCGACGGTCCCTTAATGGGAGCCTGCGCAGATGGTGGTACCCGAATCAGTGTTCACTGGTGAAGGACGCCATCGCCGGCCGGCAACGGGCGGCACAAGGGTGGGCGCGCGGCGGTGCGCGTCCGTGGATGGATCTTCAGCCAGGAGGATCGAATGGCATTCAGGCTTGAAGACAAGCAGGCGCTGGTGACCGAGGTGCAGGCCATTGCGCGAGTCGCGCACTCGGTCGTTGCGGCGGAATATCGTGGCCTGACGGTGTCGCAGATGACAGGCCTGCGCGCGAAGGCGCGCGAGTCCGGCGTGTACATGCGCGTCGTCAAGAACACGCTGGCCCGCCGCGCGGTCGCAGGCACGCCGTACGAGTGCATTGCGGGCAATCTCAAGGGGCCGCTGGTCCTCGCATTCTCGAAGGATGACCCGGGCGCTGCGGCCCGCGTCGTCAGGGAGTTCGCGAAGACCCACGACAAGCTGGTTCCGACCCTGGTCGCACTCGGAGGGCGGGTGCATCCGGCCTCCGACCTCGAGCGGGTGGCGAACCTGCCGACCAGGGCCCAGGCACTCGCGTTATTGCTCGGCGTGCTGAAGGCGCCGGTGTCCAGGCTGGTGCGCACGCTGGCCGAGCCGCACGCGAAGCTGGTTCGCACCGTGGCTGCGATCAAGGCCACCAGGGCTGCATGACACCGGGCACCTCAACTGATTCGGGTTCAAACATTTTTTTCTGGAGAGATGGCAATGGCTGCTAGCAAGGAACAGATTCTCGAGGCGATTTCGAACATGACGATCATGGAAGTGGTCGACCTCGTGAAGATGATGGAAGACAAGTTCGGCGTCACCGCCGCGGCACCGGTCGCGGCTGCCGCGGTTGCTGCGGGCGCAGCCGCCCCGGCCGCCGAGGAGCAGACCGAGTTCACGATCACGATGAAGGCCTATCCGGCCGACAAGAAAGTGGTCGTGATCAAGGTGATCCGCGAGATCACCGGTCTCGGTCTGAAGGAGGCCAAGGACCTGGTCGAGGGCGCCCCGTCGACGGTGAAGGAAGCCGTGTCGAAGGCTGACGCCGAGAAGATCAAGAAGCAACTGGAAGACGTCGGCGCGACGGTCGAGGTCAAGTAACGACCTCCATGCGAGGGCAAGTGGCCCCGCAGTCCGCGGCACCGGACAACCCGAGAGCCCGCCTCCGCAAGGAGGCCGGGCGCTCGCTGCTGTCCGCTGCCGCGGTTTCGATCATTCATGCATAAGGTGACCCAGATGGCCTATACGTTCACCGAAAAGAAGCGCATCCGGAAGAACTATGGCAAGCGCCAGGGGATTCTGGCGGTGCCGCCCCTGCTCGCGATCCAGACGGAGTCCTACGCGCAGTTCCTGCAGCTGGACGAGTCCCGGGCGCTGCACGCGGAGTTGCGCACGCATGAAACCGGGCAGGTCGCCGGCGGGCGGCTGCTGTCGGAGGAGCAGGAACGGGCCATCATCGACCGGTACGTCAAGCGTGCCGGCCTGCATGCGGCATTCCAGAGCGTGTTCCCGATCAGGAGCTATTCGGGCAACGCGACCCTCGAGTACGTCTACTACTACCTTGGCGAGCCGGTGTTCGACGTCAAGGAATGCCAGATGCGCGGCCTGACCTATGCGGCGCCGCTGCGCGTGCGCCTGCGGCTGCGCGTGATGGACAAGGAATCGCCGGGCGCCTCGCGCGTCAAGCGCGCGATCGAGCAGGAAGTCTATCTGGGCGAGCTGCCGCTGATGACGGACAACGGCACGTTCATCGTCAACGGCACCGAGCGCGTCATCGTCTCCCAGCTGCACCGCAGCCCCGGCGTGATCTTCGATCATGACAAGGGCAAGACCCACAGCTCCGGCAAGCTGCTGTTCCAGGCGCGAGTGATTCCGTACCGCGGTTCCTGGCTCGACTTCGAATTCGACGCGAAGGACTGCGTGTTCGCGCGCATCGACCGGCGCCGCAAGCTGCCGGTCACCATCCTGCTGCGCGCGCTCGGCTACTCGAACCCGGAGATCCTTGGGCTGTTCTTCGACCAGAACATCGTGCATTTCACGAAGAAGGGTCCCGAACTCGAGCTGGTGCCCGAGCGCCTGCGTGGCGAGACCGCATTGTTCGAGATCAGCGCCGGCGGCAAGGTCATCATCGAAGAAGGCCGGCGCATCACGGCGCGGCACGTGCGCCAGCTGGAGGAAGCCGGCATCAAGCGCCTGCTCGTGCCGGCCGAGTACCTGGATGGCAGGATCCTGGCCCACGACGTCGTCGACAAGGAGACCGGCGAGGTGCTGGCCACCGCCAACGACGTGCTGAACGTGGCGCTGGTCGAGCGCTTCGTCAAGGCCGGCGTGACCCAGATCGGCACGCTGTATGTCAACGACCTGGACCGCGGTCCGTACATCTCGGACACGCTGCGCATCGATGCGTCGACGACCCGCCTCGAGGCGCTGATCGAGATCTACCGGATGATGCGACCGGGCGAGCCACCGACCAAGGACGCGGCCGAGAACCTGTTCCATAACCTGTTCTTCAACGGCGAACGCTACGACCTTTCGGCCGTCGGCCGCATGAAGTTCAATCGCCGCGTCAACCGCGAGTTTCCGGCGGCGCTCACCGGCGCCGACGCCGAGCGCTGGCTCGAGGAGCCGGGCATCCTGTTCGATGGCCGCTATTTCGGCCTCGTCGCTGACCAGCGCAAGGACGACGTCGCGCGCAGGCTGTTCGCGAAGTACGGCGACAGGACGTCGGACGTGGTGGACGTGCTGCGCACGCTGATCGCGATCAAGAATGGCGATGGCAAGGTTGACGACATCGATCACCTCGGCAACCGCCGCGTGCGCTGCGTCGGCGAAATGGCGGAAGTCGCGTTCCGCATCGGCCTGGTGCGCGTCGAGCGCGCCGTCAAGGAGCGCCTGACGCTGGCCGAGAGCGAGGACATCAATCCGCAGGACATGATCAACGCCAAGCCGGTTGCGGCCGCGGTCAAGGAGTTCTTCGGGTCGTCGCAGCTGTCGCAGTTCATGGACCAGAACAACCCGCTGTCGGAAATCACGCACAAGCGGCGCGTTTCCGCGCTCGGTGAGGGCGGGCTGAAACGCGAGCGGGCCGGGTTCGAGGTGCGCGACGTGCACCCGACCCATTACGGCCGCGTCTGCCCGATCGAGACGCCTGAAGGACCGAATATCGGGCTGATCAATTCGCTGGCCGTCTATGCGCGCACCAACAAGTACGGCTTCCTCGAGACGCCGTACCGCCGCGTGCGCGACCGCCGCGTGGCCGGCGAAGTGGACTACCTGTCGGCAATCGAGGAAAGCGAATTCGTGATCGCGCAGGCGAATGCGCCACTCGACGCGAAAGGCCGCTTCGAGGGCGAGCTGGTTTCCTGCCGCTACCAGAACGAGTTCACGCTGATGCCGGCGGAGCGCATCGAGTACATGGACGTGTCGCCGCGGCAGATCGTTTCGGTCGCCGCCGCGCTGATTCCGTTCCTCGAGCACGACGACGCGAACCGGGCGCTGATGGGTTCCAACATGCAGCGCCAGGCCGTGCCGACGCTGCGCTCGTCGACGCCGCTGGTCGGCACCGGCATCGAGCGGACCGTGGCGATCGACTCCGGCGTCGCGGTCATCGCGCGCCGCGGCGGCGTGGTCGACTCGGTGGACGCGTCGCGCGTCGTCGTGCGCGTCAACGAGGCAGAAGTCACCGTGGGCGAGCCGGGCGTCGATATCTACAACCTTACCAAGTACACGCGCTCGAACCAGAACACCTGCATCAACCAGCGGCCGCTGGTCCGGGTCGGCGACACGATCGCGAAGAGCGATGTGCTGGCCGATGGTCCGTCAACGCACCTGGGTGAGCTGGCGCTCGGCCAGAACATGCTGGTCGCGTTCATGCCGTGGAATGGCTACAACTTCGAGGACTCGATCCTGATCTCCGAGCGCGTCGTCGAGGAGGATCGCTTCACGACGATCCACATCGAGGAGCTGACCTGTGTCGCGCGCGACACCAAGCTCGGGCCCGAGGAGATCACGGCGGACATCCCGAATGTCGGCGACTCGGCGCTCGGCAAGCTGGACGAGGCCGGCATCGTGTACATCGGCGCCGAGGTCCGGGCCGGCGACATCCTGGTCGGCAAGGTCACGCCGAAGGGCGAGACCCAGCTGACACCCGAGGAAAAGCTGCTGCGGGCGATCTTCGGCGAGAAGGCCTCCGACGTGAAGGACACGTCGTTGCGGGTGCCGCCCGGCATGGACGGCACGGTCATCGACGTGCGCGTGTTCACGCGCGACGGGGTCGACAAGGACTCGCGCGCGCTGTCGATCCAGAAGTCGGAGATCGAGAAGGTCCGCAAGGACCTCAACGACCAGCGTCGCATCCTCGAGGAAGACCTGTTCGCGCGGCTGCGTGTCGAGCTTGCGGGCAATACCGCGAGCGGCGGCCCGCGCAAGCTGAAGGCCGGCAACGTGCTTAATGTCGAGTATCTCGACGACCTGCCGCGCGAGGAGTGGTTCGAGATCCGGCTGCGCGACGAGGCGGCGAGCGAGGCCCTCGAGGCCGCGCGCCGGCGCCTGGCCGAGCAGCACAAGGATTTCGAGCGCCGGTTCGAGGCCAAGAAGGCCAAGGTGACGGCGGGCGACGACCTGGCGCCGGGCGTGCTGAAGATGGTCAAGGTCTACCTGGCCGTGAAGCGCCGCGTCCAGCCGGGCGACAAGATGGCGGGCCGCCATGGCAACAAGGGCGTGGTGTCGACGATCGTTCCGGTCGAGGACATGCCGTACATGGCGGATGGCACGCCGATCGACATCGTGCTGAACCCGCTCGGCGTCCCGTCGCGCATGAACATCGGTCAGATCCTCGAGACCCACCTTGGCTGGGCGGCCAAGGGCCTGGGCGTCAGGATCGGCAGGATGCTCGAGTCGCAGAACGCGGTCGTCGAATTACGGAAGTTCCTCGATCGCGTCTACAACGGGACCGGCGGGCAGAAGGAGGACATCGCTTCGTTCGGCGACGCGGAGATCCTCGAGCTCGCCCGCAACCTGGTCGACGGCGTGCCGATGGCGACGCCGGTGTTCGACGGCGCGAGCGAGTCCGAGATCAAGCAGTTGCTGGCGCTCGCCGAGCTGCCGACCAGCGGCCAGACCATGCTGACCGACGGCAGGACCGGCGAGGAGTTCGATCGTGCGGTGACGGTCGGCTTCATGTACATGCTGAAGCTCAACCACCTGGTCGACGACAAGATGCACGCGCGCTCGACCGGGCCATACAGCCTGGTTACCCAGCAGCCGCTCGGTGGCAAGGCCCAGTTCGGCGGCCAGCGCTTTGGCGAGATGGAAGTGTGGGCGCTCGAGGCCTACGGCGCCGCCTACACGCTGCAGGAAATGCTGACCGTCAAGTCGGATGACGTGAACGGCCGCACCAAGATGTACAAGAACATCGTGGACGGCAATCACGCAATGGATGCCGGCATGCCGGAGTCGTTCAACGTGCTGGTGAAGGAAATCCGGTCGCTGAGCATCAACATCGAGCTCGAGCAGGAAGGGTGATCCGATGAAGGACTTTCTCAAGTTTTTCAAGCCACAGGTGCCGGTCGAGAATTTCGACTCTATCCGGATCGCACTGACGTCGCCGGAAATGATCCGTTCGTGGTCGTTCGGCGAAGTCAGGAAGCCGGAGACGATCAACTACCGGACCTTCAAGCCGGAGCGCGACGGGCTGTTCTGCGCCAAGATCTTCGGGCCGGTCAAGGACTACGAGTGCCTGTGCGGCAAGTACAAGCGCCTGAAGCACCGCGGCGTGGTCTGCGAGAAGTGCGGCGTCGAGGTGACCCAGTCCAAGGTCCGGCGCGAACGCATGGGCCACATCGAGCTGGCGAGCCCGGTCGCCCACATCTGGTTCCTGAAGTCGCTGCCGTCGCGCATCGGCCTGATGGTCGACATGACTCTCAGGGACCTGGAGCGCGTGCTGTACTTCGAGGCCTTCGTCGTCGTCGACCCGGGCATGACGCCGCTCGAGCGTGGCCAGTTGATGAGCAACGAGACGTACCTTGAGGCGCTTGAGCAGTATGGCGACGAATTCGATGCGCGCATGGGCGCGGAGGCGATCCTCGAGCTGCTGAAAACCATCGACCTGGCGACCGAGACCGGCAAGGTCCGCGCCGAGATCGGCGGCACCACTTCCGAGACCAAGATCAAGCGGCTGACCAAGCGGCTGAAACTGCTCGAGTCCTTCATCGAGTCGGGCAACAACCCGCAGTGGATGGTGCTGACGGTGCTGCCGGTGCTGCCGCCGGACCTGCGGCCACTGGTGCCGCTCGACGGCGGCCGCTTCGCGACCTCGGACCTGAACGACCTGTACCGCCGCGTGATCAACCGCAACAACCGCCTGCGCCGGCTGCTCGAGCTGAATGCGCCGGACATCATCGTGCGCAACGAAAAGCGCATGCTGCAGGAGTCGGTGGACGCGCTGCTCGACAACGGCCGCCGCGGCCGTGCGATCACGGGCACCAACAAGCGCCCGCTGAAGTCGCTGGCCGACATGATCAAGGGCAAGCAGGGCCGGTTCCGCCAGAACCTGCTCGGCAAGCGGGTCGACTACTCGGGCCGCTCGGTCATCGTGGTCGGACCGACGCTGCGGCTGCACCAGTGCGGCCTGCCGAAGAAGATGGCGCTCGAGCTGTTCAAGCCGTTCATATTCCACAAGCTGCAGCTGCGCGGGCTCGCGACCACGATCAAGGCCGCCAAGCGCCTGGTCGAACGCGAGGGACCGGAAGTCTGGGACATCCTCGAGGAAGTCATTCGCGAGCATCCGGTGCTCCTGAACCGCGCGCCGACGCTGCATCGACTCGGCATCCAGGCATTCGAGCCGGTGCTGATCGAGGGCAAGGCGATCCAGCTCCATCCGCTGGTCTGCACGGCGTTCAACGCGGACTTCGATGGCGACCAGATGGCGGTGCACGTGCCGCTGTCACTCGAGGCGCAACTCGAGGCCCGCGTGCTGATGCTGTCGTCGAACAACATCCTGTCGCCGGCCAATGGCGATCCGATCATCGTGCCATCGCAGGACGTGGTGCTCGGGCTCTACTACTTGACCCGCGAGCGCGCCGGGGCGCGCGGCGAGGGCATGGTGTTCACGGACGTCCGCGAGGTGCACCGTGCGCACGAGACCCGTTGCGCGGAGGTGCATGCCTCGATCCGGGTGCGGATCGTCGAGCATGTCAAGGACGCGAATGGCGTACTGCGCGAGCAGCGCAGGCTCGTGAAGACCACGGTCGGCCGCGCGCTGCTGTCCGAGCTGCTGCCGAAGGGCCTGTCGTTCGACCTGGTCAACCAGGATATGACGAAGAAGCGCGTCTCCGCGGTGATCAACTCCTGCTACCGGGCGCTGGGCCTGAAGGAGACGGTCATATTCGCAGACCGGCTGATGTACACGGGGTTCTCGGCCGCGACGCGCGGTTCCGTGTCGATCGGCGTCGACGACATGATGGTGCCGCCGCAAAAGGCCAAGATCCTCGGCTCCGCCGAGCGCGAGGTGAAGGAAATCCAGGAACAGTACGAGTCCGGCCTGGTCACGAATGGCGAGCGCTACAACAAGGTCGTGGACATCTGGTCGCGCACCAACGACCAGATCGGCAAGGCCATGATGGACCAGTTGCGCTACGAGGAAGCGCTGAACCTGAAGGGCCAGAAAGTCCAGCAGGGATCGTTCAACTCGATCTTCATGATGGCGGATTCCGGCGCGCGCGGCTCGGCTGCGCAGATCCGCCAGCTGGCGGGCATGCGCGGCCTGATGGCCAAGCCGGACGGATCGATCATCGAGACTCCAATAACGGCGAATTTCCGCGAGGGCCTCAATGTCCTCCAGTACTTCATCTCGACCCACGGCGCCCGCAAGGGCCTCGCGGACACCGCGCTGAAGACGGCGAACTCGGGTTATCTGACGCGGCGCCTGGTAGACGTCGCGCAGGACCTGGTCGTCACGCAGCAGGACTGCGGGACGACGAACGGCCTGGACGTGACGCCGATCGTCGAAGGCGGCGATGTCGTCGAAGGTCTCGGCGAGCGCGTGCTCGGACGCGTGACGGCAACCGATGTACCGCTGCCGGGCGGCGACGAAGTGCTTACCCCGGCCGGCACGCTGATCGACGAGCAGTGGGTCCAGCAGCTCGAGACCCACGGCGTCGACTCGCTCAAGGTGCGCTCTCCGATCACCTGCAACGTGCGCTACGGCGTCTGTGCCATGTGCTACGGGCGCGACCTTGCGCGTGGACGGCTGATCAGCATCGGCGAGGCGGTCGGCGTCATCGCCGCGCAGTCCATCGGCGAGCCTGGCACGCAGCTGACGATGCGGACCTTCCACATCGGCGGCGCGGCGTCTCGCGCCGCGGCCATTTCGCTGGTCGAGATCAAGGGCAAGGGCACGCTGCGATTCCACAATGTCAAGTCCGTGCGCCACGTGAAGGGCCACCTGGTGACGACTTCGCGCTCAGGCGAGATCGGCGTCATCGACGAGTTCGGCCGGGAGCGCGAGCGCTACAAGATCCCGTACGGCGCCACCATCGTCGCCGATGAGGGCGGTGCCGTGGCCCCCGGCCAGATCGTCGCCAACTGGGATCCGCACACCCACCCGGTCGTCACCGAGGTCGCGGGCTTCATCAAGTTCATCGACTTCGTGGACGGCGTGACCGTGCAGTCGCAGGTGGACGAGGTGACCGGCCTGACCAGCGTCGAGGTGCTCGACCCGAAGCAGCGCGGCGCGGCCGGCAGGGACCTGCGGCCCGTCATCAAGCTGGTCAATGCGAAGGGCAAGGAAGTCACGTTCGCGAATACCGACATCCCGGCCGTCTACACGCTGCCGCCTGGTGCGCTGATTTCACTCGAAGACGGCGCCAAGGTGTCGGTTGGCGACGTCATCGCGCGCATCCCGCAGGAGTCGTCGAAGACCCGCGACATCACCGGCGGCCTGCCGCGTGTCGCCGACCTGTTCGAGGCGCGCAAGCCCAAGGAGCCCGCGATCCTTGCCGAAGTGACCGGCACGGTCAGTTTCGGGCGCGAGACCAAGGGCAAGCGCCGGCTGGTCATCACCGGCGAGAGCAACGAGCGCTACGAGGAGCTGATCCCGAAGTGGCGGCAGCTGAACGTGTTCGAGGGCGAGCATGTCGAGCGCGGCGAGGTCATCGCCGAGGGCGAGCCGAATCCGCACGACATCCTGAGGTTGCAGGGCGTGGCGGCGCTGGCCAACTACCTGACGCGCGAGATCCAGGACGTGTACCGGCTGCAGGGCGTCAAGATCAACGACAAGCACATCGAGGTGATCGTCCGGCAGATGCTGCGCAAAGTCGAGGTCAAGGAGGCCGGCGATACGACGCTGATGCGCGGCGAACAGCTCGAGCGCGCCAGGATGCTTGAGCTCAACGACCGCATCGGCGGCGAAGGCAAGCAGGCTGCCGGATACGAGCCGATACTGCTCGGCATCACCAAGGCCTCGTTGCAGACCGACTCGTTCATCTCCGCGGCATCGTTCCAGGAGACCACCCGGGTGCTGACCGATGCGGCGGTCCGGGGCATCAAGGACGACCTGCGCGGCCTGAAGGAAAACGTGATTGTCGGCCGGCTGATACCGGCCGGCACCGGATGTTCGTTCCATGCCCAGCGCCGCCGCGGGGCGGGGGACGAGGCACACCGCGGGTTCCTCGACAGCAGTGCCGAACCGGTTGCCGAGGAGGCAGCGGTCGCGGAGGCCGCGGCCGAGTAAAAGGAGCCCTGCCGGAGCGCGGTTCCCGGGTCACGGCGGGCCGGCTGCCCCGGGCCGGCCGCGTTCCTTGACAGGGCCCGGGTCGGTTCCTAAAATCGCGATCCTTTCCGGCCTGCCCTAAAGCACGGGCAGCGGCCGAAATGCACAGGTTCATCCGGGCCGCCACAGGGCGGCCCGGCGTTTCATGCGTCCGGCAATCCGGCCGGCGCCACGGTTGACAGGCTGTATGGCAACAACGAACCAGCTGATCCGCGGTGGCCGCGTGGCGGCGACCTACAAGTCCAAGGTGCCGGCGCTGCAGCGTTCGCCGCAGCGTCGCGGCGTCTGCACGCGCGTTTACACGACCACGCCGAAAAAGCCGAACTCGGCGCTGCGCAAGGTCTGCCGCGTGCGCCTGACCAATGGCTACGAGGTCACCAGTTACATCGGTGGCGAGGGCCACAACCTGCAGGAGCACTCGGTCGTGCTGATCCGCGGCGGCCGCGTCAAGGACCTGCCCGGCGTGCGCTACCACACGGTGCGCGGCACGCTCGACTGCGCCGGCGTCGGCGATCGCAGGCAGGGCCGGTCGAAGTATGGCGCCAAGCGCCCGAAGAAATAAGGAACAGGGGTAGATTCCATGTCCCGTCGCACCCAGGCACCGACGCGCGTCGTGCTCCCGGACCCGAAGTTCGGCAGCGAGATGCTGGCCAAGTTCATGAACATGGTCATGGACAGCGGCAAGAAGTCGGCCGCCGAGAAGATCGTCTACGGCGCGATCGACCGGATCTCCGAGAAGACGGGCCGCCAGGGCGACGCCGCGCTCGAGCTGCTGTCGACCGCGCTCGAAAACGTGAAGCCGGCGGTCGAAGTCAAGTCGCGACGGGTCGGCGGCGCGACCTACCAGGTGCCGGTCGAAGTCCGCCCGCAGCGCCGCCAGACGCTGGCCATGCGCTGGCTGATCGAAGCCGCGGGTGCGCGCAGCGAGAAGTCGATGGCGCACCGGCTGGCGCATGAACTGATGGACGCTGCCGAGAACCGCGGCACCGCGGTGCGCAAGCGCGAGGACACGCACCGGATGGCGGACGCCAACAAGGCGTTCGCACATTACCGCTGGTAATGGAACGGCCATGCCGCGCACGACCCCGATCGAGCACTATCGGAACATCGGCATCTCGGCGCACATCGACGCCGGGAAGACGACGACTACCGAGCGCGTGCTGTTCTACACGGGCGTGTCGCACAAGATCGGCGAGGTGCACGACGGCGCCGCGGTGATGGACTACATGGAACAGGAGCAGGAGCGCGGCATCACGATTACCGCCGCGGCGACGACCTGTTTCTGGAAGGGGATGGACAACCACTTCCCCGAGCACCGCATCAATATCATCGATACGCCCGGCCACGTCGATTTCACGATCGAGGTGGAGCGCAGCCTGCGCGTGCTGGACAGCGCGGTCGCGGTCTACTGCGCCGTCTCCGGCGTGCAGCCCCAGTCCGAGACGGTCTGGCGGCAGATGAACAAGTACCGGGTGCCGCGCATCGCCTTCATCAACAAGATGGACCGCGCCGGCGCCAATTTCCTGCGCTGCGTGGACCAGATCCGGACGCGGCTGAAGGGGAATCCAGTCATCATCCAGCTGCCGGTCGGCGCCGAGGAAAAATTCTCGGGTGTGGTCGATCTGGTCCGCATGAAGTCGATCTGGTGGGACGACGAGACCCAGGGAATGAGCTTCGAGTTCCGGGACATCCCCGGGGACATGAAAGCCGAGTGCGAGGAGTACCGCACCAGGATGATCGAAGCGGCCGCCGAGGGGAACGAGGAGCTGCTGCACCGGTACCTCGAGGAAGGCACCCTCCCCACCGATGACGTGCGCCGCGGGCTGCGCGAGCGCGCGATCAGGAACGAAATCTGCCTCGTTACCTGCGGATCCGCATTCAAGAACAAGGGCGTGCAGGCCGTGCTCGACGCGGTCATCGAGTACATGCCTTCGCCGACCGAGGTCCCGGACGTGCGCGGCCAGACCGAGGAAGGCGGGGAAATCACCCGCAAGTCCACGGACGAGGAGCCATTCTCGGCGCTGGCGTTCAAGATCCTGAATGACCCGTTCGTCGGCAACCTGACGTTTTTCCGGGTCTATTCCGGCACGCTGAACTCGGGCGACCAGGTCTACGTGCCGAACCGCACGCGCAAGGAGCGCATCGGCCGCCTGCTGCAGATGCACGCGAGCGAGCGCGCGGAAATCAAGGAAGTCCGCGCCGGCGACATCGCGGCGGCCGTGGGCCTGAAGGACGTGACGACCGGCGACACGCTCTGCGACCCGGACGAAATCATCGTCCTCGAGAAGATGGAATTTCCGGAGCCGGTGATCTCGGTTGCCGTCGAGCCGAAGACCAAGGCCGACCAGGAGAAGATGGGCATCGCACTGCAGCGTCTCGCCAAGGAAGACCCGTCATTCCGCGTTTCCAGCGACGCCGAGTCCGGGCAGACAATCATCTCCGGCATGGGCGAGCTGCACCTCGAGATAATCGTCGACCGCATGAAGCGCGAATTCAAGGTCGAGGCCGGCGTCGGCAAGCCGCAGGTCGCGTACCGCGAGACGATCCGCAGGACCGTCGAGCAGGAAGGCAAGTTCGTGCGCCAGACCGGCGGCCGCGGGCAGTATGGCCACGTCTGGCTGCGCCTCGAGCCGCTGCCGGAAGGCAAGGGCTACGAGTTCGTCAATGAGATCGTCGGCGGCACGGTGCCGCGCGAGTACATCCCGGCCGTGGACAAGGGCGTCAAGGAAGCGCTGCTGACCGGCGTGATAGCCGGTTTCCCGATCGTCGACGTGCGGGTTGCGATCACCGACGGCTCCTACCACGACGTCGATTCGAACGAAATGGCCTTCAAGATCGCCGGCAGCATGGCGTTCAAGGAAGGCTTTGCGAAGGCGAAGCCGGTGCTGCTCGAGCCGATCATGAATGTCGAGGTCGTCACGCCCGAGGAATACTCCGGCGACGTGATCGGCGACCTGAATCGCCGCCGCGGCCAGATTACCGGCATGGACGAATCGCCGTCCGGCAAGATCGTCACGGCCGAGGTGCCGCTGGCCGAGATGTTCGGCTATGCGACCAGCGTGCGCTCGATGAGTCAGGGGCGCGCCACGTTTACGATGGAATTCAAGAAATACGTCGAGGTGCCGAACAACGTCGCCGAGGCGGTCATGAAGAAGGCATCCTGAGGAATACGTCATGGCTAAGGAAAAATTCATTCGTTCGAAGCCGCATGTGAATGTGGGGACGATTGGTCATGTGGATCATGGGAAGACGACGTTGACGGCGGCGTTGACCAAGGTGATGGCGGAGGCGCATGGGGGCGAGTTCACGGCCTACGACCAGATTGACAAGGCGCCGGAGGAGAAGGCGCGCGGGATCACGATTGCGACCGCGCACGTGGAGTACCAGTCGGGGCTGCGGCATTACGCGCATGTGGACTGTCCTGGGCATGCGGACTATGTGAAGAACATGATCACCGGAGCGGCGCAGATGGACGGTGCGATTCTGGTGGTTTCGGCGGCGGACGGGCCGATGCCGCAGACGCGGGAGCACATTCTGCTGGCGCGGCAGGTGGGGGTGCCGTACATCGTGGTGTATTTGAACAAGTGCGACATGGTGGACGATGCCGAGCTGATCGAGCTGGTGGAGATGGAGGTGCGCGAGCTGTTGTCGAAGTACCAGTTTCCGGGGGAAGACACGCCGATTGTGCGGGGTTCGGCGCTGCAGGCGCTGGCGGGGGCGGCCGGGGCGCTGGGTGCGGCGTCGGTGGTGAAGCTGGTGGCGGAGATGGACCGTTACATTCCGACCCCGGTGCGGGTGATCGACAAGCCGTTTTTGATGCCGATCGAGGACGTGTTCTCGATTTCGGGGCGTGGCACGGTGGTGACCGGGCGCATTGAGCGCGGGATTGTGCGGGTCAACGACGAGATCGAGATCGTGGGCCTGCGGCCGACCAGCAAGACCACCTGCACCGGGGTGGAGATGTTCCGCAAGCTCTTGGACGAGGGCCAGGCGGGTGACAACGTGGGGGTGTTGCTGCGGGGCACCAAGCGGGAGGAGGTGGAGCGCGGGCAGGTGTTGGCGAAGCCGGGCAGCATCAACCCGCACACCAATTTCGAGTGCGAGGTGTACGTGCTGACCAAGGAGGAGGGTGGCCGGCACACGCCGTTCTTCAAGGGTTACCGGCCGCAGTTCTATTTCCGCACCACCGACGTGACCGGGACCATCGAGCTGCCGGCGGGGGTGGAGATGGTGATGCCGGGCGACAACATCAAGATGGTGGTGGAGCTGATTGCGCCGATCGCGATGGAAGAGGGGCTGCGCTTCGCGATCCGCGAGGGTGGCCGCACGGTCGGCGCCGGCGTCGTGTCCAGGGTCCTGAAGTAAGGTGCAATGATGGCAACGAGCCAGAATATCCGCATCCGCCTGAAGGCTTTCGATCACAAGCTGATCGACACCTCGGCGCGCGAGATCGTCGAGACCGCGCGGCGGACCGGTGCGACCGTGCGCGGGCCGGTGCCGTTGCCGACCAAGATCGAGCGCTTCACGCTGCTGGTTTCCCCGCATGTCGACAAGGATGCGCGGGACCAGTACGAACTGCGCACGCACAAGCGGCTGATGGACATCCTCAATCCGACCGACAAGACCGTGGACGCGTTGATGCGCCTCGAGTTGCCGGCCGGCGTGGACGTGCAGATCAAGTTGAACTGAAGTGGCGGGCCGCTATACTACGCGGCTCTTTTTCGCCCTGATCGGATGAGTTGGGACAGCATCGGCCAATTGCAGCCGGTGCAGTGTAAAAAGGATATAAATCATGACCATAGGTCTGGTCGGCCGCAAGGCCGGCATGACTCGGGTTTTCAGCGACGCGGGCGATGCCGTGTCGGTGACGGTCATCGAAGCGCTGCCGAACCGCATCGTGCAGCTGAAGGATGTCCGTCCGGACGGCTATCGCGCCATCCAGGTCACCTTTGGTGCCCGTCGCGCCTCCCGGGTCACGAAACCCGCTGCGGGCCATTACGCGAAAGCAGCCGTCCTGCCCGGCACGGGCATGGTCGAATTCCGCCTCGCCGCGGGCGAGGGCGCTGAACTGAAGCCCGGCGCTGAACTGAAGGTCGACATGTTCGAGGCCGGCCAGGTCATCGACGTGACCGGCACGACGGTCGGCAAGGGCTACGCCGGCGTCATGAAGCGGCACGGTTTCGCCGGCGGCTATGCGAGCCACGGCAACTCGGTGTCGCATCGCTCGCCTGGCTCGATCGGCCAGCGCCAGACACCGGGCCGGGTGTTTCCCGGCAAGCGCATGGCCGGCCGCATGGGCGGCGTGCGCCGCACCGAGGAGAACCTGAAGGTCGTCCAGGTGGACGTGGCACGCAATCTGCTGCTGGTCAGCGGGTCGGTGCCCGGTGCCCCGGGCGGGCGCGTCGTCATCAGGCCGTCGGTCAAGGCCGCGGCGGGCAAGCGCCGCAAGTACGTGGCCCCGGCGAAGAAGTGACGGAGAGGCGCTAGCGATGAAGCTGAAGCTGGTAAATGGCGGGGCGTCCGGCTCCGAGATCGATGTCAGCGATGCAACCTTCGGCCGTGAATTCAACGAGCCGCTGATCCATCAGGTGCTGACCGCCTACGCGGCCGCGGGCCGCTCCGGCACCAAGGCGCAGAAAACGCGCGCCCAGGTCCGCGGCGGCGGCAAGAAGCCGTGGAATCAGAAAGGCACGGGCAGCGCGAGGGCAGGCTCGATCAGGAGCCCGATCTGGGTCGGCGGCGGCCGCGCATTCGCGGCCAAGCCGCGAAGCCATGCGCAGAAAGTCAACCGCAAGATGTACCGCGGTGCGATCCGCTCGATGTTGTCGGAACTCGCGCGCCAGGACCGGTTGCTGGTGACCGGAACGCTCGAGCTCGAGGCGCCGAAGACACGGATGCTGGTCGGCAAACTCGCCGAGCTCGGCCTCGAGAACGTGCTGATCCTGATCGAGGCCTACGACGAGAAGCTGCACCTTGCATCGCGCAACCTCGTAGGCGTCGACGTGCTGCCGGTCGCGAGCCTCGATCCGCTGTCGCTCGCGCGCTACGAGAAGGTGCTGGCCACCGTCGCTGCGCTGCGCATGCTCGAGGCGAGGCTGGCATGAGCGGCTATTCGAAGGAACGGCTGACCAACGTACTGATTGCGCCGCACGTGTCGGAAAAGAGCGCCCGCATCGCCCCGCTCGGCAACCAGTACGTGTTCCGGGTGCGTACCGATGCGACCAAGCCGGAGATCCGCGCGGCCGTCGAGTTCATGTTCGAGGTCAAGGTCGACACCGTGAGGGTCGTCAACCAGGCCGGCAAGAGCAGGCGCTTCGGGCGCACGCCGGGCCGGCGCTCGGACTGGAAGAAGGCCTACGTGCGTCTGGCCGCAGGCCAGGCGATCGAGATGGGCGGCGCCGAGCGCGCCTGAGCGCGGCGCACGGGACACAGGACACGATCATGGCACTGAAGAAACTGAAGCCGACTTCGCCGGGCACCCGCTTCCAGCTGCGCCCCGATCGCTCGCAGCTGCATCGCGGCGAGCCGGTGCGCGCGCTCGTCGCCGGCCACAGGTCCACGGGCGGACGCAACAACGCCGGGCGCCTGACCACGCGGCACAAGGGCGGAGGCCACAAGCACAACTACCGGATGATCGACTTCCGCCGCGACAAGGACGGCATCCCGGCGAAGGTCGAGCACCTCGAGTACGACCCGAACCGCTCCGCGTACATCGCGCTGCTGCTGTACAGGGATGGCGAGCGTCGCTACATCCTCGCCCCGAAGGGCGTGCAGACCGGCGACGAGCTGCAGTCCGGCGTCGATTCACCGATCCGGTCCGGCAACGCGATGCCGCTTCGGCACGTGCCGGTCGGCTCGCTGGTTCACAACATCGAGTTGAAGCCGGGCAAGGGCGGGCAGATCGCGCGCGCCGCGGGCAACTCCGCGCAGTACACGGGCCGCGAGGGCGGCAATGCGCTCCTGCGGCTGAAGTCCGGCGAGACCCGCAAGGTCAGCGTGGAATGCCGCGCGACGATCGGCGAGATCGGCAACGACGAGCACAACCTGCGCAACTTCGGCAAGGCCGGGGCGAAGCGCTGGCGCGGCATCCGGCCGACGGTGCGCGGTGTCGTCATGAACCCGGTCGATCATCCGCACGGCGGCGGCGAGGGCCGCTCCGGGCAGGGCAACCCGCATCCGGTGTCGCCATGGGGCTGGCACACGAAGGGCAAGAAGACGCGCAGCAACAAGCGCACCGATGCATTCATCGTGCGCAGGCGCAAGAAAGGAGCGTAAGCGAAATGTCACGTTCCCTCAGGAAGGGCCCATTCGTGGACCTGCACCTCGCGAAGAAGGTGCAGGCGGCCCGCGACAAGAACGACCGCCGGCCGATCAAGACCTGGTCGCGCCGCTCGATGATCCTGCCCGACATGGTTGGACTGACGATTGCCGTGCACAACGGCCGTCAGCACGTGCCGGTGCTGGTCACCGAGAACATGGTCGGACACAAGCTCGGCGAGTTTGCGCCGACGCGGATTTTCAAGAGCCATTCATCGGTCAAGAAAGTCGAGACGACGGAGTAACGCGATGCAGGTGTCAGCAATTTTGCGTCACGCGCGCATCTCACCGCAGAAATGCCGCCTGGTGGCCGACCTGGTGCGTGGCCAGCCGGTCGGGCAGGCGCTGTCGGTGCTTGCGTTCACGCCCAGGAAGGGCGCGCGCATCGTCCGCAAGGTGCTGGAATCGGCCATCGCAAATGCCGAGCACAACCTCGGAGCCGACATCGACGAGCTGAAAATCGCGCGCATCGAGGTTGCTACGGCGCCGGTGGCAAAGCGTTTTCACGCGCGGGCAAAGGGCCGTGGCAACCGCATCATCAAGCGGTTGAGCCACATCAAGGTGACCGTGGCCGACGGGGCCCGGTAAGACAAGGACGAACGGAGCAGTACATGGGTCAGAAGGTCAACCCGATCGGCATGCGGCTCGGCATCACGCGCGAGTGGAATTCCCGTTGGTTCGCGGATACCAGGAGTTATCCGTCGCACCTGCATTCCGACTGGAAGGTGCGTGATTTCCTCAGGAAGAAGCTGGCCGATGCTTCGGTCAGCCGCATCCAGCTCGAGCGCGCGGCCCGCAAGGCCAATATCACGATCCACACGGCCCGCCCCGGCATCGTGATCGGCCGCAAGGGCGAGGACATCGAGAAACTCCGGGTCGAGGTGGCCAGGCTGATGAAGATGGCGGTCACCGACGTGCGGCTCAACATTGCCGAGATCAGGAAGCCCGAACTCGACGCGCAGCTGGTCGCAGAGAGCATCGCGCAGCAGATCGAAAAGCGGGTGATGTTCCGGCGCGCGATGAAGCGTGCGGTGACGAACACGATGCGCAGCGGCGCGCTGGGCGTCAAGGTGCGGATCGCGGGGCGGCTGAATGGCGCCGAGATCTCGCGCTCCGAGTGGACTCGCGAGGGCCGCGTCCCGCTGCATACGTTCCGCGCCGACATTGATTATGGCCTGGCCGAGGCGCGCACGACCTATGGGGTCATTGGCGTCAAGGTCTGGGTCTTCAAGGGCGAGGTGTTCGACCGCGAGGAAGCCGAGGCCGAAGTGGTCGAGGCGCAGGACAAGCCGGTCGCGGCCGAGCCGGCTGCCGGCTGAATCCAGGGGACCACGGGACATGATGCAACCGAAGCGGACCAAGTACCGCAAGATGTTCAAGGGCAACCTGTCCGGCATGGCGATGCGCGGCAGCTCGGTAGCGTATGGCGATTACGGGCTGAAGGCCATGGATCGCTCGCGCATGACCGCGCGTGAGATCGAGGCGGCGCGCCGTGCGATGACGCGCTACGTCAAGCGCGGCGGGCAGATCTGGATCCGCGTGTTCCCGGACGTGCCGATCACGAAGAAACCGCTCGAAGTCCGCATGGGCAGTGGCAAGGGCAATGTCGAGTACTGGGTCGCGAAAGTGACCCCGGGCAAGGTGCTGTTCGAGATCGAGGGCGTGCCGGAGTCGACGGCGCGCGAGGCATTCAAGCTGGCGGCGGCAAAACTCTCGGTCGCCACCGCCTTCGTCAAACGGCAGGTGCGCTGATGGGCATCAAGGATCTGCGCAGCAAGAGCGTGGCGGAACTTCGCAGCGAGCTGCTCGCGCTGCGCAAGGAACAGTTCAACCTGCGGATGGCGTCGGCATCCGGGCAACCGGCGCGGCCGGACCAGCACGGCAAGGCCAGGAAGAACATCGCACGGGTCAAGACCGTGCTGAACGAACTCGGGCGCGGCGGCCGCGCCGGGGGTAAGACGTGATGACCGAATCGACACCGGCGCAGGCGGCGGTGAGGTCAGCGAAGACGCTGACCGGCACGGTCGTCAGCAACAGGATGAACAAGACGATCTCGGTCGAGGTCGAGCGGCTGGTCAGGCACGAGACCTATGGCAAGTACGTGCGGCGCACGACCAAGCTGCTCGCGCACGACGAGAACAACGAATGTCGCGAGGGCGACACGGTGGCTATTGCCGAGTGCCGGCCGCTGTCGCGGCACAAGGCATGGCGGCTGGTGCGCGTCATCGAGCGCGCGCCGGCGGAATGAGCGCCGGGAGGGCGGGGCAATGATCCAGCTCAGGACGCGCTTGCAGGCGGCGGACAATTCCGGCGCCCGCGAGCTGATGTGCATCAAGGTCATGGGCGGGACGAAGCGTCGCTACGCCGCGGTCGGTGACGTCATCAAGGTCAGCATCAAGGACGCCATTCCGCGCGGCAAGGTCAAGAAAGGCGAGGTCTACGATGCCGTGGTCGTGCGCACGCGCAGCGGGGTACGCCGCCCGGACGGGTCGCTGATCCGGTTCGACGGCAACGCGGCAGTGTTGTTGACCAACAAGCTCGAGCCGATCGGGACCCGCATATTCGGGCCGGTGACTCGCGAGCTGCGCAACGTGCAATTCATGAAGATCATTTCGCTCGCGCCGGAAGTCTTATGAGAAAGATACGCAAGGGCGATACGGTGGTTGTTACGACAGGGCGCGACAGGGGCCGCACGGGCACGGTCGTCAATGTCCTCGACAACGGCCGCGTGGTCGTCGAGAACGTCAACATGGTCAAGAAGCACCAGCGGCCGAACCCGTCGCGCGGCGTGACCGGCGCGATCGTGCAGAGGGAAGCCTCACTGCACGCTTCCAACGTGGCGCTGTGGAACCCCGTGACGAAGAAGGCCGATCGCGTCGGCCTGAAATCGCTCGAGGACGGCCGCAAGGTCCGTTTTTTCAAATCCAACGGCGAAGTGGTTGACGCCTGACAGTGGAGACCGGAGAGATGTCCGCAACAGCGAGGATGCACAAGCACTACCGCGAGGTCGTGATGCCGAAGCTCCGCCAGGATCTCGGCCTCGTGAACGACATGCAGGTGCCGCGCATCACCAAGATCACGGTGAACATGGGGGTCGGCGAGGCAGTCGCCGACAAGAAGGTCATGGATGCGGCGACCGCGGACCTTGCCAAGATCACGGGCCAGAAACCCGCGGTGCGCAAGTCCCGCAAGTCGGTCGCGACGTTCAAGATCCGCGAGGGTCTGGCCGTCGGCTGCATGGTCACGCTGCGCGGTGCGCGCATGTACGAGTTCCTGGACCGCCTGATCAATGTCGCGATGCCCCGCATCCGGGACTTCCGCGGGGTCAACCCGCGTTCGTTCGACGGCCAGGGAAATTACAGCTTCGGGGTCAAGGAACAGATCATCTTCCCCGAGATCGCATACGACCAGATCGACCAGCTGCGCGGCATGGATATCACGATCACGACCAGCGCGCGCGACGACAAGTCAGGCCGGGCGCTGCTTGAGGCCTTCAATTTTCCGTTCAGGAAGTGACCGATGGCGAAGACCAGCATGATCGAGCGCGAGAAACGCCGCGCGAAAGTGGTGAAGAAGTACGCTGCGAAGCGCGCGCTGCTGAAAGAGCAGATCCGCGACCCGAAGGCGTCGCAGGAAGACCGCATGGCCGCGATCGAGGCGCTGCAGAAGCAGCCACGCGACGCGAGCCCGGCGCGCAAGCGCAACCGGTGTGCCATCACCGGGCGTTCGCGTGGCAATTACCGGAAATTCGGCCTTGGGCGGGTCAAGCTGCGCGAGGCGACGATGCGCGGCGACGTACCCGGGCTGCGCAAGGCGAGCTGGTGAGGAGCGACACGAAATGAGCATGACCGACCCGATCGCGGACCTGCTGACCCGTATTCGCAATGGCCAGACGGCCGGAAAGGCGGAGGTTTCGGTGCAGTCCTCGCGCATCAAGCTCGCGATCGTCCGCGTGTTGAAGGAAGAGGGCTATGTCGCCGACTTTGCGGTCCGCAAGGACGGCGGGCGGACGACGCTCTCGATTGCGCTGAAGTACCACGCCGGCAAGCCGGTGATCGAGCGCCTCGAGCGCACTTCGCGGCCCGGCCTGCGCCTGTATCGTGGCAAGGATGACCTGCCGAAGGTGCTGGGCGGCCTCGGTATTGCGATCGTATCGACGCCGGCCGGCGTGATGACCGACCGCGAGGCACGCCGCGCTGGCCAGGGCGGCGAAGTGCTGTGCGTCGTGGCCTGAGGAGCGCGGATCATGTCCAGAATTGCCAAGTTGCCGGTCAAACTGCCGCAAGGCGTCAATGCCACGCTTGCAGCCGACTCGGTGACCGTGAAGGGCGCGAAGGGATCGCTGACGCTGCGACTCGCGCGCGGAATCACGATTGCGCAGCAGGAGCAGCAGCTGCAGGTCGGCGTCGCCGGGGGCCAGGACTCGTCGGCACGGGTCGCGACCGCCGGTGCGACGCGGGCGCACCTGGCGAACATGGTTGCGGGCGTCACCAGGGGCTACGAGCGCAAGCTCGAACTGGTCGGCGTCGGTTACCGCGCGGCGATGCAGGGCAAGAACCTGAATCTGACGCTTGGTTACTCGCACCCGGTCAGCTACGCGGTGCCCGACGGTATCACGATGGAGACGCCGAGCCAGACTGAGATCGTCATCAAGGGCATCGACCGGCAGCAGGTTGGCCAGGTTGCGGCGGAGATCCGCGGCTACCGTCCGCCCGAGCCCTACAAGGGCAAGGGCGTGCGCCACGCCGGCGAAAAGATCGTCATGAAGGAAGGCAAGAAGAAGTAGTTCGGAGGTTCCTGTGGCACAGCTCACCAAGAAGGACAGGCGCCTGCGGCGCGCGACCCGCGCGCGGGCCAAGATCCGCGAGATCGGAACGGCGCGTCTGACGGTGCACCGCACGCCACGGCACATCTATGCCCAGGTGACGACGCCGGACGGCGCCCGTGTGCTCGTCGCTGCCTCGACCGTGCAGGACGAAGTCGCGAGCGGATTGAAAGGCACCGGCAACGCCGTTGCCGCAGCCGCTGTCGGCCGCGCGATCGCCGAGCGCGCCAAGGCGGCCGGCATCACCTCGGTGGCCTTCGATCGTTCGGGTTTCAAGTATCACGGGCGCCTGAAGGCGCTTGCCGAGGCGGCCCGCGAGGCCGGCCTCAAGTTCTGATTCCAGGGGAAGCGCAATGGCACGAGTGGAAAGGTCCTCATCCGGCGACGACCTGATCGAGAAGCTGGTCACGGTCAACCGTACCGCCAAGGTCGTCAAGGGCGGCAGGCAGTTCGGCTTCACCGCGCTGACGGTGGTTGGCGACGGGGCTGGCCGCGTCGGTTTTGGCTATGGCAAGGCGCGCGAAGTGCCGACCGCCATCGCCAAGGCGATGCAGCAGGCGCGCAAGAACATGACCAATGTGCCGCTGCGCAGCGACACCTTGCATTATGCGATCCAGGGCCGGCATGGCACGACACGCGTGCACATGCAGCCGGCCTCGGACGGCACCGGCGTCATCGCCGGCGGCGGCATGCGCGCGGTGTTCGAATGCGCAGGTGTGCGCAACGTGCTGGCGAAGAGTTACGGCTCGCGCAACCCGATCAACGTGGTGCGCGCGACATTCGACGCGTTCTCGCGGATTGCCACGCCGGAGCGGATCGCGGCGAAGCGCGGCAAGACCCTCGCAGAGATCACGGGCTGAACGCGATGAACAAACCACGCCTGAAGGTGACGCTGAATGGCAGCGTGCATGGGCAGCTGCGGAACATCCGTGCCTCGGTGCATGGCCTCGGGCTGCGACGCATCCGCGACATCAAGGTCGTCGAGGACACGCCGGCAGTGCGCGGCATGATCCGTGTGGCGCAGCACCTGCTGGCCGTCGAACCGGCCTGAAGGCACCAAGGAGCGATGAGATGCGACTGAATACGCTGAAGCCGGGACCGGGCAGCAAGAAGCTGCGCCTGCGCGTCGGGCGCGGAGCATCCGCAGGCCAGGGCAAGACCTGCGGCCGCGGCGGCAAGGGCCAGAAGGCGCGCAAGGGCGGCTACCACAAGATCGGTTTCGAAGGCGGCCAGGTGCCGCTGCAGCGGCGCCTGCCAAAGGTGGGCTTCCGCTCGGCCATGCACAGGACCCGCGCGGAAGTCACCCTGACCGACCTGGTCAAGGTGAAAGCGGAGCTGATCGACCTCGCAGCGCTGATTGCAGCGAGCGTCGTGCCTGCCCGAACGGAACGCGCAAAAGTGATCCTGTCCGGCAAGATCACGCGCGCCGTGACGTTGCGCGGCCCGGCCGTGGTTCCGACCAGAGGCGCGCGTGCCGCGATCCTTGAGGCCGGCGGCAAGATCGAGGAGGGCGCCGCGGCCTGAGGCTGCACGCGGGACAGACGACGATGACCACGACGGCAGGCAATGCGGCTCTCGCACTAGGTGAAGTCACGCGCTACACCGAGATGCGCCATCGGCTGCTGTTCCTGCTTGGCGCACTGGTTGTTTACCGTATCGGCACCTTCGTGCCGGTGCCGGGAATCGACCCGGCCGCGCTGGCACGGCTGTTCGACCGGCAGGAAGGCACCATCCTCGGGCTGTTCAACATGTTCTCGGGCGGCGCGCTGTCGCGCCTGTCGATCTTCGCGATGGGCGTGATGCCATACATCTCGGCGTCGATCATCCTGCAGATGATGGCGGTCGTGGTGCCGTCGATGGCGGCGATCAAGAAGGAAGGCGAGTCGGGCCGGCGCAAGATCACGCAGTGGACGCGCTATTTCACCGTTTGCCTGGCGCTGTTCCAGAGCTACGCGGCCGCGACCGCGTTCACCAATCAGGGCGTCGTCATCAACCCGGGTTTCTGGTCGTTCGTGATTCCGGCGATCCTGACGCTGACCACGGGTACGATGTTCCTGATGTGGCTCGGCGAGCAGATCACCGAGCGCGGTATCGGCAACGGCATCTCGATGCTGATTCTTTCCGGAATCATCTCGGGCCTGCCGGCGGCGATCGGCGGCACGCTCGAGCAGGTGCGTTCCGGCGAGATGAATCCCGCATTCGCGATCCTGCTGCTGCTGCTGATCGGCGCAGTGACGGCATTCTGCGTGTTCGTCGAGAGCGGCCAGCGCCGCATCCCGGTCAATTACGCGAAACGCCAGGTCGGCCGGCGCATGTACGCTGGGCAGACCAGCCACCTGCCATTCAAGCTGAACATGTCCGGCGTGATCCCGCCGATCTTCGCCTCGTCGCTGCTGCTATTCCCGGCCACGCTGGCGAGTTTCTTCGGCACCGGACAGGGCGCGAGCTGGCTGCAGAATGTTGCCGCTGCGCTCGGTTGGGGCCAGCCGCTGCACCTGCTGATCTACGGCAGCCTGATCATCTTCTTCTGTTTCTTCTATACGGCGCTGGTATTCAACTCGCGGGAGACCGCCGAGAACCTGAAGAAGGGCGGCGCATTCATCCCGGGCATACGGCCCGGGCAGCAGACGGGTGAGTACATCGACAAGGTGCTGACACGACTGACGGTCTGGGGTGCGCTGTATGTGACGCTGGTCTGCCTGCTGCCGGAGATCCTGATGTCGTACGGCCGGGTACCGTTTTACTTCGGCGGCACGTCATTGCTGATCATCGTCGTGGTTGTCATGGATTTCGTGGCCCAGCTGCATGCGCACCTGATGTCGCACCAGTATGAGGGCCTGATGAAGAAGGCAAACCTGCGCGGCCTCGGCCGCAGCGGCGCGCCGCGCTGAGGATGGCCGTGCCGTCCGGGAGTGATAGATGAAGGTTCGTCCATCGGTCAGGAAGATCTGCAAGAACTGCAGGATCGTCCGGCGCCGCGGTGTCGTGCGGGTGATCTGCTCGTCGGACGCCCGCCACAAGCAGCGTCAGGGTTGAGTCGCAGGGGGTCCGCAATCTTGCTGACATCGGCATTTTCACGTATGCTGCCGCGTTTTCCGCGGCTCAGGGGTCGGTAGCAATGGCGCGTATCGCCGGCATCAACATTCCCGTCAACAAGCACGTCGTCATCGGGCTGACGCACGTCTATGGCATCGGGCCGTCGCGGGCCGCGATGGTCTGCAAGGCAGCCGGTGTCGATCCCTCGACCAAGGTCCGCGACCTGACCGAGGCCGAGGTCAACCAGTTGCGCACGCACGTCGCGCGCTTCATGGTCGAAGGCGACCTGCGCCGCGAGAACTCGATGAGCCTGAAACGCCTGATGGACCTCGGCTGCTATCGCGGCATCCGCCATCGCAAGGGCCTTCCGGTCCGCGGCCAGCGCACGCGCACCAATGCCCGCACGCGCAAGGGCCCGCGCCGCGCCGCGATCAAGACCAACGTAGCGGTAGGCAAGACCTGAGCAGGACATGAGCGAACAGAAGACCGAGCAGAAGGCCGAACAGAACGTCGAGCAGAAGGCCGAACAGAAGCAGGAAACACCGGCCGCCGCGAAGACACGCAAGAAGGCGAAGCGCCAGGTGTCCGATGGCATCGCGCACGTCCACGCCTCGTTCAACAACACGATCGTCACGATCACCGACCGCCAGGGCAATACGCTGGCCTGGGCGACGTCGGGCGGTTCCGGTTTTCGCGGCTCGCGCAAGAGCACGCCGTTCGCCGCGCAGGTCGCCGCCGAGAAGGCCGGCGTCGCCGCGCAGGAGCACGGCCTGCGCACCGTCGAGGTCAAGGTGATGGGTCCCGGGCCGGGCCGCGAGTCTGCCGTGCGGGCCCTGAACGCCTGTGGACTGAAGGTGACCAGCATCGCCGACGTGACACCGATCCCGCACAACGGCTGCCGCCCGCCGAAGAAGCGGCGGGTCTGAGGTCCACCGAATCATGGCCAGATACCTGGGTCCGAAGTGCAAGCTCTCGCGTCGCGAGGGCACTGACCTGTTCCTGAAGAGCGGTGTCAAGCCGCTCGAAAGCAAGTGCAAGCTCGAAGTGCCGCCAGGCGGCATCAAGGGCGATCGCCGCACGCGGCTGTCCGGCTATGGCATACAGCTGAGGGAGAAGCAGAAGCTGCGCCGCATGTACGGTGTGCTGGAGCGGCAATTCCGCACTTATTACGCCAAGGCGGCGGGCGGCTCGGGCTCGACCGGAGAGAACCTGCTGCGTTTCCTCGAGAGCCGGCTCGACAACGTCGTCTATCGCATGGGTTTCGCCGCGACGCGCGCCGAGGCGCGCCAGCTGGTCGGACACAAGGCCATCGAAGTGAATGGCGAGACGGTCAACGTGCCGTCCTACCAGTGCCAGGCCGGCGACCTGATCGCGGTGCGCGAGAAGGCCCGCGCCCAGGCCCGGATCGCCGCGGCGCTCGCGATTGCGACGCAGGTCGGCCTTCCGGAATGGGTCGAGGTGGATGACAAGAAGTTCAGCGGCACGCTGAAGGCGCTGCCGGACCGCGATCAGATCCTGCCCGACATCAACGAAAATCTCGTCGTCGAGCTTTACTCGAAGTAACAGGTGACGGCAATGCAAGGCTCCGCCACGGAATTCCTCAAGCCCCGCTCCGTCAAGGTCACCGAGACCGCGGCGCGGCAGGCCCGCATCGTGATCGAGCCGTTCGAGCGCGGCTTCGGCCACACGCTCGGCAACGCGCTCAGGCGCGTGCTGCTTTCCTCGATGCCCGGTTGCGCGGTGACCGAGGTCGAGATCGAGGGCGTGCTGCACGAGTACACCAGCATCGAGGGCGTGCAGGAGGATGTCGTTGACGTCCTGTTGAACCTCAAGTCGATCGCGATCGAGATGCATACGCGCGACTCGGTCGAGCTGCGCCTGCAGAGGAAGGGCCCGGGTCCGGTCACTGCCGGCGACATCCAGGTTGATCATGACGTCGTCATCGTCAATCCGGAGCTGGTGATTGCAAACCTCAACAAGCCCATCGAACTGGCGATGAACCTGAAGATCGAGCGCGGCCGCGGCTACCGGCCGGCGGTGCAGCGCCTCGAGTTCGAGGAACAGAGCAGGCCGATCGGCCGCCTGCAGCTCGACGCGTCATTCTCGCCCGTTCGGCGCGTGACTTATGCGATCGAGTCCGCGCGCGTCGAGCAGCGCACCGACCTCGACAAGCTGATCATCGACATCGAGACCAACGGCACGATCAACCCGGATGAAGCGATCCGTCGCGCCGGCGGCATCCTGAAGGAACAGTTGACGGTATTCGTCGACCTCGAAGGGCAGGGTGAATCGCCGAACCGCGACTCCGGCCCGCTGCCGGATCCGATCCTGCTGCGCCCGGTGGACGAGCTTGAGCTGACGGTCAGGAGCGCCAACTGCCTGAAGGCGGAGAATATCCACTACATCGGCGACCTGGTGCAGCGCACCGAAGTCGAACTGCTGCGCACGCCGAATCTCGGCAAGAAGTCGCTGACCGAAATCAAGGAAGTCCTCGAGAGCCATGGGCTGACGCTCGGCATGCGCATCGACGGCTGGCCGCCTGCCTCGCTGCGTCGCGAAGACGAGTTGCGCTCGGCCTGAGCCGGACGCGGAGATCCAAGCTAAATGCGCCATCAACTGTCCGGCCGCCAGCTGTCGCGGAACAGCTCCCATCGCAAGGCGCTGCTGCGCAACATGGCCGTCGCGCTGCTGCGCGAGGAGACCATCCGCACGACGCTGCCGAAGGCCAAGGAGCTGCGTCGCGTGGTCGAGCCGCTGATCACGCTTGGCAGGAACGATTCGCAGGCCGGCCGCCGCCGCGCGCTGTCCCGGCTGCGCGACACGCAGCTGGTCGAAAAGCTGTTTGGCGACATCGGACCGCGCTTCCGCGCCCGTGCCGGCGGCTATACCCGCATCCTGAAGATGGAGTCGCGTCCGGGCGATTCCGCGCCGATGGCGTTGCTGCAGCTGGTCGAAGGCGAAGCCTTGCCGCCCCCGGCGCCGGTTGCCAGGCCTGCCAAGGGCAAGGCCAAGCGCCGGCCCGCGGCGAATAAGGTCGCTGCCGGCGAAAAAGCAGCGGCAGAGAAGAAGCCGCGCCGCCGCAAGGCGGCCGCTGGCTGACGGTTTCCAAACCTATTGGCCACGCCTTGCGGCGGGCCGCTTGGTCGCCATGGAAAAGCCGGGGTCATCGCCGGCTTTTTTTTGTTAGCCTAGCCCGTGTCCGGTACCGGTATCACAAGGGGGCGACCATGAGTCTCGCGCAGGAATTCAAGGAATTTGCCATGAAGGGCAACGTCGTCGACATGGCCGTCGGCATCATCATCGGTGCGGCTTTCGGCAAGATCGTGTCGGCACTGGTCGGTGCGGTCCTGATGCCGGCGATCGGTTGGTTCATGGGCGGCATTGATTTCTCCGGTTTGGGCGTTGCGCTCGGTACCGATGCCAAGACCGGCGAGCCGGTGACGCTCATGTACGGCCAGTTCATCCAGGCACTGATCGACTTCCTGATCATTGCGTTCGCGATCTTCATGGCGCTCAAGGGAATCAACAAGCTGAAGAAGCCGCCCGCCGCCGCTGCGCCGCCGCCACCGCGTGAGGAAGTGCTGCTGACGGAGATCCGCGACCTGCTACGACAGCGCTGACCTCTACGACAGCGCTAATTAGCCAGCGCTGATCTCAGGCCGTCGCCGAAAAGGCCTCGCGCGTCAGGTTGCGCGGCGCGCCCGCGCCGGCCACCACGTTGTCCTCGATCCGGATGCCGCCGCAGGGCTTCAGCGCCTCGACGCGCTTCCAGTCGATTGCGCGGCCGCGCCCGTCGGCAGCGGCCGCCGCGAGCAGCGAGTCGATGAAATAGATGCCAGGCTCGATCGTCACGACAAAGCCTGCCTCGAGGTCGCGCGTCAGGCGCAGGTACGGATGTCCGGCAGGGCGGGGCCGCGTACCGCCCTGTGGCCCGGCGGCCAGACCGCACACATCGTGCACCTGCAGGCCCAACAGATGGCCGATGCCATGCGGAAAGAACACCGATGTCAGGCCGGTCTCGAATGCCGCCTCGGGCGTTCCGGCGACGATGCCGTGCCGGACCAGGATCCCGGCGATCTCGCGATGGGCGGCCAGGTGAATCTCGCGGTAGTCGGTGCCGGGCCGCACGCGGTCGGCCAGCGACTGCTGCACCGTGTCGAGGGCGGCGATCAGGGCATGAAACTCGCCTGGCCCGGCGGCATGAGTCCGCGTGATGTCGGAGCAGTAGCCTGCATACCTGGCGCCGGCGTCGATCAGAAAGGAACGCGTGGCGTTCGGCCGCTGCCGGTCCAGGTGCTGGTAATGCAGCACGGCCGCATGGGTATTGAAGGCAATGATGTTGTTGTAGGGCAGTTCCTCCTCGCGGGCGCCTGCGGCCTGGCAGTACGCGAGGTGGATTTCGTACTCGGATGCGCCAGCCCGGAACGCGGCTTCGGCTGCCCGGTGGGCCCGCGCGCCGAGCACTGAGGCCTGGGCCATGCACTCGATTTCGTAGGGTGTCTTGGCGGCCCGGGCGTAATCGAATTCCATGGCCAGGCCCGCCGGGTCATGGTCGCCCAGGCCGGCGGTCGCGGCGGACGGCTCCGCGAGCACGGCCCAGCGACCGCCTGCCCCCAGCAACCGGCCAAGCTCACCGGGCGACCGCACGACCTGCAGGTCAAAGGCAGCGACCCAGTAGCCCGTCGGTACCGAGGGCGGCAGGTACCAGTAGTCGTCGGGCTGGTGGAATACCAGCCACGGACGGCTCCCAGGCCGGTAGGTCACGAAACAGTCGGGCGTGGCATCGGGGATCCAGGCGGCGTAGCGGGGGTTGGGCTTGAAAGGGTAGCTGTTGTCATCCAGGTACTGGTACCGGAGACCGCCCGAGCCGACGATGAGGCCGTCGAAGCCGTGGTCGGCCAGCACCCGATCCGCCCGGGCGCAGAGCTCCCGCAAGTGGTCGCCGTACAACGTCCCGAGCACTGCCTGCGTCATCGCCGCTCCGGTCAGCCAAGGCAGGAAAGCGTAGCGGTTGGCGGCGCGATTGGCCACGCCGGTTGCCCCGGTGGCTGGCCTGTCGCAATTCTGCGACCTTTCATATCTGCCGCAATACCGCTAAAATCCGCAAACGCGACGAGGCAGCGAACCTCAAAAAAGCGATGTTTTCGACGCGGTTCTCATCTTTTCTTCTCACTGAACGAACCTGGGGTAACTGACGATGAATGCAAAGATCTGGGGCGCCATTGCGGTTGCCCTTCTGTTGGGTGCCTGCGGTGCTAAGCAGGAAGCAGCTGCTCCGGCGGCTGAAGAAGCCGCTCCTGCCGCGACCGAAGCGGCTCCGGCTGCCGAGGCTCCGGCGGATGCCGCTGCGACGACCGAAGCTCCGGCGGATGCCGCTGCGACGACCGAAGCTCCGGCGGAAGCTGCGCCGAAGCCCTGAGTCCTGACGGCGTAATGGCCAATCGGCCGGACGGATGGCGCGGCGACAACCGCGGCCTTCCTTCCGGCCGATTCCTTTTCCGGATTTCGAAATGGCGATCAGCCTGCGCGAGGCGCGAGCCTCGCAACTCGACCGCGAGTGGATTGAGCGGACCTACGGTGAATATCTCGCCGACCTGGGTGCCGGCCACACGGGCGTATTTCCTTCGCTCGCCGTCACCGGCCAGAGCGCGACCGAACTCGTGCAGAGCTGGTTCCGCGATGACCGGTCGCTGGTGTTCGTGATCCTGCGCGAAGACAGGCCCGCAGGATTCGCGCTGGTCCAGCGCGATGCAGCCGCACAAGGCGATCGCGCGCGGCATTACCGCCTGAGCGAATTCTTCGTCCGCCAGCCGTTTCGCCGGTTGGGAGTCGGCCGCAGCGCTGCGCTGCTGTTGTTCGCGCGCTTTGCGGGCGACTGGACGATCGCGGAACAGGCCCGCAACGCGGACGCAGTGCAGTTCTGGCGCCGCGTCGTCTCCGACTTTACCCACGGTGATTTCCGCGAACGGCGCGACCATGGCGAAGTCGCGCACCTGTTCAACAGCGCTCGCGCGGCGCCGGCGCGCTGAGGCCGGCAATAGCCGCCGCCGCAAGGATCGGTGGCGAACAGAGTTGCAGCGGGACCGTCGAGCGACTGGGTCGACCGACCGGCCGGCACCTCACCTGCCGGTTCGGCGGCTGGTGCCCGCTGCGTCGTAAGCGGCGGCCCCGTAATCGCGCTGGGCGC
>JAHFSF010000188.1 GCA_023265875.1 Gammaproteobacteria bacterium | reverse complement strand
GCCGAAGACCGGGCGTCCCTGGCGGAGCCGCAACGCGTCCTGTTCTGCTGCGCTCAGCTTGGTGTAGCCGGGTGGCTGCGAGTTCGCCGTCCCGAGCGGGCTCATTTCGGTCATGCCCCATGCGTTGATGGTCCAGACGCCATGCCGGTCGCGGAACTCGTTCATGATCGAAAGCGGGCAGGCGGAACCGCCGACCAGCACCCGCTGCAGTGAATCGAGCACGATGTCGTGTTCGCGCGCGTAATCCAGCAGCAATTGCCACACGGTCGGCACGCCGGCTGCCAGCGTGACTTTCTCCTCGCTGATCAGTGCGGCGAGCGTCGCGCCGTCGCCCATTTTCGGGCCGGGAAATACGATCTTCGCGCCGACCATCGGCGCGGCGTAGGGCAGGCCCCAGGCATTGGCATGGAACATCGGTACGACGGCGAGGATCGTGTCGCGCCGGCCAAGACCCATCGTATCGACGAGCGCCGAGCCATAACTGTGCAGGACAGTCGAGCGGTGATCGTACAGCACGCCCTTCGGGTTGCCGGTCGTGCCCGAGGTGTAGCACAACGAGCTTGCGGTGCGTTCATCCAGCTCCGGCCAGTCAAAGGTGTCGGGTTGACCGGCGATGAACGGCTCATACGATTCATTGCTGAGCACGATAATCCGTTCGACCGACTTCAGCGACGGCCGCAGTTTTTCAACGAGCGGCATCAGCGTCAGGTCGGCGAACAGCAGGCGGTCGCCAGCGTGATTGGCGATGTAGGCGATCTGCTCGGGGTAGAGGCGCGGGTTCAGCGTGTGCAGGATCGCGCCGGCGCAGGAAACGGCGTAGTACAGCTCGAGGTGCCGGTAGTCGTTCCAGGCCAGCGTCGCGATGCGATCACCCGGCTGCACGCCGGCGGTGACCAGGGCGTTGGCGAGCTGGCGCGCGCGGCGGAACACGTCGCCGAGCGTGCAGCGATGACGCGGATTCTCGGCGGTGACCGAGACAACTTCGACTCTTCCGTTGACGCGTTCGGCATGCCGCATGATCGACGTGATCAGCAGCGGCGCCTGCATCATGAGACCCTGCATCACGTCATCGTCGGCATCGTGAATTCGGCGCCCTTCGAGCTACTGGGCCAGCGCGCCGTGACGGTCTTGAGCCGGGTATAGAAGCGAACGCCATCCGGACCGTGGATATGCAGCGGGCCGAACAGCGAGCGCTTCCAGCCGCCGAAACTGTGAAAAGCCATCGGGACCGGAATCGGCACGTTGACGCCGATCATGCCGGCGGATACCTGGCGGCAGAACTCGCGCGCGACGCCGCCGTCACGCGTGAAAATGGCCGTGCCGTTACCGTATTCATGCCGATTGATCAGCTCGAGTGCCGAGGCGAGATCCGGCACGCGCACGACGACGAGCACCGGGCCGAAGATTTCCTCGCGGTAGATGCGCATCGCGGGCGTCACTTCATCGAACAGCACCGGACCCATGAAGAATCCACGCTCGTGCCCAGGGACCCGATGGCGGCGGCCGTCTACGACGAGTTTTGCACCTTCCTCGACGCCGGTTGCCACGTATCCCAGCACGCGCTCGAGGTGCGCGCGCGTGACCAGCGGCCCCATGTCCGCGCCCTCGGCCATGCCGGGGAGCACGCGAATCGCCGCCAGCTCGGCTTTCATGGCCTCGACCAGCCGGTCGCCGGCGTCTCCGACCGCGACTGCCACCGATATCGCCATGCAGCGCTCGCCCGCGGAGCCGTAGGCGGCGCCCGCCAGCGCGTGCGCGGCCCCCGCGACATCAGCATCCGGCATGACGACCATGTGGTTCTTCGCACCGCCGAGGGCCTGCACGCGCTTGCCGTGGGCCGAGCCGGTCCGGAACACGTGTTCAGCCACCGGTGTCGAACCGACAAAACTCACCGCGCCGATGCCCGGATCGGTCAACAACGTGTCGACCGCCTCGCGATCGCCATTGACGACATTCAGCACGCCAGGCGGCGCTCCGGCTTCGGTCAGCAATTCCGCCAGCAGCATCGGGCATCCCGGATCCTTCTCGGAGGGTTTCAGTACGAAGGTATTGCCGCAGGCGATCGCGACCGGAAACATCCACATCGGCACCATCGCCGGGAAGTTGAACGGCGTGATGCCGGCGCAGACGCCGACCGGCTGGCGCAATGACCAGCTGTCGATGCCACGCCCGACTGCGTCGCTGTATTCGCCTTTCAGCAGGTGCGGGATGCCGCAGGCGAATTCGACGATCTCCAACCCGCGCGTGACTTCGCCGCGCGCGTCCGACAACACCTTGCCATGCTCGCGCGTCAGCAGCGAGGCGATGTCGTCGGTACGCTGTTCGGCCAGTTCGCGGAAGCGGAACAGGACGCGCGCGCGGCGCAGAGCCGGGGTGTCGGACCATTCCGGCAATGCGGCAGCGGCTGCAGCGATCGCTGCGCGCGTTTCGGCCGCCGAGGCGAACGCCACTTGCGTCGTTGCGACGCCGAGCGCCGGGTTGTAAACAGGCGCAGAGCGCCCGGAACCGCCCGCCACGTGCCGGCCGCCGATGTAATGCCCCAGGTACTTGAGGTCACCAGTCATGGTTCAGGTCCCGATTGCAGCACCAACGCAGCGGATGGCATGAGTGGGCGGCATGCCCGCATCTTACTGGCAGGTGGCCGGCAGATAAACGCCAACCGATCGGTTAAGCTTCGGCGCGGAATGCCGCGACCGCGCAAGACCCGCAAGCACCGCCGGCCCGCTGACCTCGAGCACCGCCAGCCATTCGAGCGAATTCCGTTCTGGCTCTCCCTGATCGCGGCGCTGCCCCTGCCGGCCTGGTACCGCATCGCCGATGTGCTCGCCTGGCTTGCGGAGCACGTCTTCCGCTACCGCCGCAGGGTCGTCAATCTGCAGTTGAGCCGCTGCTTTCCGGGCCAGGATGCCGCCTGGATCCGGGCCACACGCCGCGCTTTCTACCGGAATTTCACCGATGTCAGCGTCGAGATCATCAAGGCCGTATCGATCAGCGAGCGCGAGATCGGCGAACGGATCACGCTGGTCGACGCGGGGCCGGCGAGGTCCGCGCTCGACGCCGGGCAGTCCATCGTCGTCGTGACCTCGCATAACTGCAATTGGGAATGGACGCTGCTCGCGCTGTCGACCGGCATGGGCCATCCGGTCCAGGCGGCCTACAAGCCGCTGCATGGCCGCTGGGGCGATCGGCTGTTCCTGACCATCCGTTCCCGCTTCGGCGCCCGGATGATCCCGGCCAAGCGCCTGCTGATGCGCGTGCTGCGCGATCGCCGCCAGGCCAGGATCGTCGCCATGGTCGCCGACCAGGACCCGGTATCGGCCTCGGTCCGGTACTTCACGGATTTCTTCGGCCAGGACACGGCCTTCTACCTGGGTCCGGAGGCGATCGCGCGGGTCGCAAAGATGGCGGTCTACTACCTTGCGGTTCGCCGCGAATCCCGCGGCCACTACAGCGTGACATTCGAGCCGCTCGCGGCGGCGGGCGAGGAGTTGCCGCAGGGCGCGGTCATCGAGCGCTTTGCGCGGCATGTCGAGGCCTTGACGCGCGAGCACCCGGCCGACTGGCTTTGGAGCTATCGGCGCTGGAAAGTCAGGCGCATCCGCGAGCGCGGCGACGAACCCGCGCGGATCGAGGTGACCTCGGGTTCAGACTGATTCGCCGGCGAGCTTGCGTTGCAGGTGGGCCGCGAGTTGCCTGATGGTCGGATAATCGAAGAGCTCGGACAATTCGACCTGTCCTGGAAATTCGCGGTCGATGCGCTCATGGATCTGGACCAGCGCCAGTGAACTCGTGCCGGCCTCGAACAGGTTGTCATCCGGGTCCACGCGTTTTCCAGGCAGCAGTTCGTCGATGATGGCCTGGATGCGGCCCTCGATTTCCCCCATGGCCGGGGCGCCGGCCGGCTGCGCCGCCGCGCGCAACCGCGCCAGTTGCGACATCTCGGTGTCGAACTCCCCGGCCAGCAGCGACTCCACCAGCGCAACTCGCTGGATCTTTCCGCTGGTCGTCTTCGGCATCCGGTGGATCGGCACGAGCTGCGCCACCTCAAGCCCGGCATGCTCGTTGACGAGTCGCGCGGCCTCGCGCGCGACCGGCAGGAAATCAGGGAGCGGACCACGATGCAGCACGAACAGCACGAGCTGTTCGGTGTCGGTGCCGGCCGGCCGGCAGCCCGCCGCCGCGACCTTGCCCAGTTCGAGTCCGGTCGCATGCTGCAGGATGGCCTCGAGGTCGTGCGGGAAGTAATTCTGGCCATTGACGAAGATGATCTCCTTCGCGCGGCCGGCGATGACGAGATCGCTCTCATGCCAGAAACCCAGGTCCCCGGTGCGCAGCCAGCCATCGGCCGTGAAGCCGGCTGCATTCACCTCGGGAGCCTGGTAGTAGCCCGCAGTGACGTTGGCGCCGCGGATCTGCAC
>JAHFSF010000044.1:10237-13994 GCA_023265875.1 Gammaproteobacteria bacterium | reverse complement strand
CAACCGGTTGCAGCGGCCGGTGAGGGATAAAGTGCGAGCATCCAGTTCATATCGCCCGGCCGCTCAACGCGGGCGTTAGAGGTCGCGGGATTTCACGAGCATTCGCTAGGTCACAGGCATAGGAGTCGATCAATGATCCGAAAACTCGGCCCCGGCAGGTACCGGCTCTATTCACGCAGCGTGAACGCAGCAACCGGCCAGCGCAGGAACCTCGGGACGTTTTCGAGCCGCGCCGCTGCCGAGCAGCACGAACGTGAGATCCAGTTCTTCAAGCGGCGCGGCCCGCGCAGGTGAGCCCATGAACCGGATTTCCACAAGACCCGCGACACCCGAGGACCTGGACGCCGTCGCGACGCTGTTCGACGCATACCGGCAGTTCTACAGGCAACCCGCCGACCCCGCGCTGTGCCGACGGTTCATTCAGGAGCGGCTGCAGCGCGATGAGTCCGTGCTCATCGTTGCCGAGGCCGGCGCCGGGGCGGTGATCGGATTCTGTCAGCTCTACCCGACGTTCTGCTCAGTCAGGGCGGCAGCGACCTATGTGCTGTACGACCTGTTCGTCAGCCCTGAGGCCCGCGGCACCGGCGCCGGCAGGGCACTGATGCTGGCGGCCGAGGCCCACGCGGCAAGCACCGGCGCTGCGCGTCTGGAGCTTTCAACGGCGAAGACCAATGCCGTCGCGCAGTCGCTCTATGAGTCGCTCGGCTGGGTGCGCGATGAGACTTTCTTTGTATACAGCAAGACCCTGCGAAGCTGATCCTTCGATCACGCAGATTCGTAGCCAAACGCCTGCACCCATCGCTCGAGGATCGGCATGACCGAGTGCAGCTCGGTGGCGTAGTGGCGCCACTTTCCCAGCGATGAACGATAAAGCGGTTTCACGACCTGCGCTGCGCTCGGCGTGCTGAGCTTGCGCCGCCTGGCCGTCTCGCCATAGTTCGCGACCTCATCGGTCCAGCCCAGCCCGAGGAACTCCAGCAAGCCCCCGATCGTCGCGCGGAAATCCCCTACGACATCCTCGTACCGCAGGGCATGCACCGCCAGCGGCCATCGCGTCGTTGTCGTTTCGCCAAGCAGCATCACCGCGTCGTAATAGCGCGCCGTCGTGTCGAGCGACAGGAACTGAAACATCGCCGGATTGAGCGCAAAGCGATTCTTGAAGCAGCTCAGCACGACATCGCGCGGGTCGCGCAGCGCGAGGATGATCCTGGCGCGCGGAAACAGCCGATAGATCAGCGGCAACAGCACGATGTTGAGCGGCAGCTTGTCGACGAACACCGGCCGGCTGCAGGGACGGCCGAGGCCCGCCTCGACGCGCCGCCAGTAGCTGCGGCGAAATTCGCCGATTTCCTGCGCTGTCAGCGTGCTCCAGCGGTCGAGGGCTCCCTCGGCAATGACCAGCGGCACGACGCTGTCTACAAGGCTCTCCCGCTCCTCGAGCAAGTCGATGTCGGGATGGGAAGCCAGCACCTGGTCGAGCAGGGTCGTGCCGGACCGCGGGAAGCCGACGAGAAACACCGGCTCACGATCGACTTCCACGCTGTCGTTTTGCCACGCCGCGCGATCCGCAGTCTGCACAAGCGCTGTCAGCCGCCTGATCGTCTCCAGGGAGACGGCCGAGGCTGCGCCGGCGAATCGCTGCGCATGCAGCCTGCGTTCGATGTCATTGGCCGCGGCGAACGAAACGAAGGCGTCCTGGTATCGGCCAAGCCCGTCCAAGGCCTCGCCAAGCAGTCCGAGCGCTGCCGCGCGATTCCCGGCGCTCAAATTGTCCTGCCTCAGCAGCCGGCCAACGGCGGTTTCGACTTCGGCAAAATCTCCGCGGCGCAGTTGCAAGCGAGCAAGCACCAGTTGCGCCAATGGCAACGCCGGCGCAACGCTGACGGCCCTCTCCGCAAGCCGGGTTGCCTCATCGACGCGGTGCTCGCGCTCGGCAAGATCTGCGAGCGAGGCGATCGTCTCCGCATGGTCGGCGTGGAATTGCAGCGCGCGTTCGAACAATCGCCTCGCCCCGGCGCGGTCGCCCAGTTCGACCAGCAGGGCGCCGAGATTCTGCAACGCCCAGGGAAAGCGGTTGTCGATCGCAAGTGCGGCCTCGAGCGCAGCGCGCGCCTCGTGGAGCCGTCCATTTGCAGCGTAGACACCGCCCAGGCTGTTCAGGACGAAGATGTTTCCAGGCGCAATGTCGCGCGCCCGTTCCAGCAGTGGTTCGGCGGCCCGGGTGTCGCCAGACCGGGCGCGGATATTGCCGAGGATCTGCAACGCATCCGGGTTCGATGGATCTCTGCGCAGGACGTCGGCGCAGGCGAGTTCCGCATCCGCCCACCGGCCGTTCTGATAATCCGCAATGGCGCGCTCAACGATTGTCGCAGGCATCGCAGAGATTGTAGCGGCGTCGAGGTCTGGCCGGCGCATAATCGGGTCGCTTGCCTTCGGCGCCGATGACCTGAGAAACCATGAAGAGAGACCTGCGGGACTTTGCGGTTCGTTACACGGCGGCGTGGTGCAGCCACCAGGCATCCCACGTCGCGTCCTTCTTTGGTGTCGACGGTTCGCTCACGATAAATGGCGGCGCGCCGTCGGTCGGGCGATCGGCGATTGCCGCGGCTGCACAGTCATTCATGTCCGATTTCCCCGACATGGTCGTGCAGATGGACGGGCTCGGGCGGGCAGGAGACCGGTTTATCTATCGCTGGACCTTGATCGGGACCAACACGCGTCCCGGTGGCAGCGGCAACAGGGTTCGCATCAGCGGCTACGAGGAGTGGACGATCGGAGACGACGGCCTGATCGCGGCGTCCCTGGGTCATTTCGACGCCGCGGACTACCAGCGCCAGCTCGGTAACTAGACAGACGCCCGCATGCGTAAATCCGCGTGGTATTCCCCGTTGACACAGGCCGCAGCGGCCGTCGTGCTGGCCGTCGCGCTGCCGCTCGCGGGCGCGCAACCAGTTAGCGGCAGTTCGACGATTGCTGACCCCCTCGACCTGTTCGCAAAGATGATGCCGGTGTTCAAGCATCCGCGATGTGCGAACTGTCATGGTGCCGCGCGGTGGTGATTATCAGGAGGACAATAATTCCTGCACCGACGCCTGCCACGACCGCTCGCAGAGATGGCGGCAAACGGCGCCAGCACAAATGTCGTTTGATGACAGGGATCTCAAGCAAATGGGCGAGCTTCAGCAGGCCGCGGTCACGGGTCGTGGTACGGCAGGATATCTTCAGCATCTGTCCACCGACGAACTGATCAATGAAGGATTCGTTGGTCTTCGCGGCGGCGCGACCAGCACCGCCGATCGGCCGCCGATGACGCGGGACGACTTCCTGGAGGCCGCAGCCACTTGGCTGCAGGTCGGCGGCGGCAAATGCGGTACCTGGACCGGGACCATCTCGCGGACCGAAACCTTTGCATCCAGTTACAGCTATCCGTGGACGGACTTCGAGCCGCCCTCGCGAATTACCGTCACTGAACAGGCGCAACGGACCGTAACCGTCAAGCGCGGCAACGGACAGGCCACGATCGCGGTCAACCAGGGCGGGCGCTGGCACTTGACCCGCGTCGCGCACATGACGGGGGAACACGGCCCCTGCACGGCGACTTATACCGACAGCAATGACTGGACCGGGCAGAATTCTGCGGAAGTTCCTGCAACGGTCGACATCCGGATCGCCGACGACGGCTCCTACACGATCCGTTTCTCCAGCCCGGATGAGAGGACGATCACAAACGAAAGCGGCGACATGGTGAATGACTGCG
>JAHFSF010000044.1:0-10137 GCA_023265875.1 Gammaproteobacteria bacterium | reverse complement strand
GCGGAAGTTCCTGCAACGGTCGACATCCGGATCGCCGACGACGGCTCCTACACGATCCGTTTCTCCAGCCCGGATGAGAGGACGATCACAAACGAAAGCGGCGACATGGTGAATGACTGCGGCTCGCCGCCCATGAGCAGCCGCAACAGCACAGTGCTCGACTGGGACCCACGGAGTTTCACGATCCGCTGCCCGGGCGTCGACGTAGATTGCAGGCCTTTCGATCCGAAAACCAACCCACGATTGACCGGAACCACGACCCGGACCATCATCAACCACACGGACGCCGCTGATCCACAATCCTGGCTGTCGGTCTCCCCGATCTTCAATGCCCGCGCTGACGACGGTTCGTCCCTGCCGGTGAAAGTCGTCACGTTCTGGGATTTCGCGATCGTGGAATAGCCGCCACGCCCGCCGGGTCTTGGCGCTACACTACGGAGGAAATGGAGGATCCATGGCAACAAAACTCGAAAAACCCCTGAAGCGCGAACTCGTCGTGAACGACGCGCCCTACATGCTGACGATTTCGCCGGAAGGGCTGAAGCTCGTTCCGAAAGGCAAGCGCAACGGGCTCGAACTCACGTGGAAGGGCATTCTTGCGCCGGACGCGAATGCCGCGCCGACGGGCATGCCGAACGGGTGACCGCGGGCGGCCCCGGTGCCAATGGCACGAGAGCGGCGGGGCCGGATCCTGGTGAACATCGACGGGGACGCCACAAGACGCACAGGAGATTCAACATGCCACTACGCATCGGGGACGAAGCGCCGGATTTCACGGCCGAAACGACGGAAGGACAGATTCGTTTTCACGACTGGATCGGCGATCACTGGGTCATCCTGTTTTCGCATCCCAAGGACTTCACGCCGGTCTGCACGACCGAACTCGGCTACATGGCCGGCCTCAAGCCGGAGTTCGACAAGCGCCGCTGCAAGATCATCGGCCTCAGTGTGGATGCAGTCGGCGATCACGCGCGATGGGTGAAGGACATCCAGGAGACGCAGGGCCACGCCGTCAACTACCCGCTGATTGGCGACCCGGAGCTCAAGGTCGCGAAGCTCTACGACATGCTGCATCCGAACGCGAGCGGCAACGCCAAGGAACGCACGCCCGCCGACAACGCGACGGTTCGCTCGGTGTTCCTGATCGGTCCCGACCGTAAGGTCAAGGCGATGCTCACCTATCCGATGAGCACCGGCCGCAACTTCGACGAGGTCCTGCGGCTGCTCGACTCGGTGCAGCTCACGGCGAAGCACAATCTCGCGACGCCCGTGAACTGGAAACCGGGCGAGGACGTGATCATCCCGCCATCGGTCAGCGACGATCAGGCGCGGCAGAAGTATCCGCAGGGCTGGAAAACATTGAAGTCGTACCTGCGCGTGTTGCCGCAGCCGCGATCATGAATCGCGCATGGCGGCTGACATTGATCGCCCGTTCCTCGAAGCCGTCGGCAACACGCCGCTGATCCGGCTGCGGTGCGCGTCGGAGCAGACCGGCTGCGCGATCTTCGGCAAGGCCGAGTTCATGAATCCGGGCGGTTCGGTCAAGGATCGCGCGGCCAAGTACATCCTGCTGGACGCGTTCCGGCGCGGCGTGCTGCGCACGGGCGGCACGGTCGTCGAGGGTACGGCGGGCAATACCGGCATCGGCCTGACCCTCGCCGGGAATGCGCTGGGTGTCCGGACGATTATCGTGATGCCGGAGACGCAGGCGATCGAAAAGCGCTCCGCGCTCCTCGGGATGGGCGCGGAGCTCAGGCTCGTGCCTGCCGCGCCCTACAAAGACTCGAACAACTACGTGCATCAGGCGCGCCGCCTGGCGGAGGAGCTGGCGGGCTCGGTGCCGGGCGGCGTGTTCTACGCCAACCAGTGGGACAATCGCGCGAACCGCGAGGGCCACACCGCGAGCACCGGCCCGGAAATCTGGCGCCAGACCGACGGCAAGATCGATGCGTTCATCTGCGCGGTCGGCACCGGCGGCACGCTCGCAGGCGTAGCGGAGTACCTGAAGCAGCGCAAGCCGGGTATCGTGACCGCCGCCGCCGATCCCGACGGCGCCGCCATCTACCACTGGGTCAAGCACGGCGAGCTGAAAGCGTCGGGCAGCTCGATCACCGAGGGCATCGGTCTCGGCCGCGTGTCGGGCAACCTCGAAGGCGCGAAGATCGACGACGCCTTCAACATCCCCGACCGCGAATGGGTGCCGGTCCTCTGGGAACTCATCTCCGAAGAGGGTCTCTACGTCGGCGGTTCGACGGGCCTCAACGTCGCGGGCGCCATCCGCCTGGCACGGCAGCTCGGCCCCGGTCACACGATCGTGACCATGCTGAATGATTCAGCGCGCACCTACGAATCGAAGCTGTTCAACCGGGAGTTTCTCGAAAGCCGTGGCTTGCCGCCGCCGCCGTGGCTGCAAGGCGCAAGCCTCTCACGCTGAACGGCGTGCCGAAAGATCCGATCTTCTTCGAACTCGTCGTGGGTTACCTGAAGAAGCGCCCCGGGGCTCTTACGAGCAGAAAAAGCCGGTGAAGCTCGCGCCGAGGGACTTCAAGGTCATTCGGGCAAACGCCGTGGCCTGGCAGTACTACCGCACGCTGCCGCCCGGCTACCTTATGATGTGCAGCTGGTGGATCATCAGCGCGAAGAAACCCGAGACGCGCGCGAAGCGACTGAAGGCCTTCATCGATAAGTGCGCCGCGCGGAGCCGCTTCACGTGGTAACGCTGACCTGTCCCTACGGCGCCTCGCAATCCGCGGCAACGATGGGAGGCGTGCAGAACACTCCGCCCTCGCTGATGGTCTGGTTGCCGCCCTTCTCGGTCGCCAGGATCTCGAATTCATAGATCCGGTTCGGCTCGAGGAACTGCTTCGGCACCAGCATGCTCGTTTCCGACTTCGACAGGTCGGCGTCGAACTGGGTCTTCGTCTTTCCCGGTGCCAACACCGGGTTGGTGACGTCGGCGATCAGGAAGTGGTAGCCCACGACCTCGACCGGCCCGAGGAATGGAAGGATCGGCCCGGTCACCTTTTTCCACCGGACGAGGAGGTTCGCGTCGTGGGGAACGATGCTGCCGTCAGCAGGCGCGAGGATCTCGGGGCCAGCGGGAACATTGTGCGAGAGCCTGGCCCTGCCTTCGAATTCCACGCCCCCGCTCTCGCCGTCAAATTCGTACCAGCCGGCGGGCCAGTTGGACAGAAGTTCGGTGAGCGAAATCGCCTCGCCCTCGCCGGGCTCGCAGCCTAGTGCGTTGATCAGGTCGGTGATCGGCGGCTCCACGCGTTCCTGGAACATCTCGGTGATGTCGTGGGTCCCTTCCAGGCCTTGCACGGACCCGAGATTGAAGACCACCTGCCCGAACGGATTTTCGATCTCACCCCGCGTAATACCGTTCGTATCGAAGCTGAACTGAATGCCCATGTCGCAAGCCGACGCGTTCGTTTCGAAGTGGATATTCGTCTGCTTGAACGGCACGGGCGGAGCGGCCGCGGCGGGGGTCATTGCCGTTACCGCGAGCGCCATGCCCGCGAGCGCCGCCCTGGGATTGATTGCAATATGTCTTTTCATAATGATTGCTCCAAAGTGGTCTTGCTGGGGATTAGACGCGGTGCGGAGTGGAATCCTTCGCGTGCATGCGATGTGCACGTCCACAGTCGGTTCAAAGTGGACAACGGTGAAGCGCTGGTCGCGGCGGCCCTGGCGGGCTTCAGTGTCGGTGGTCGGAATTCCACGCAAATAGCACAGATATTCCCGTCGCTCCGGCCCGATTTCCAGGCTAGTATTTCTTTGCAGTGGTCATACCAGTGGTGATACCATGGCCGGCATGAAGGTCGCGATTTCGCTGCCTGATCCCGTGTTCCGCGCCGCCGAGACGCTGGCGCGCAGGCTCCGCAAGTCCCGCAGCCAGCTCTATGCCGAGGCGATCGCCGAGTACGTGGGCGCGCGGGGCGCCAAGGCGCTAACGGCGAAACTGAATTCGATGTATGGAAAGGAGTCCTCCAGCGTCGATCCGGCGCTCAAGTACGCCCAGCTCGAGCGACTCGCTCGTGAGGCGTGGTGAGGTCTGGTGGGCGGCGCTGCCGCCGCCCTCCGGCTCCGGGCCGGGATTCCGGCGACCGGTCCTCGTCATCCAGTCGAACCCGTTCAACGAGAGCAGGATTTCAACCGTTATCGTCGCCGTCATCACGTCGAACCTCGCGCTGGCAGAGGCACCCGGCAACGTTCGCATCGGCAAGGCCGAATCGGGCTTGACCAAGCCGTCCGTCGTGAACGTCTCGCAGCTCCTGACCCTCGACAAGGCGCTGCTGACCGACCGGGTTTGTCAGCTCTCCGCCGCCATGTTGATTCGCATCGACAACGGCCTGCGGCTGGTCCTCGACCTGTGATGACGCTGCGCTGCACGCCCAAGCTCCTAAGAAAGCCGGGCGCTCCGACTGCGCTCGACGAGGGGCAGGCGAGTACCGTGCTCGGCGACTGGTGTAGCTCTTCTCGAGACGGGGGCGTTTAACCGGCCTGACTGCGCTTGCGCCTCGGCAGCGTCCAGTCGGGGCGGACGAAGTGGCAGGTGTAACCGCCGGGATTCAGCAGCAGATAGTCCTGGTGCTCCGGCTCGGCTTCCCAGAAATCGCCTGCCGGCGAAACCTCGGTCACGACCTTGCCGGGCCACAGCCCGGAGGCATCGACGTCCGCGATTGTGTCCTCGGCAATGCGGCGCTGCTCGTCGCTCGTGTAGAAGATCGCCGAGCGGTAGCTGGTGCCGATGTCGTTACCCTGGCGATTGCGCGTCGTCGGGTCGTGGATCTGGAAGAAGAACTCGAGGATCTGCCGGAAGCTGATCTTCGCGGGATCTAACAGGATCTCGACGGCTTCGGCGTGGTACCCGTGATTCCGATACGTCGCGTTGGGCGTCTTTCCACCCGTGTACCCGACGCGGGTCGAGATCACGCCCGGGTACTTGCGGAATAGATCCTGTACGCCCCAGAAGCATCCACCCGCCAGCAGCGCGCGTTCCTGGGTCATGGCTTGTCTCCCACCTGGTTCAAGTAAGCCCCGTAGCCCTCTTTCTCCATGTCGTCCCTGTGAATGAATCGCACGGAAGCCGAGTTGATGCAGTAGCGCAGGCCGCCGCGGTTGCGGGGCCCGTCGGTGAAGACGTGACCCAGATGGCTGTCGCCGTGTGCCGAACGTACCTCCGTCCGGATCATGCCGTGACGCTCGTCCGACAGCTCCTGGATGTTGGCGGGCTCGATCGGCTTGGTGAAGCTCGGCCATCCGGAGCCGGAGTCGTACTTGTCGGTCGAGGCGAACAGCGGCTCGCCGGAGACGACGTCCACGTAGATGCCCGGTTCCTTGTTGTGCAACAGGGCGCCCGTGCCGGGCATTTCGGTGCCGCAGAGCTGCGTCACGCGGTGCTGCTCCAGGGTGAGGTTTGCGAGCGCTAAGGGGTTCTTGGCGAACTTTTGCATGGCTGATCTCGTGCGGTGAAGGCTACTGAAAGACCAGACCGGGGAAGGGGTGCGGATATTGCGCCATGGCGGCAACTTCAGCATTTGCAACCGCAAAAAGCGTTCCAGCCAGAACCTTTCAGGGCATGGGCGGCTTGATGATGCTCATGAAGATCTCGCAGCCTACAACTCCGTCGACCGACGTGCAGACGGGGAAGTAGATCGCGCTGCCGTCCGGCGACCAGGCCGGCGCCGTGGCCCGCCCTTCCTTATGCACGACTGGGCGGATGTTCTTACCGTCGGCGTTCATGACGTAAATCCGCTGATTGCCCTGTCGGTTGGAGGCGAAGGCGATCGAGGAGCCGTCGGGCGACCAGGCCGGCCAACCGTCGTAAGCCGGGTTGTTCGTCAGGTTGCGCGCGTTGGAGCCGTCGGCGTCAGCGACGAAGACTTCGGAATTCAGCTCGCCAACGATCTTGCGGAAGGCGATTCGCGTCCCGTCCCGCGACGGTTTCGGATAAGTGTTGATGCCTTCGCTCGTCAGCCTGGTGACATGGCGCATCGCGAGGTCCATCCGGTAGATGTCGGCGGCGTTCTTGCGCGGCGGATCGAGGTCGTCGGTCGTGCAGTAGAGCAACGCTCCGTCGTCGGGCATCCAGGCGGGATGGATCGCGTGAACGTTCTTCGGCGTCAGGGTCTCGACCGCGCTACCGTCCGGCGACATCACGGAGATCACCTGCCCGCCGTCCGCGAACGACACGAACGCGATCTTCGCCCCGTCGTGGGACCAGGCCGGGTCCTCGTGGTCATATGGATCGTGGGTGATCTGCCGCGACTCGCTACCGTCCACGTTCGCCATGAACAGCTGTTCGAAGTCGCCGATGACGCGGATGTAGACCATGTGCTTGCCGTCCGGCGACAGCGAAGGATCGATCGACATAGAGCCCGTGACCTGGCGCGCGATTCCGAACAGGGATTTCTGGGCAAGCGCGGCGCCGGGAACGAGTCCGGCGATCAGCAGCCAGGCGAGGAAATGGAGATTCATGGGATGGCGCCTTGTCGGCGAATCCTACCTAGGCCGAGCCTGGCCCGGCCTGTTCCATCGCGGAAATTGCGACAAGACGAGCGCAGGGGAAGTCCAATTGCGTTCCCGCCGGAACCTCCGCGGAAACGTACTTACCCGTTGTCGTATTGCATTTCGTATGACAGAATGTAATATATTCTGTCATACACGGTGGGTTGCATGACGGGCTTCAGCTTACGGCTGCCGCAAGATCTCGAATCGCGGCTCGATGAGGAGGCGCGGCGCGTAGGCCTGGCGCGGTCGGAAGTCGCGCGCACGGCAATTGCCGAGTTCCTCGAGCGCAGCGAGCGGGCGCGATACATGGCCGCATTCGTCGCGGAAGCACGCGCCGCCTACGCAAATCCGGCGATTCGCAAGGAGGCGATCGCGCTGGCAGAAGAAGCCGTGCCATTGGATAACGAGGGGCTTTGCGTGGCGGAGGGCCGCAGGCCGTACCTGGACGGCTCGGCCGCCAAGCGCCGCGGGAAAAAGCGATGATTCGACGCGGCGAGATCTGGACCGCCAACCTCAATCCTTCGCGCGGCCGCGAGATCAGCAAGATCCGGCCGGTCCTGATCCTCCAGGCCGAGGAACTGATCGACGCGGACACCCCGATGGTCGTCGTGCTGCCGCTGACCACGCACGTCTACCCGGAGTTCAGGCTGTGGCGGGTCACCGTACCCGCGCGTGACCGCCTGAAAGACGCCTGCCAGGTCGTCGTCGATCAACCGCGCGCGCTCGATCGCACGCGCATCGGCGACGGGCCGCTCACGGTCCTTGCGCCGGCAGAGCTCGCCGCGGTCGAACGAAGCCTGCGCGTTGTGCTCGGCATGTATTGAGGGCGGCGCGTCCCGTCTGCGATCGCCAGGTCGCGGCACGCGCTATCATTCCGTCCACCAGGAGGTCTCATGCCCAAGCTCATCCTGACCTACTTCGACTTCGACGGCGGCCGCGGCGAGGCCGCGCGGCTCGCGATGCACCTCGGCGGCATCGCGTTCGAGGACAAGCGCATCGCGGGCAAGGATTGGCCCGCGCTGCGCGACCGTACTCCGTTCCAGTCCATGCCGATGCTGGAAGTGGACGGCAAAATGATCACGCAGTCCAACACCATCAACCGCTACCTCGGCAAGCTTGCCGGCCTGTACCCGAAGGACGACTGGCAGGCGGCGCTGGTAGACGAGGTGATGGACGCGGTCGAGGACATCACCACCAAGATCGGCAACACGATGGCACTCGATGACGAGGCCAAGAAGAAGGCGCGCGAGGCGCTGGCGGCGGGTCCTATCCCGCGCTTCCTGCAGCAGATCGAGGCCCGGCTCAAGGCGGGCGGCGGCGAGTGGTTCGTCGAAAAGCGCCTGACCGTCGCCGACATCAAGTGCTTCGTGTCGGTGCGCTGGCTAAAATCTGGGGCGCTGGATCATATTCCCGGCGACATCGTGGACACGCACGCGCCGCTCTTGGCGAAGCACCTGGAGCGGGTTAAGAGCCACCCGAAGATCGCGGCGTACTACGCGGCGCGGGGGAAGTAACTGGTTCGAATAAATCGTGCTGTTCGCCGACGCGGGGTTCCTGCGTCAGTCCAGCTTCTTCAGATACTCCGCCGCCGTCGTGGCCTCGACAAAGGTGTCGGTGTGGTCGGCGACGAGTTGACGGAAGGCGATGAAGAATTTCGCGCCCTGCGGAATGCCGAGCTTCTTGAAGGCCGCGTCCAGTTTCGCGTTCTCCTCGTCGGTGTAATGCGCGGGCTGCAACAGCATGAAGTCCCAGCTCGCCCCGTTTTCGTGCACGAAGAGCTGGCGCGGCGCCAGCCCCGCCTCGGCATTCGCGCGGTCGTAGAGCGCGATCTGGCGCAGGAATTCCTCGTGTTTGCCGGGAGCGACGCGGTAGATCTCGACGACCATTTCCTTCGAGTCGCCGAGTGCCGGCGCCGCCGCCGCCGCGAGTACGCCCGCGATCAGAATCGGAGCGATGTAACGACTTTTCACTTTGCACCTACTACCAGTTCTGAATGAGCGCTGCCGGCACGCTCGTGACTTGCCTTGACGGTGAACGACGTTCCTGCGGGCGCCGCGATGATCCAGTCCGCGACCGCGCGGTCGGGCGTGCCGGGTGTGTATCCCCACCAGCTCGCGGTCGATCGCTGAGTCGTGCGTCCCGCGAGCTGCCCGAGCTGCTGCGACGACTGTCCTTCGATCAGCTTTGCCCCGGCCGGTAGCGCGAGCTCCACCCTTACGCCATCGACGACCTTCTGATCGAGCGCCTGTTGTGTGCCATTGGTCGGGAGCCAGCCGCTGTTCTCGACCACCAGCCGCAGTCGCCACAGGTTCGGGCCAGCGGATTCGGCCGCAAACGAGCGGATCGCCAGCCGCGGCGTAGAGAGGCCGAGGTAAATGAGCCACTCGCTGTGCGGCGCGACTTCCTTCTCGAGGCGATCCCAAGGGACGTTGTACCAGTAACGGATCAGGTCGAACCCCCCGATCTCCACCGGCCCGAGCTGCGGATGATCGAAGGACTTCCAGGCGACGAACCCGTCGCCAGCGAGCTCCTTGTCGCTCCAGCGCAGCAGCTTGAGCTCGTCCTCGACCGGGTGATAGCCCCAGAGCCAGGTGGATGCGAGCGTGTTCGTGAGGTCGATGCCGGCCGCCTTGAGCGGATCCCAGAATTCGGTGATGAACGAGTAGATGCCGCGCCGGTTGTAGAGCCAGGCGAACGCGCTCGGGCGAAAGCCCTCTCGGTCCTCGCCGCTCCGCAGGTCGAGGTACGACATCGCGCGATACCCGGTGAGCGCCGCGGCACGCCCGGCGAGTACCTCGTAAACGCTGCGATCCGCGGCAGGAAGGTGCTCGCCCTCGTTCACCGGCGGCGTCAGCACGAGGCCGCCGAAGGTGTGACAGGTGACGTGCGCGACGATGTTCGGACGGTGCGCGATCGCGGCGACATAGGCGGCGACCTCCGGTTCCGAAGTGGGGTGTGTGCCGGCGGTCTGGTTGGCCGTCGTTCCCATATCGGCCGGGAAGTTGGCGCCGAAATCGAGCGCCTCGTGCTCGGGCTCGTTGGCGATCGTGACGCCGTCGTAGCCCTCGATCATGCCTTCCGGCAGCACGCGCCAGTAGTCGCCGCCCGTCTCGTCGGGGGCACGCGGCACGAGCAAGCGCGCATCGCGCGCGGATGTCTTCCAGGGGCCGTTCGGGTCGCGGAGCCGCATGAACACCGTCCGGCCGTCGCCGTTAACGTCACGCGGGATGATTCCGGACTGCGGGAGGGCGGTCGGATAGGGGCGATCGACGGAGCGGATGAATCGCCCCTGGGCGAGCGTCGCCTCCACGCCGTCGGGCGACATGCGCGGCAGCACGTAGATCGTGCGCGTGTCGAGGAGGCGCGTCACCCGCTCGTCGCTGCCATACGCCTCGAGCAGCCGGTGCACGAAGTGCAGCGCCGCCACACCCCCTGCCCATTCGGTGGCGTGCATGTTGCCGTCCACGACCAGCGCGGGCTTCTCCTCCGCGGGCCCGGTGCTGTGGCTCGTCAGCGTGAGAAACCAGATCGGGCGGCCCTGCGGCGTGGTGCCAATGCTTTCGAGCTGCACGAGATCCGGGCGCGCGTCCGCCCACTGGTGCAGGAGCCTGGTCAGTTCGT
>JAHFSF010000187.1 GCA_023265875.1 Gammaproteobacteria bacterium | reverse complement strand
CCTGCACCTGACCGTTCAGCACCAGCGCGAGCGCTGCAGGATAGAGCCCCGGCGCACAGCCCCAGTTGCCGAGCACGCGCGCGTGAAAGGCCATCAGGTTCGACAGGCGGATCTCGACCTTGTCCATGGTGAAGCCGACGACGGCCAGCGTCGCGCCATGGTTCAGCAGGCCGAAGGCGGCCTCCTGGCCGGCCTTGGTGCCGGAGCACTCGAAAATGATCCAGTCGGACTTGTGGCGCAGGCCGCGCTCGCGGGCGAACGCCTGGATGGCGCCCTTGAGCTCTCGTCCCGGGAACTGGCGTGCGTTCAGGGTCAGCGCGGCGATGCTGTCATCCAGGGCCCCGAGCTTCTCGTCGCTGATATCGATGGCTACCACGGTCGCGCCGAATGCGCGGGCAATCTGGGCGCAGTAGCCGCCCACGCCGCCGACACCGTTGACGATCACGAGATCGCCGGCCTGCACGCCGGCCTGCGTGACCGCCTGGTAGGGCGTGGTCACGGCGTCGGCGACGACGCTGACAGCCGCGAGGTCCAGCCCCACTGCCTGCAGTTTCGATACATCGACTGCACACAATCCGCGCGCTGGCACGACCACGTGGCTGGCGAAGCCGCCGTGCAGGTTGTTGCCGGGCATCTGCTGGTTCGGGCAGATGGTTTCCTTGCCGCGCTGGCAGGCATCGCAGCCGCCGCAGGGGATCACTGCCGGGATGATGACCGTCTTCCCGAGCCAGGCGTCGGCACCGGGTCCGGCCGCGACCACGCGACCGCTGATCTCGTGGCCGAGGCAAAGCGGCAAGGGGTGGATGGTGCGGACCCCGTCATAGTAGAAACCGAGGTCCGTGTGACAGACGCCGCAGCCGGCGATCGCGACCACGACCTCGTCCTGGCCCGCGACCGGCTCGAAGCCGGCGGCAGCAAACGGTTGCCCGGCAGCGTGCATCAGCCAGCGTACGGCCATCATCGACATTGCTGCGCGCTCCTCAACTCCACCTCCCCGGACCCGCCCGGGAGCCAGCCCCGGCCAGTGCGAACGCATTGACAGGGCACGACCCGGGCGATTAGGGTAAACTAGTACCAGAATACTTATCTGGAGTCAATTCGGGCGCCGCAAGGTGCGGCGGCGGGCCGCTCCAGATCCGGGTCCAGCAGCGGAAGGTAGCGATGGCGGCAGCATCCAGCATCTCGGTCGCATTCGTCGGAAGCGGTGGCGCGGGCGTGCTGACGAGCGGTCGCCTGCTGCTCGAAGCGGCCTGTGCCGCCGGCTGGCATGGCCTGTTCACGCGCTGCGTTGGCCCGCAGATCCGCGGCGGCGAGGCGGCGGCACTGGTGCGCGTCGCGATCGATCCCATCGAATGTCATGGCGATCGCTTCGACCTGCTGGTCGGCGTGGACTGGCTAAACGCTCATCGCTTCGAGACGGAAATTCCGCTCGGCCCGGGCAGCGTGGTGATCAGCGACCCGCAGGCTGGCGATCCGCCCGCGATCGTGGCCGCATCCGGTGCGCGCGTGATCGAGCTGCGGCTCAAGGAACTGACGACCGCGAACCCGGCGTGGCGGGGGAACATGATCGCGCTCGGCGCCGCAGTGAAGCTATTGCGGCTGGATCAAGATGAACTGGCCGACCTGATCGAAAAACGTTTCCGTGAAAAAGGGCCGGCGGTAGTAGCCGCTAGTCTCGCGGCGGCCCACGCTGGCATCGCGGCGGTCGCGAATGACGAACTCGATCTCGAATTGGCCCGGCCGCGCGCCACGGCTGCCAGGCGCTGGCTGATCACCGGCAACGAAGCGGTGGGTCTGGGCGCGATTCGCGGCGGCATCCGCTTTGCCGCGGCCTACCCGATCACGCCTGCCTCGGAAGTGCTGGAATGGCTGGCACCGAATCTCACCAGGGTGGGCGGCAGCCTCGTCCAGGCGGAGGACGAACTCGCCTCGATCAACATGATCATTGGCGGTTCGTATGGCGGCGCGCCTTCACTGACCGCGACTTCGGGACCGGGCCTGTCGCTGATGATCGAAGCGCTTGGACTCGCCACGGCGGCTGAAGTACCGATCGTCATCGTCAACGTCATGCGGGGCGGACCATCGACCGGCATACCGACGAAGTCCGAGCAAGCTGACCTCAATATCGCGGTTTACGGCGTGCATGGCGATGCGCCGCACATCGTCGTCGCACCGCAGTCGATTCCGGACTGCCTGCTGGCGACGCAATGGGCGGTCCATCTGGCGGAGAGCCTGCAGGCGCCCGCGATCCTGTTGTCGGATCAGTTCCTCGGACAGGCGCTGGCGGCGATCCCACGGCCGGCCGATGTCAGCTTCATCGGCCAGCGGCAGAAGGCGACCACTGTCGTGGCGCCTTACCGGCGCTACGCGCTGACTGCCGACGGCGTCTCGCCGATGGCGATGCCCGGTCTGTCCGGCGGCCAGTACACGGCCGAGAGTCTCACGCACACGGAGCGCGGCCTGCCCAGCACGAGCGCAAGCGACCACCATGCACAACTGGACAAGCGCCGCGACAAGCTCGAACGTTTCGCGTACGGCGACCTGTGGGCGACGATCGAGGGGCAGGGCACGCTCGCCATCATGGTCTGGGGATCCCTGACCGGTGCGGCCCGCGAAGCCGTGGCGCAACTGGCCAGCGCCGGTCACGCCGTGCGGTTGATCGCTCCGCGCCTGCTGTCGCCGGCCCGGCCGCAGGAAATGGCGGCAGCGCTCGACGGCGTGCAGCGCCTGCTGGTCGTCGAGCAGAGCCACGGCGCGCAGTTCTACCGCTACCTGCGCGCGCATTACTCGCTGCCGGACAACACCTCGGTGTTGCACCATCCCGGCCCGCTGCCGATCCGTCCCGGCGAGATCTGCCGCGAACTGCTGGCAGGACTGACCCGGTGAACGCGAATACCGTCCCTGCCTGCCGCGCCGCGGACTACCGGTCCGAGGTCAAGCCGATCTGGTGCCCGGGCTGCGGCGACTATCATGTACTGATGGCTTTCACGCGGGCCTTCGTCGCGCTCGGCGTGCGCCCGGAACAGGTTGCGGTGGTGTCCGGCATTGGCTGTTCATCCCGGATCCCGGCCTATACGAACTGCTACGGGTTCCACGGCGTGCACGGCCGCGCGCTCGCGGTGGCTACCGGACTCAAGATCGTCCGCCCGGATCTGACGGTCGTCGTCGCCAGCGGCGACGGCGACGGCTACTCGATCGGCGGCAATCATTTCCTGCATGCCTGCCGCCGCAACGTCGACCTGACCTACGTCGTCATGGACAACCACATCTATGGCATGACCAAGGGCCAGCCGTCGCCGACCACCGAGCCGGACTTCGACACGGCGCTCACGCCGGGTGGCACCGGTCTGCGGCCCTTCCATCCACTCGTGATCGCACTGGCATCCGGCGCGAATTTCGTCGCCCGCGCGTTTTCCGGCAACCCGGCCGAGACGGCCGCCATTATCGTCGAAGCCATCCGTCATCCCGGCTTCTCGTTCGTGGAGGTCTTGAGTCCCTGCGTGACGTACCGGCCGGATCAGCGGGCGTGGAAGGACCGCGTCCATCGCGCGCCGGTCGACGCCACCGACGACGCCGCGCGGGCGGCTCGCCGCGTGATGACCGACGACGGCTTCAACCTCGGGGTGCTGTACCGTGGCAGCCGGCCAGCGTACGCGCCGCGCCACGACACCGCCGTCACCGACAGCGCCGAACTGGAGCGGGAGTTCGAGCTATGAGTAGCACCATCGATGCCCCGCGCGCTTCGTCGTTGGCGGATCTGTATGCGATCGCCTACCAGATCGAAGTGGATGCGGTCGAGCGGTACGCGATGCTCGCCGACCAGATGGAGATGCACAACAATCCGGCGCTCGTCGACATCTTCCGCGACCTGGCGCGCGCGGAGGCAATCCACCGCGACGAGATCTGCCGCATGGCCGGCGACTTCGACGTTGCGGCGCATGCCCGCCAGACTGCCTGCTGGCGCATCGGCGAGAGCCCGGAGTCCGCAAACCTCGGCGCTGCCGACTACCGGATGTCGCCGCACCATGCGCTGCAGATGGCACTCGCGGCCGAGCAGCGGGCACTGGGCTTTTTCAGGGGTCTGCTGGCTGATGCACGGGATCCTGACGTCAAGCGGCTGGCCACGGAGCTGGTCGGGGAGGAGGCCGGGCACGTGGCGCTGTGCCTTCGCCTGCTGCAGCGCTACCCGCCGCCGGGCGGCGGCCGCGTCGCCGAGGACCCCGATCCGCCGGCCTCGCAGGACTAGGAGACTCGCCGTGATTCGACGCATTGGCGCGGGCGGCATGCTGGACAGACAGCTCCGGTGCACGCAAGGACTTCGGCATGAGTAGGTACATCATGGTCGTCGACCTGCGGCGCTGCATCGGCTGCCAGACCTGCACCGCAGCCTGCAAGCAGGCGAATGGCACGCCGCCCGGCGTGCAATGGCGGCGAGTCGTCGATATCGAGAGCGGC
>JAHFSF010000186.1:2164-4461 GCA_023265875.1 Gammaproteobacteria bacterium | reverse complement strand
CGCATAGGCCTTCGTGTCCGTCATTCCCTGCGATGGTTCACGGCTGCGGGCAAGCAGGTAGAGCTTGACCGCGCTGACGTTCATGAGTTCGTCCAGCGTGCAGGGAACCGCCGTCGTGCAGCGGACGAACTCATCATCCGGCACGCCGTCGCCGCGGTTGGTCGCCGTCGTCCGGGTCTCAGGATCCGCCCAATCGACGGCCGCCGTGTAGTCGACCGCCGCGCCCGTCTCGCTGAGGTCATCGACGCCCAGTTCCACGCGAAAGCCCTCGATGCCTTCGATCAGCGGCACCGCCGGCAGGTGTCCGAGGACGCCGGCCGACAGGTCGAACTGCGAACGCATCAGCGTCGGGATGCCGTCACCCGCCGTGACCGCGTAATCGCGAACGTAGTAGATGCTAGACATGAATCGTCGCTTGTCGGCGATGGTGGCGCAGTTGCGTTGAAGCAGCGTGTAGCCCGCGATATCGAACACGTAGCGCGTCACGTCCGTCGTGCACAATGTGGACTGGAAATACAGCCGGCCGGCGATGTCGGCGTCGCAATTCGGGGACGGGCCGCCGGGCACACAGGGTTCCACATGGCGGACGATCAGCACATCGGTGCCGGCCAGCCGGTTCGTGATGACGCCGGCGCAGACCGTGGCATCATCGTAGGCCTGGACCGGGATAGCGATGAGGTCCTGCTGGTATGCGGCGGTCCAGTTCGCCGGAATGTAGGCCAGGCAGGGATCCGGAATACCCGTCGGCACGTCGGTCGGGGCCGCCGCGGACGTCTGGTCATCGAACTCCGGCACGTAGGTGCCCCAGTAGCCCGCATGGACAATGTCGGCCTCGAGCACCTGGACCGCCAGGCGGCCGTTTTCGATCATGCTGTTGGCGCGGGCAAGTTCCCGGTTGCTGCGGCTCGTGTTGACGAACAGCGCGATCAGGGCCGCGAGGATCAACAGGCTGATGGAAATCGCGACCATCAGCTCGACGAGACTGAGCCCTGATTGCCGCTCCGGGCGTCGCCGGTTGCTCAAGGCGTTCACGTCAGCGTGGCGATCTGCAGGACCGTGGTGACGACCCGGCGGCACAGGTCGTCCACACAGGGCGAATCACCGGTGCCGTCGTACAGGCCGGATCCACAGGTGACGCTGGCGGGCGGGGCCGACAGCGGCGCAAATCCCTGCCACGCAACCGTCAACAGATAGGTGCCGCCACCGAGGTCTTCGACGCAGGCGCGGGCACCGACCATGGCGCCGACCTGGCTGCCGCCGGTTGTCTCGGCGGCGCCCTGCAGCCCGGCACACCATTCGCTGAAATCCGCCTCCTGCCGCGTGGCCGTTCCGGTCGGGCAGGTCATGTTGACGCCGAGCGGCGAGCCGGTGACATAGGAACCGGCGTCGTTCCGGTTGAGCGCGATGCGGCTCGCCATGTCGTTCAGCATGACCAGCGCCTGCGAACGCTGATATGACTCCACCTGCATCACGTGCAGGCGCCCGTGCAGCACGACCAGGCTCAACAGGCCAACGGACAGGATGATCATTGAAACGAGCACCTCGATCAGCGAGGTGCCGCCCTGAAATCGTCTGAGCCGGATATTCATGGCTACCACTTCGAGGCCGGGGTCTTGGTCCCCAGGCTGTCGACCGACAGGTCACCGTCGCTGATCTGTCCGCCGGTCGCCGTGAACGCCACGGTGAAGCCCGGCGGCGGACCCGCATCCAGCGTGATGTCGTACGTGTAATTGGCGCTGACTTCCGGAGGCAGCGTGTAGCCAAGATCCGCCACACTCGCGAATGCGCGATTGGCCACGAAGTACTGCTGTTCCCGGTTGACGATTTCCATCATCACGGACTGCGCCGCACGCCGGTTGCCGCGTTTGACCGATTCCCGATAGCTCGGCAACGCGATCGCAGCGAGAATGCCCACGATCAGCAGCACGATCATCAGTTCGATCAGCGTGAAACCCTTCGCCTTGGTCATGGATCTGCCCTGGCAACTTCCCACGGGCAAGCTACCGCACGCCCAATGGCCATGAGCATCTTTCCGACATGCGGTCGCTGACGACACCTGAGTGGAGGGTGAACCGGAACCCGTTCACACTTTTCCGACGACAGGGTCCCCGATTATGTCTCCTGCCGCGCCCAGTGGACCTCGACGCTGGCCTCGCCGGGAGCGGCCACCGACTCCGCCGCAAGCCAAGTGTCGCCGATGGCCAGCAACTGTTCCCCCGAGTAGATCAGCGGAATGCGGTTCCTGAGCCAGGGCTCGGTCCCCGACTCCTGAAACAGGCGATTGACCGACTTCTTGA
>JAHFSF010000186.1:0-2154 GCA_023265875.1 Gammaproteobacteria bacterium | reverse complement strand
TGCGCGCCGTGCCCGGCGCGGAGGCCGCGCCCGGTACCCGGCACGAGCATGACGGTGCCGATGCCCTCGATCGAGATGCCTTGTCCCGGCGCCAGCATCCAGGGTCCTTCGGGGACACTGCCGAGCGGAAGCATCGCGTACAGGCGCCCGCGATGACGTCGCACTTCCCCTGACGCCCAGCTGACGACCGGCTGCGCGTCGGCGCGCGCCGGCAGCAGATCGTCGAGGATCGCCGCCAGCCGCGCCGTGGAGGGCAGGCCGAGGCCGCGCTGCCGGAGCCACCAGCGCAACAAATTGGTCTGCCGCGGCCGCGGCAGGGCGACGAGCGCCTCGACGCGCAGGCACTTCCCATCCAGCGCGACCGCGGCATCGATACCGGCAAGCTCGTCGAGCAGGCTCCTGGCGTCGGCGAGGTGGCTCGCCGAGCGCCCGACGCAGCGCGCGACTGCAGGCCAGCGCGCACGCAGCACCGGCGTGACTTCGCGCCGGAGGTAGCCACGCGAATAGCGCGCCGCAGCGTTCATCGGGTCCTCGACCCAGTCGAGGCCCATTTCCCTGGCATAGGCCTCGATGGCGCTGCGCGCGACCTGCAGCATTGGTCGCAGGTGCAGTCCGCGGCCGAGCGGTGCGAGCGGTGGCATCGCCGCGAGGCCGCTGACGCCAGCGCCGCGGAACAACTGCAGCAGCACGGTCTCGAACTGGTCGTCCTGATGGTGCGCGGTGAGCAAGGCCTCGCCGGGCTCCAGCAGGGCGGCGAGCTTCCGGTAGCGCGCCTCACGCGCCTGCGCCTCCAGGCTCTCACCGGGCCCTGGAACGAGATTCAGCGTGACGGCCTCGAATGGAACGTCCAACCGCGCACAAAGCGCCTGGCAGCGCGCCTGCCATTCATCAGCGCCCTGCTGCAGGCCATGGTGCACATGCACGGCGCGCAGCCTGAGGATCGGCCAGGTCTCGCGGAACTCGTGACAGATCCTGAGCAGCGCCACCGAATCGACGCCTCCCGACAGCGCGACGCAAAGCCGGGCGTCCGGCCAGCCCGGAATCAGTTGCGCGAGTGTCTGCTCGACAGAAAAGGGGACGCTTCCCCTTTCCTGCGGAAGGAAAAGGGAAGCGTCCCCTTTTCTGCTAACCCTCACCGAAGACTCCGACGCCCCGCAGGCGGCGGCGGCGATTCTCCCGCAACTCATCGATGGGCAGCGCCGAAAGCTCGGTCACATGCCTTGCGAGGGCGCTGCGCAGGCTCTCCGCCATTGCCGTCAGCTCCCGGTGGGCGCCGCCCTGCGGCTCGGCGATGACCTCATCGACGAGACGCAGCCGCGACAATCGTTGGGCCGTGATCCCCATCGCCTCGGCAGCGAGTTCCCGGCGGTCCGCACTCTTCCACAGGATCGATGCACAGCCTTCCGGCGAGATGACCGAATAGATGCTGTACTGCAGCATCAGCAGGCGATCGCAGACGCCAATCGCCAACGCGCCGCCTGAACCGCCCTCCCCGATCACGCAGCTGACGATGGGGATGGACAGATTCGCCATCTCGAAAAGATTTCGCGCGATCGCCTCGCTCTGGTTCCTTTCCTCCGACCCGATGCCCGGGTATGCGCCCGGCGTATCGATCAGCGTGACGAGCGGCAGGCCGAAGCGCTCGGCAAGCTTCATCAACCGCAGTGCCTTGCGGTAGCCCTCGGGCTTCGGCATGCCGTAATTGCGGCGCACACGTTCCTTCGTGTCACGCCCCTTCTGCTGGCCGATCAGCATCACCGGCATTCCCGCAAGGCGCGCCATTCCGGCGACGATCGCCTGGTCGTCCGCGTACATGCGGTCACCGTGCAGTTCCTGGAACTCCGTGAACACCAGCGGAATGTAGTCGAGCGTATAGGGCCGCTGCGGGTGACGGGCGAGCTGCGTAACCTGCCAGGGCGTCAGGCTCGCAAAAATGCTGGTCGTGAGCAACCGGCTCCTGGCGCGCAGCTTCTCGACCTCGTCCGTCATGCCGAGCTCGGAGTCGTCGCCGAGAAACCTGAGCTCCTCGATCTTTGCCTCCAGTTCGGCGATGGGCTGCTCAAAGTCCAGGAATTGCAGGGCCATGCGCGGATTATAGTGGGGTCAATCGGCCCGCGGGCCGTACATGACGCGCACGCCGTCGCGGCCAACGAG
>JAHFSF010000043.1 GCA_023265875.1 Gammaproteobacteria bacterium | reverse complement strand
GTTCTGTCGGCGAGCCGATCAATCCGGAGGCCTGGGAGTGGTACTACCGCGTGGTCGGCGACGGGCGCTGCCCGATCGTCGATACCTGGTGGCAGACCGAAACCGGCGGCATCCTGATCACGCCGCTGCCCGGCGCGATGGCGCTGAAGGCGGGTTCCGCCACGTTGCCGCTGCCGGGAGTCGTGCCTGCGCTGGTGGACAATGAAGGCCGCGTGCTGGAAGGCGCGGCCGACGGCAATCTCGTGATCCTGGACAGCTGGCCCGGCCAGATGCGCACCGTCTACGGCGACCACCAGCGCTATATCAATACCTACTTCACGACCTATCGCGGCAAGTACATCACCGGCGACGGCGCCCGGCGCGACGAGGACGGCTACTACTGGATCACCGGCCGCGTGGACGACGTCATCAATGTCTCTGGCCACCGCATCGGCACGGCCGAGGTCGAAAGTGCGCTGGTCGCGCACCCGAAGGTGGCGGAAGCGGCCGTGGTCGGCTTCCCGCACGACATCAAGGGCCAGGGACTGTACGCCTACGTCACGCTGAAGGCGGGCGAACAATCGTCCGACCCGTTGCGCAGCGAATTGACCGCCTGGGTGCGCAAGGAAATCGGCCCGATCGCGCAGCCGGAATTCATCCAGTGGGCACCGCAGCTTCCCAAGACGCGCTCGGGCAAGATCATGCGGCGCATCCTGCGCAAGATCGCCGCGAACGAGCACGATCAGCTCGGCGACACCTCGACGCTTGCGGATCCCGCCGTCGTCCAGGACCTTGTTGCCAACCGGCGCCAGGCCAGCGGATGAGCCGCACGGCGGCGCTCGCGCTGGCCGTCCTGCTCGCGACGCCGGCGGCCAGCGCGGAACGCCTGCGGCTCGGGACCTGGAATCTCGAGTGGATGATGCTGCCCGCGACCTTCGATGCGCTGGCCGCGCACTGCATCGCCCCGGAACGGCGCGCCGGGGGCGAAGATCGCGCGATACCCTGCGACCTGGTGCCCGCCGGGCGCTGGAGCGCGAAGGACCTCGCACGGCTGCGCGACTTCGCGGCCGCTGCCGGGCTCGACGTGGTCGCCCTGCAGGAAATCGACGGCTTCGAGGTCGCGAGGCGGATCTTTCCGCAACACGTCCTATGCTTCACGAGCCGCCATCATGTGCAGAATGTCGGCTTCGCGATCCGCCGCGGCATTCCGCACCGCTGCGATCGCGACTATCGTGCGCTCGGCCTGGCCGACGACGACGTGCGCAGAGGCGCTGATCTCACCCTTTACCCGGGCACCGGCAGAGCCATCCGCCTGCTGGCCGTGCACCTGAAGTCCGGCTGCAACAGCGACCCGCTCACCGGATCGCGGGACGCCTGTTCCCGCCTGCAACGGCAGGTGCCGATACTGGAGGACTGGATCGACCGCCGTGCCCGCGCGGATAATGCCTTCGCGGTGATTGGCGACTTCAACCGTCGCTTCGATGTCGAGCCCGGGAAACCCCGCGATGCGCAAGGCCGGATCGTGGCGCTGTGGCCCGAAATCAACGATGGCGATCCCCCCGCGGCCGCACTCGTGGATGCCGGCAGCGGGCACGGGGCGATCGACTGCGGGAATCGCTACGGCCCCCGGCAACCGGTCGATCATTTCGTGCTCGGCCGCAGGCTGGCTGCCGCGATGGCTGCCGGTTCCTACCGCGCCTGGAAATACCCCGCCGGGCCGCGCTGGCCCGATCATTGCCTGCTGACGATTGAACTCGAACTGGAGCGCATCGATGGCCTATGACACCGACAATATCTTCGCCCGCATCCTGCGCGGCGAGATACCCTGCCACCGCGTCTACGAGGACGCGGACACGCTCGCATTCCTGGACATCATGCCGAAGGCGGATGGCCATACGCTGGTGATCCCGAAGGCCGCCGCGACCGATCTCTACGGCGCGCCCCCCGAAGCACTTGCCGCGACGATCCGCACGACTCAGCGCATCGCCGCGGCGGTCCGGAAAGCGTTCGATGCACCCGGCATCATGATCGCGCAACTCAATGGTGCGGCCGCCGGCCAGAGTGTGTTTCACATGCACTTTCACGTGATCCCGCGCTACGCAGGCGAGGATTTCCGCATGCATGTCGGGCCAAAAGCCGACAACACGGTGCTCGCGGCGCATGCGGCGCGCATCCGCGCGGCGCTCGAATGAACGAATCCGCCGCTGCCTGCGCGCAGCTGCCAAAGACGCCGTGAATCGCCGGGGGCTTGGTAGAATCCGCGCCCCATGTCCCGGCACGCCCTGCTCGACTCACTGAACGAGGCCCAGCGCGAGGCGGTCACCGCGCCGCAGGGCGCCATCCTCGTGCTGGCCGGTGCCGGCAGCGGCAAGACGCGCGTGCTGACCCACCGCGCCGCCTGGCTGATCCGTGAGCTGGGCGCGTCGCCCCATGGGCTGATGGCCGTCACCTTCACGAACAAGGCGGCGGCCGAGATGCGCGGGCGCATCGAGTCGCTGCTCGGGATCCCGGGCGGCGCGCTGTGGGTCGGCACCTTTCACGGCATCGCCCACCGCCTGCTGCGCCGCCACTGGCGCGAGGCGGGCCTGCCCCAGGCCTTCCAGATCCTCGACGAGGAGGACCAGCACCGGCTGGTGCGCAAGATCATCCGCGAGCAGCAACTGGACGAACAACGCTGGGTGCCGCGCGAGGTGCAGGCATTCATCAACTTCAACAAGGACGAGGGCCGGCGCGCGAAGCGCCTGGAAGACCGCGACGACCCGACGCGGCGCCAGATGATCCGGCTGTTTGAGCTCTACCAGGCGCGTTGCGAACAGGCGGGGGTCGTGGATTTCGCGGAATTGCTGTTGCGGACTTTCGAGACGCTTCGCGACATCCCGGACCTCGGCGCGCATTACCGGGAACGCTTCCAGCACCTGCTCGTGGACGAGTTCCAGGACACCAATGGCATCCAGTACGAATGGCTGAAGTTGCTGGCGGGCAAGGACGGTGCACCATTCGTGGTCGGCGACGACGACCAGTCCATCTATCGCTGGCGCGGCGCGCGGGTCGAGAACATGCAGCATTTCCGCCGCGACTTCAGCGCCACCGTGTACCGGCTCGAGCAGAACTACCGCTCGACGCAGCTGATCCTCGGCGCCGCGAACGCGATCATCGCCAGGAACACCGATCGCATGGGCAAGGAGCTCTGGACCGCCGTGCAGGGCGGCGAGCCGATCCGCGTGTATGCGGCTTTCAACGAGCGCGATGAGGCGGATTTCGTGCTCGAACGGATCCGCGACCACCAGCGCCGCGGCCTGCCACTGGCCGCTGCTGCCGTGCTGTATCGCAACAACGCCCAGTCGCGGGCCTTCGAAGAGGCCCTGATGGCGGCGCGGCTTCCGTATCGGGTGTACGGTGGCCTGCGATTCTTCGAGCGCGCCGAAATCAAGGATGCGCTCAGCTACCTCCGGCTGACGCAGGCGCGCGGCGATGACCTGTCTTTCGAGCGCGTCGTCAACCTGCCCGCGCGCGGCATCGGCAGCACGACCCTCGACCAGTTGCGCGCCGCCGCCCGGGAAAATGCCCGGACCCTGTGGGACGCCGGCCACGCGCTCCTGCCCACGCTGCCGGCGCGCGCCGCGGGTGCGCTGCAGGGATTCTTTGCCCTGATCGAGCGCCTGGCGCAGGAAATCGCGGAGCTGCCGCTGCACGAGCAGGTGCGCGTCGTCATCGAATCCTCGGGCCTGCGCGCGCACCATGCGCGCGAGAAGGACAACAAGGGCGAGGCGCGGGTCGAGAACCTCGACGAACTCGTCAACGCTGCCGAGGGATTTGCTCCGGAGCACGACGACGGTCTGGCGCCACTGGCGGCGTTCCTCGCCCACGCGACACTCGAGTCCGGCGAGACCCAGGCGGCGCTCGGGCTCGATTGCGTGCAGCTGATGACGCTTCATGCCGCCAAGGGACTCGAGTTCCCGACCGTGTTCATCGTCGGGCTCGAGGAAGGGCTGTTTCCGTCGGAACGCTCCGCTTTCGATGCCGACAAGCTGCCCGAGGAGCGGCGCCTGTGCTACGTGGGCCTGACCCGCGCGATGCAGCGGCTTTACCTCAGCCACGCAGAGAGCCGGCGCATCTTCGGGCACACCTCCTATCGTGACCCCTCGCGATTCCTCGGCGAGCTGCCGCCGGAGGCCATCGAGGAAATCCGTCCCCGCATTTCCGTCAGCCGGCCGCTGTACAACGCCCCGGCACCGGCCGTCGTCCGGCGCCGCAGTGGCGCTGCGGCGCCGCCGCCCGCCGGCGAGGAAACGCCGATGCGCCTGGGTGCCCGCGTCCGGCACCCGAAGTTCGGCGAGGGCACCATCCTCCGATTCGAGGGCAACGGCGAGAATCGCCAGGTCCACGTCAACTTCGAGGACGGCGGGCAGAAGTGGCTGATGTACTCGCTGGCGCGCCTGGAGCAGGTATAAGGCCGCGGCGCGCACGCTGCGCTAGAATCTGCCGCCACGTGTCACCGGCGGCCCGGCCGCCGCGACGGGAGCGTCCTTGAAAATCATCATCCTCGGCGCCGGCCAGGTCGGAAGCACGGCCGCCTACCAGCTTTCCCGCGAGCAGGTCAACGACGTCACCGTGGTCGATACACGAGATGACATCCTGCGCGACCTGCAGGACCGGCTCGACATCCGCACGGTATCCGGCAATGCCGCCCACCCCGCCGTGCTCGAGGCGGCCGGCGGCAGCGGCGCCGACATGATCGTCGCGCTGACCAACAGCGACGAAACCAACATGATCGCCTGCCAGATTGCGTGGACGCTGTTCCGCACGCCGACCAAGATCGCGCGGATCCGCTCCAGCGACTATCACCAGCGGCCGGAACTGTTCGGCGACGCAGCCATCCCGGTCGACCTCGCCATCAGCCCGGAACAGCTCGTCACCGACTACGTCGAGCGGCTCGTGCGCTACCCGGGCGCGCTGCAGGTGCTCGATTTCGCCGACGGCCGCGTGCGCCTGGTCGGCATGCGCGCGGTCAGTGGCGGCAAGCTGGTCGGCCACCAGCTCAGGGACCTGCGTTCCCACATACCGGGACGCGAAGTCCGCATCGCCGCGATCTATCGCGGCGGCTGCAGCGTCCAGCCCGGGGGCGACACCACCATTGCCGAGCACGACGAGGTCTTTTTCGTTGCCGCGCGTGCCGACATGCGCGCGATGATGAAGGAGTTTTCCACGGAAGAGGCGCCAGTGCGCCGCGTGGTCATCGCCGGCGCCGGCAACATCGGCTTCCGGCTTGCCAAGGCGCTCGAGGACCGCGCGCAGGTCAAGTTGATCGAGCGCAATGCCGAGCGCTCGCGCCGTGCGGCTGAAATGCTGCGCAACACCCTGGTGCTGACGGGCGACGCCGCCGATGAGGAGCTCCTGATCGAGGAGAACATCGACGCCGCCGACGTGTTCGTGGCGCTGACCAACGCCGAGGAGGCCAACATCCTGTCGGCGATGCTGGCGAAGAAGCTCGGCGCGCACCAGGTGATGGCATTGATCAACAAGCCGTCGTATGCCGAGCTGATGGAAGGCGGCAAGATCGACGTCGCGATCTCGCCCCAGACAATCACCATCGGCGCGCTGTTGGCCTACGTCCGCCGCGGCGATGTCGTGCGCGTGCATTCGCTGCGCCGCGGCGCCGCCGAGGCGATCGAGGCCATCGTGCACAGCGATGGCCGCGATTCGCCGGTCGCGGGCAAGCGCATCGAGGACATCGAGCTGCCGGAAGGGACCACGATCGGCGCCATCGTCCGCGGCGAGCAGGTCGTCATGGCCCATCACGACACGGTCATCGAGGCGGACGACCATGTCATCCTGTTCCTGACCGACCGGCGTCACGTCGAGGAGGTTGGCCGGCTGTTCCAGGCTGGCGCGCGCGCATGAATCTGCTGATGGTGCAGCGCATCCTCGGGCTGATGCTGATGATCTTCAGCCTGACGCTGCTGGTGCCGGCAGGAGTCGCGCTCGATTATGGCGACGGTCACTGGCGGCCATTCGTGGATTCCTTCCTGATCGTCGCCGGCGCCGGGGTGCTGCTCTGGCTGCCGGTCCGGAAGGTCCGCCGTGATCTCCGGCTGCGCGATGGCTTCCTGGTCGTCGCGGTGTTCTGGAGCTGCCTCGGGGTGGCCGGTGCGACACCGCTGCTGCTCAGCGACGTGCCCGAGCTCACTTTCACCGACGCCGTGTTCGAATCCGTGTCCGGATTCACGACGACGGGCGCGTCGGTGATCGTCGGGCTCGACACGCTGCCAAGGGCGATCCTGTACTACCGCCAGCAGATCCAGTGGCTGGGCGGCATGGGCATCATCGTGCTGGCGGTCGCCTTGCTGCCGGTCCTCGGCATCGGCGGCATGTCGCTGTACAAGGCCGAGACGCCGGGGCCGATGAAGGACGAGAAGCTGACGCCGCGCATCACGCAGACGGCCCAAGCGCTGTGGACCGTCTATGCGGCGCTGACATTTCTCTGCGCGGCCGGGTTCTGGCTTGCCGGCATGAGCGCCTTCGACGCGATCGGCCATGCATTCAGCACGCTGTCGACCGGCGGTTTTTCAACGCACGATGCGAGCTTTGCCTATTTCGACAACGCGACGATCGATGCGATCGCAACCGTATTCATGTTCCTGGGCGGCGCCAACTTCGTGCTGCACTTTTCAGCGATCCGCGGCCGCGATCCGCGGGTGTACTGGCGGGACACGGAATTCAAGGCCTATTTCTGGATCGTCGCAACGGTGATCGCCGGTTCCACGGTCTATTTGCGGCTCATGGGAGTATTCGGGACGCTCCCGCTCGCCCTGCGGCACGCGAGCTTCCAGGTCGTATCGATGCAGACCAGCACCGGTTTCCTGACGACGGGCTTTGCCCAGTGGCCCGGTGCGCTCCCGGTCCTGCTCGTGATGCTGACAGTCGTGTGCGGCTGCGCCGGTTCGACGGCTGGCGGCATGAAGGTCATCCGCTGGCTGATCGTGTTCCGCCAGGGCGTCGCGGAACTGAAGCGCCTCGTGCACCCAAGCGCGGAGATCCCCGTCAAGCTCGCGGGAAAGCCGGTGTCACAGCGCATCATCGGCGGTGTCGCCGGCTTCTTCGCCATGTATTTCCTCATCTTCGCGATGATGACCTTGCTGCTGATGATGTTCGGGCTCGACCAGGTCACGGCCTGGTCCGCGATCGCCACCACGATCAACAACACCGGCCCCGGCCTCGGCGCCGTGACCACCAGCTTCCGCGGCCTCCCCGACTCGGCCACCTGGGTCTGCACCATTGCCATGCTGGTCGGCCGGCTCGAGATCTTCACGCTGGTGCTGCTGCTGACCCCGGCCTTCTGGCGGCGCTGAGATGGCGCTGCGCGACAACCTGCAGTTGATGCTCGAGCGGGGGCAGGATTCCCCGCTGTTGCGCTATTCGCTCGGCCGTGAATGCCTGAAGGCCGGCGACCTGCTCGCCGCGATCGACCACCTGCGCCAGGCGGTCGAGCAGAACCCCGGTTATTCGGCGGCCTGGAAGGCGCTCGGCGAGGCACACGTGAAGGCCGGCTCGCCCGGGCGCGCGGCCGAGGTCTACGAGCACGGCATCGTCGCCGCCCGGGCGCAGGGTGACCTCCAGGCCGCGCGCGAGATGGCGGTGTTCCTGAAGCGCCTGCACCGGAACCAGCCGGCGGCCAAGTGAAGCTCGTCGCGACCCTCGATGCAATCGCTGAGCACACCGGCCGCCTGATCGCCTGGCTCACGCTCGGGATGGTCCTCGCGACCGTGGCCGTGGTCGTGCTGCGCTACGCCTTCGGCCAGGGCCTGATCTGGCTGCAGGAATCGGTCAACTGGATGCATGCGCTCGTGTTCCTGCTGGGTGCCTCCTACACGCTGAAGGCCGACGCGCACGTACGCGTGGACGTGTTTTACCGCGACCTGAGCGACCGTGGCCGCGCGCTGGTGGATCTCGCCGGCACGATCCTGTTCCTGCTGCCATTGTGCGCATTCCTGGTCATCGAAAGCCGGGGTTACGTCGCGACTTCCTGGCGGATCGCGGAGCGCTCGCGCGAGGCCGGGGGCCTGCCAATGCTCTACCTGCTGAAGAGCGTGATCCCGCTGATGGCGGTCCTGCTCGCGCTGCAAGGCATCGCGGTTGCCCTGCGCTGCATCGAGCGACTGCGGCCGCGGGCCCGGACCTGAGCATGGAGTGGCTGTCACTCGCGCTGTTTGCGCTGATCATCATGGCCCTGATGGCCGGGTTCCCGGTGGCCTTCACGCTGGCGGGCGTGTCACTCGGCTTCGCGACGATCTGCAGCCTGTTCGGCGCCTTCGACATGGTCTTCCTCGAGGCGCTGCCGAGCCGCCTGTTCGGCGCCATGCAGAACCAGACGCTGGTCGCCGTGCCGCTTTTCATCTTCATGGGGCTCGTGCTCGAGCGGGCGCGAATCGCCGAAAGCCTGCTTGAGACCCTCGGCCAGGTGTTCGGGCATGGCCGCGGCGGCATTGCGATCGCGGTCGTCGTGGTCGGCGCTCTGCTCGCCGCCAGCACCGGGATCGTCGGCGCCACCGTCGTCACCATGGGCCTGCTGTCGCTGCCCGCGATGCTGAAGAGCGGTTATGACCCGCGCATCGCGAGCGGCACGATCTGCGCATCCGGGACGCTCGGCCAGATCATCCCGCCTTCCATCATCCTGGTGCTGCTCGGCGACGTGCTCTCCTCGGCTTACCAGCAGGCGCAGCTGCGTGCCGGCAATTTCGCGCCGCAGAGCGTCTCGGTCGGCGACCTGTTCGCAGGCGCCATGCTGCCGGGTCTCGCGCTGGTCGCGCTGTACATCGGCTACCTGCTGGTCGTCGCCTGGCTGCAGCCGCAGCGGATGCCGCCGCCGCCAGTCGGGCTGCACAGCCACACGGATCATCTCGGCCGCCGGGTGCTGCGGGCGCTGGTCGCGCCGCTTGGGCTGATCGTCGCCGTGCTGGGCTCGATCATCGCGGGTTACGCGACCCCGACCGAAGCCGCCGCAGTCGGCGCCGCCGGCGCCCTGCTGATCGCGCTCGCCCGCCGCTCGCTCGATGGCGAGCGCCTGCGCGACATCATGCGGGGCACGGTCCGGCTGTCGTCCATGGTGTTCGTGATCCTGCTCGGCGCCTCGGTGTTCTCGCTGGTCTTCCGCGGCTTCGGCGGCGACGTGCTGATCCATGAGCTGTTGACGTCATTGCCGGGCGGACCCGTCGGTGCGCTCGCGGTCGTCATGCTGGTGATGTTCCTGCTGGGATTCATCATCGACTTCATCGAGATCATCTATATCGTCGTGGCGGTCGTGGCGCCGATCCTGCTCACGCTGGGCATGGACCCGGTGTGGCTCGGCGTGATGATGGCCGTGAACCTGCAGACCTCGTTCCTGACCCCGCCATTCGGATTCGCGCTGTTCTATCTGCGCGGCGTCGCGCCACCCTCGGTGCGCACGGTCGACATCTATCGCGGCGTGGTCCCGTTCATCGTGCTGCAGGTGGCGATGCTGGTCGTGCTGTCGATCTGGCCGAAGCTCGCGACCTGGCTGCCGGACCTGATCTACGGCTGACGCCCCGGTTTCAGGAGCGGGAGTTCAGGTAGGCGCGTTCCGCGATGTCGGTATAGGGAATCATCCGCTGCCGGAAAGCATCCAGCGATTCCAGCACGCGCCTGAACAGCGGATCGCCCGCGGCGGCTTCCGCCAGCACTTCCCCGGTCAATCGCCGCAGTTCCCGCATCACTTCCCCGGGGAAGGGCCGCAGCAGGACGCCATCGTCCCGGACCAGTGTCTGCAGGGCCTCCGCATTTCGCGCCGTGAATTCCGCGAGCATGCGGTCGTTGGTTGCCGCCGCGCAGGCCGTGACGATCTCACGCAGGTCTTCGGGCAGCGACTCGAAGGCTTCGCGATTGATGATCATCTCGAGCGTCGAACCGGGCTCGTGCCAGCCCGGGTAGTAGTAGTACTTCGCCGCCTTCTGCAGACCGAAGGCGAGGTCGTTGTAGGGCCCGATCCATTCGGTCGCGTCGATCGCACCGCTCTCCAGCGACGTGAAGATCTCCGCTCCGGGCATCGTGACCGGCGTCCCGCCGGCGCGCGCCAGCACCTCCCCGCCGAGCGCGGGAATGCGCATCTTCAGGCCCTTCAGGTCGGCCATCGAGCGGATCTCCTTGCGGAACCAGCCGCCCATCTGGCAGCCGCTGCTGCCGCTGGGCAGCGGCACCAGCCCGAAGGGCGCGTAGGCCTCTTTCCAGAGCTCCCAGCCGCCACCGAAATACAGCCAGGCGTTCATTTCCTGCGCCGTCAGTCCGAACGGGATCGCGGAAAAGAACGACGCGGCCGGCACCTTCCCCTTCCAGTAATAGGCCGCGCCGTGTCCCATCTGGGCGGTGCCACCCGCGACCGAGTCAAACACCTCGAAGGCCGGCACCAGTTCACCATCGCCATACACCCGGATCTTCAGGCGCCCACCGCTGCAGGCTTCCACGCGGTGCGCAAACTCGATCGCGCCGGTGCCAAGCGCCGGGAAGTTGGCGGGCCAGGTCGTCACCAGCCGCCATTCAAACGTGCGCCTGTCGGCCGTCGGGCCGGTCTGGTCCGCGCCCCGGCCGCAGGCCGTGGCCGCGGCGGCTGCGGCACCCAGACCCAGGCCCCTGATCACGTCACGCCTTTTCATCTTCCTGCCCCCCATCGCCGCGGTCGCTACTGATACCACAGTGACGGCAGTGCGACCATGGCGTGCAGGACAGGACGGGCCTGTTCCGGCTGTGGTTCAATTGGCCGGCATGTACGAAGCCAGGCATCAGCCGCCGTTGACCCGCGCCCGGTTCGTGCGCCGGCTGCTCGGTCATTCGGCCGTGGCCATCGGCCTGATCGGCACCTCGCTTGCGATCGGAATGTCCGGCTACGCGTGGTTCGAGCATCTCTCCTGGATCGACGCATTCCTGAATTCGGCCATGCTGCTGGGCGGCATGGGTCCCGTGCATTTTCCGCAAACCGAAGCCGGCAAATTATTCGCGGGTCTGTACGCGCTGTACGCCGGCCTAGTGTTCATCGTCTCCGCCGCGCTGCTAATCTCACCGGTGCTCCATCGCCTGTTGCACCGTTTCCACTGGGACCGGTCATCCGGCGCCAAAGGAGACTGACGCCTGATCGGCCTGCTGCAACGTGTGACCGCAGCCTTCGTCGAGATCGAGGGCGTCGAGATCGCGCGTATCGGCAGGGGCCTCGTCGTGCTCGTCGCCGTCGAGCGTGAAGATAACGAGGCCGTGGCCGGAAGACTGCTCGAGCGCCTGCTGAATTACCGCGTCTTCCCGGACAGCGCGGGCCGCATGAACAGGAGCATCGTTGACGCCGGTGGCGCGCTCCTGCTGGTGCCGCAATTCACGCTGGCCGCGGACACCAGCAAGGGCCTGCGGCCCGGATTCAGCACCGCGGCCCCGGCGCAGGAGGGACGCCGCCTGTTCCAGGCACTGCTGCAGCTCGCGCGGCGCCGCATGCCCGGTGCCCAGGCCGGGGTCTTCGGCGCCAGCATGCAGGTGACGCTGACCAATGACGGCCCGGTGACTTTCTGGATCCAGGCCTCCCGCCACGGGGCCTGACAGCCAATTGGCGTATCATGGAATGCTGCGCCTGATGCGCAGGCTGGAGTCATCAATATGGGTATTGGTTTCAGGGAACTGCTGATCATCCTCGCGATCGCGCTGCTGGTTTTCGGGGCGAAGAAGCTGCGCACCATCGGTTCCGACCTGGGCGCCGCGGTCAAGGGCTTCAAGAAGTCGATGAACGAAGGCGACACCGAGGAATCCAGCGCGAAACTCGCCCAGGACGACCGTCCGGACGCGAACTTCAACGCGAAGCAGCCCGATCGGGACAGCACCGACTCGACCAAGAACAGCTGATAGCCGATGTTCGAGGTCGGCTTCACCGAGATCATCCTGATCCTCGGCATTGCGCTCTTGGTGCTGGGGCCCGAGAAATTGCCGAAGCTCGCGAATCAGCTGGGCCGCTGGGCCGGCCGCGCCCGCGCGATGGCGCGCCAGCTCCGGCAGCAGCTCGATGACGAGGTGTCGATCGGCACGGTGGACAAGGTCGACACCACGCTGCGCCGCCCGCCCGGCGTCGCCCCGGTCGAGCCCGGTGACGGGGGCAACGGGCCCCGCCCGACATGAGCGAACCCGGGCCGGAGACGGAAAAGCTCGCCGAGAGCTCGCTGCTATCACACCTGTTCGAGCTGCGCGACCGCCTGATGCGCGCGATGATCGCCACGCTCGTGATCGCCGTGCCCTGCCTCTACTTTGCGAACGACATCTTCACGTGGCTGTCCGCGCCGCTGCGGGCCCAGTTGCCGGCGGGCGCCACGCTGATCGCGACCTCGGTCGTGGCCCCTTTCATGACGCCGTTCAAGCTCGCGCTGCTCGCGGCCGTATTCCTCGCGATGCCCGTCATCCTGTACCAGGTATGGGCCTTCATCGCGCCCGGTCTTTACCGCCATGAGCGGCGCTTCGCGCTGCCGCTGTTCATCTCGAGCGTCGTGCTGTTCTACGCCGGCTCCACTTTTTCATACTTCCTGGTGTTCCCCGCGATATTCCGTTTCTTCGTCATGACGACACCTGCAGGCGTGCAGCTGATGACCGACATGACCCAGTACATGGATTTCGCCGTGCTGCTGTTTTTTGCCTTCGGCCTCGCTTTCGAGATTCCCGTTGCGACGGTCCTGCTCGTGCGGACCGGCCTCGTCAGGCTCGAAACACTGACGAAAAACCGCGGTTACGTGCTGCTCGGGATATTCATCATTGCGGCCTTCCTGACGCCGCCGGACGCGGTATCGCAGACCATGATGGCGGTGCCGATGTATGCGCTCTACGAGGTCGGCGTCGTGATGTCGCGCCTGCTGGTCCGCAACGAGGCACCCGGCCAGGAAAGCGATCCGGCTTGAAGTTGCACCGCAACATAGCGGAGACTCGCCGGACTTCTGGAGTAATCGCTGCATGACCACCGACGCGCACGTCCCGCCCGGGGCGTTCCTGGGCCATCCGCGCGGCCTGTTCCTGCTGTTCGTGACGGAAATGTGGGAGCGCTTCAGCTACTACGGCATGCGCGCGCTGCTCGTGCTCTACGCCGTCGCTGCGACCAACGCCGTGAACCCCGGTCTCGGCTGGGACAATGCACAGGCGCTGCGACTTTATGCCTGGTACACGGGGCTCGTTTATTTCACGCCGCTGTTCGGCGGCTGGCTTGCCGACAATTTCATCGGCCAGCGCAGAGCCGTGATCATCGGCGGACTGGTCATGGCGCTCGGCCAGTTCGCGCTGGCCTCGCCGCTCGGCATCATGGGCGTGACCCCGGCCTGGTCCTTTGACTTGCTCAAGATCGCCTTCCCTGAAACGCCTGCCAGTTTCTACATCGGCCTGCTGCTGCTGGTCATCGGCAACGGCTTCTTCAAGCCCAATATCTCGACGATGGTCGGCGAGCTATACCCGCAGGGCGACGCGCGCCGCGACGGCGCCTTCACGATTTTCTACATGGGCATCAACACCGGCGCATTCCTGGCACCGCTCGTCTGCTCGACGCTGGGCGAGGACCCGGTGTACGGCTGGCGCGTCGGTTTCCTGGCGGCCGGCATCGGCATGCTGCTGTCGGTCGTCATCCAGCTCGCCTTCGCGCAACGCTACATCGGCGACATCGGCCGCGAAGCGGCAGCCCGCCGTTCGCTGCAGCTAGCGGGAGGCCAGAAGCACCCGTTGACGCCGGATGAGCGCGACCGGTTGCGCGTGATCTTCGTGATCTTCATCTTCATCGTGATGTTCTGGGCGGCCTTCGAACAGGCCGGCGGCCTGATGAACCTGTTCGCCGACCAGTACACGGACCGCGAGGTCGGCAGCTTCACGGTGCCGACCGGCTGGTTCCAGTCGCTGAATCCGCTGTTCATCGTGCTGCTGGCGCCGTTCTTCTCGATACTGTGGAGCCGGATGGGCGCGGGCGGCCGCAATCCACCGGCGCCGGTCAAGATGTACATCGGCCTGGCGCAGGTCGCTCTCGGCTTCATCTTCCTGGTCGTCGCCGTGTTCGAGATGCAGCGCACGGCCGACATGAAGTCCAGCATGATCTGGCT
>JAHFSF010000185.1 GCA_023265875.1 Gammaproteobacteria bacterium | reverse complement strand
TCGTCGCCCTCCCAGAACAGGCTCGAGCCGCAGCTGCCGCAGAATCCGCGCTTCGCTTCGGCGGATGACCGGTACCACTTCAGGGTGTCGCCGCGCTCGATATGGACATGCTCCCTGCGGGCGCAGGTCCCCACCCAGAGGCCGCCAGTGAACCTGCGGCAGGTCGTGCAATGACAGGCGACGGCGGTCGGGCGCAGCGGACCACGGATCGCGAACCTCACCGCGCCGCAAAGGCAGCGGCCGGTCGCGCGGATGGCGGACGATTCACTGCTCATGTACGGGACCTCACATTTCCCGGCGCCCGATCTTAACGCCTAGGACGGCGCGCCGATCAGCACCGACGTCATCGCGATGGACTTGATGACCCGTTCATTGAAAAAGCCCGCCGACTCAGCCGGTTCCTGCAGCGCAAGCGGATAGAGCAGCGGCAGGTAATGCTCCGGTGTCGGCACCGCGAGTCTCGCTTCCGGTCCCAGGGCACCGTAGTCCATCAGGGATTCATGATCGCGGGCCAGGACCCGGTCGCGGACCATCGCATCGAAGCGTTGCGCCCAGGGAAACGGCTCCGGATCGTCGAAGTCGAACAGGCGCAGGTTGTGGACGATGTTGCCGCTGCCGACGATCAGGACGCCTTCATCCCGCAGGGGCGCCAGCTGCCGCGCGAGCGTGTAATGGAATGACCCGGGCCGGCCCGTATCGAGACTCAGTTGCACGACCGGCACGTCTGCGGCCGGGTACATCGCGATCAGCACGCTCCAGGCGCCATGATCGAGCCCGCGGTCCGGATCGAGGCGGACCTCAGGTATCGAGACAAGCTCCGCAATGCGGCTGGCCAATCGCGGCTCTCCCGGTGCCCGGTATTGCACGTCGAACAGGGCAGGTGGAAAGCCGTAGAAATCGTGGATCGTCTCCGGAGCCGCGCTGGCCGTCACCTGGAGGCCGCGTGTCTCCCAGTGCGCCGAGATGCACAGCACCGCTCTCGGCAGCGGCAACCGGCGTGCGAGGTCCCGCCAGGCGCGGTTGAATTCGTTCGGCTCGATGGCATTCATCGGATTGCCATGGCCGACGAACAGGACCGGCATCTTCATTACTGTCTCTGCAGCGCCAGGCGCAGTCCCAGGCCGACCAGCAGGGTCCCGCACAGCGCGTCCATCCAGCGCCTGATCACGGGCCTCAGGAAATAACGACGCGACCGGTCCACGATGATGGCCACCATTCCGAGCCAGAGCATTCCCTGCACGAAGTGGATGGCGGTCAACAGCAGCGACTTGGCCAGGACCGGGTCCCCTGGCGCGATGAACTGCGGCAACAGCGCCAGGTAGAACACGGCGACTTTCGGGTTCAGCACGTTGGTCAGGAATCCTTCACGGAAACAACGGGCGGCGGACACGGTGAGCAAGGCGCCGGCCTCGACTGGTCGCGTGACGGATCCGCGTGACGCGGCACGCAGCGACTGCAATCCAAGCCAGCCGAGGTAGCAGGCTCCTGCGATCTTCACCATCGAAAAAGCGGTGGCCGAATGCATCAGGATGACGGAAATGCCGAGCGCCGAAAGCAGGGCGTGGACGAAGAGTCCGGTGCAGATGCCTGCCGTCGTGACGAAGCCGTCGCGCCGTCCGCCACGCAGGACATTGCGCACAACGAGCATCGTGTCCGCGCCGGGGGCCATTGTGAGCGCCGCCGCGACGACCGTGAATGCGATGACCTGGGAATCAAACATCGTGGTGGCGGTCGAGGAACAACATGGCCTGTTCAGCCTCTGATGCAGCTCCGGTACCTGAAGCAGTCCGTCGAGTGATCGTTGACGATCCCGACTGCCTGCATGAAAGCGTAGCAGATCGTCGAGCCGACGAACCGGAATCCGCGGTGCTTGAGTTCCCGGGACAGCGTGTCGGATATTTCGGTGCGGGCGGGCAGCAATTTCGTCGAGCGCCAGCGATTGATGCGCGGCTTGCCGCCGACGAATCCCCAGACAAAGGCGGCAAAGCTGCCGAACTCGCGTTGCACGAGCAGGAAGGCCCTGGCGTTGGACACCGTGCTTTCGATCTTCAGGCGGTTGCGCACGATGCCTGCGTCATCCATCAGCCTCCGGCGACGCGTGGGCGTGAATCGCGCTACCCGCGCCGGATCGAATCCGGCGAATGCCCGGCGATAGCCGGCACGCTTCCTCAGGATGGTTTCCCAGCTGAGCCCCGCCTGCGCCCCCTCGAGCGTAATGAACTCGAACAACACGCGATCGTCATGGACGGGCACGCCCCATTCGGCATCGTGATAGGCGATACCAAGTGGCGTCTGCGCCCAGGCGCAGCGCTTCATGGCAGGGAGGCAAACAGCCGCAACTCGCAGGCATCGTCGCCGAGGCGGATCATTTGCTCGAAGCGAAATCCAAGCTTGCCCAGCAGCCGGATCGACGGCTCGTTGTCGGGCGAGACGATTGCAAGGACGCGGCCCAATCCGAGCACTTCGCGGGCATGGCACATGACGGCGCTGGCCGCCTCGTGCGCGTATCCATTCGACCAGTAGGCCGGCAGCAGGGAGAAGCCGAGGTCCGGCTCCGGCAGCGTATCGCGTTTCAGCACGCCACAGATCCCGATCGGGGTGTCGTCATCCCTGAGGCCGACGCGTAACAGTCCGAAACCGTGGCGTGCGTAACTCGCCACCGGTCCGTCCGTGATGTAGCGCAGCGCATCCTCTGCAGTGCGCACGCCGCGATCGCCGATGTTGCGGATGAATGAGGGCTCATTGAGCAGCCCGCGGATGAACTCCGCGTCACGGCCCGCAAGCTGCGTGAGCAGCAGGCGACCGGTTTCAATTGTCAGCATGTTTGTGCAGCGACCAGAGCGGCAGGCTCGCGCGCTCGATGAATCCGAGCCTGCTGTAGACACTGATCGCGCGCAGGTTGTCGTGGTAGACATGCAGGAACGGCGTGAAGCCGCGTCTGAACGCGGAACGGCAGAGCAGCGAGACCAGCCGCTGCGCATAACCGCGGCCGACATGATCCGGATGCGTGCAGACGGCGCTGATCTCCTGGAATCCGTCGATACGCATGCGTTCGCCTGACATCGCGGCCAGCCGGCCGCCTTCAAGGATCCCGAGGTACTGTCCCATTTCCAGCGTTCGCGGCCGGAAGAAGCCGGGGAACACCAGCGCAGTCAGCGCGAGCATATCGTCTCGATGCGTCCCGGACATCACCGTCACCGGCGGGCCCGCGACTTCCGGCGGAGGGGACTGGCAGACCATCTGTGCGATCGCAGGCTTCGTGTCCAGGCTCCAGCCGGGCGGCACGCAGGGAGCGACGCCCACGAGGTACACGCACTCGTCGTTCCCGAGCAGGCTGGTCAATTGCGTCGTGGCGCGGCCGGACTCATCGCCCACGGCCGCAAACGGCGCAACTGCCGGCGGATACTTCGCGGCGCCGGGAGCGGTGATCGCCAGCGTCGAATGCTGCGTCGTCAGCGAATGCCAGACCGGGTTGTCGAGGACATGGGCATCCATGCAGCGCGGCTGTTCAGGCGATGACGCCGAACAGGCTCCCTACGAAGGCCGTCAGTGCCATCGCGAGCGCGCCCCAGAAGGTCACGCGCATGGCGCCGGTCGCAATGGGCGCGCCGCCGACCTTCGCGGCGATGCCCCCGAGGAGCGCGAGGAACAGCAGGGACAGGGCAGCGACGCCAGGCACCAGGGCGGACTGCGGAGCCACGGCACCAATCCCGAGCGGCAAGGCAGCGCCGACGGCGAAGGAGACTGCCGAAGCGAGCGCCGCCTGGATGGGCCGGGCGCGAAGGAATTCGGAAATGCCGAGTTCGTCGCGCGCATGCGCGCCCAGCGCATCGTGCGCCATCAATTGTTGCGCAACCTGGGTCGCAAGCGCCGGATCGAGCCCGCGGCCCTCGTATATGGCCGCAAGCTCCCGGTGCTCCGATTCAACGTCGGTCTCGAGTTCCTTGCGTTCCCGCGCCAGGTCGGAAGTCTCGGTGTCCGACTGTGAACTGACGGACACGTATTCGCCGGCAGCCATCGACATCGCGCCTGCGACGAGGCCCGCGACACCCGCGATCAGCACTGCGCCGCGGCCGGTGCCTGCGGCGGCGACGCCGATCATCAGGCTCGCCGTCGAGACGATGCCGTCGTTGGCGCCGAGCACGGCGGCGCGTAACCAGCCGATGCGGGAGGACTTGTGCCATTCACCATGACGCATTCTTATTGTCACCGTCCTTCAGTTCGGCAGGACATCACACGGTCTGGCCGGCAGCAACAACACACCCGCGGCAATCGCCCCGCCGCCGGCCATGGGCTTGATCCGGCTCTTCATGACGCCACCGCGTCCGGATGCTGTTCAGCCGGGCTCAGCGCCTTGATGTCCGCGACGATCATCGTGCCAGTGCCCTCGTTCGTGAACACCTCGGCCAGCACGCTGTCGCGGGCGCGCCAGGAAATCACGTGCACGCGGCGCACGCCGCCGCGGATCGCGGTC
>JAHFSF010000003.1 GCA_023265875.1 Gammaproteobacteria bacterium | reverse complement strand
TTCTGCAACACCTGTAGCCAATTGACAACAAACGGGCCGGAAATCCAGCCCGCGATTTCAGCCTGAAAACAAGCATCGTGTGACAGCCGGATAGCGTTATTGACGACCGGCGCAACAGCCTGCCGTTCGTTGCAGAAAAGAGACAGTCAGGACCCTGGAAGCGTGCTGGCCGGTGGCGGTGACGCCTGATTGTGCGGGGCGACGAACCGTATGCGGTCGCGGGCTTTGAGCCCGATGCGCTCGGCCGTGCCGGCATTGAGCTCAAGCACAGCCGTCACCGGGGCTGCCGATTCGACGGACTCGATCGACAGGGGCGTCGTGTCCTTTGCGACATTGACGACGAGTCCCGCCGGGTCAATGAAGATGATGTCCAGCGACAGGTAGGTATTTTTCATCCAGAAGGACGTGAACCGGGGCCGGTCGAACAGGAACAACATGCCCTGGTTGGCCGCTAACTCCTTGATAAACATCAATCCCTGCGCACGGCTTTGCTCGTTTTCGGCGATCCAGACCTGGAATTTGTGCTCGCCCCTGGCCGTGATGACCCGGAGCTCGACCTGGGGCAAGCCCGCCAAAGTCGCAGGCGCGCGCTGGCCCAGCGCCTGCGCGGCCCCGGCGCAAATCACCGCCAAGCTGAGGACGGCGATAAGATGTTTCATTTCAATGGCTTATCGGGTGCCGCCGGCGCGCCATCAGCGCCTGCAAAGGTTACGATCCCGGCGAAATCGAATCGCGTCAGCAGTACAGCGCCATCGCCGTCAACGGCGCGCGCGGGCACCGTGCAGAAGCCACGCGCGCTGACCCGGAAGCTCCGCGGTGGCAGTGACGCGTCCGTCAGGGCTTGCTGATCAACTTCATCAAAAGTGCAGCGACCGTCGCCGCGTGTACCGTAGATATGCTGCCCGGCGTCGTCCAGCAGCGTCACGTTGACCGGCACGCCGCGCGCCGAGACCCCCATGCCGAGTTCGGGCGCCGCGAAGACGATGGCGAGCTCGCCGGATCCCGGCAGCTGGCCCGAGAAGCGGAGCCGCAGGCCGAGACCGTCGGGGCGGGCCATGCCCGTGCAGCGGAGGCCGGCGCCGCGCCAATCCACTTCGGCCTCGATGCTGCCGCGAAGCTGCATGGTGAGGAACCCGCCTTCACCCGGCAGGCAAGGGTCCTTCGGCTGTGCTCCAGCCACGGCCGTGGGAGCGGGAACCATCGCAGCTTGCGCAAGCAGGAGGAATGCGATCACTGGCATCATTCGCAGGTGGACCGTTTCAGGCCGGGTCCGCGCGGGCGACCAGCAGGTGCTTGGCGAAATTCCCGTGGACGTGGCCGATGCCCCGCACCAGATGGAGCACGCAAGTCAGCAGCAGGACGCCGAGCGCTAACACAACCGGCGCGAGCACGGGCGACGGCGTCATGTAGATGCTGTCGTCGATGCTGATGCCACCAGAGCCGACGCCGGCCTCCAGCAACAGGCCTGCAATCGAGCCGAAAACGAGGCCGAGCCCGGCCGTGACGCCGGTGATCGCAATCGTGAAATACAGGATTCCGAGCGGCAGCATCACCAGGAAATAGAACATCGTCGTCCAGGTGCGCCGGTCCGTCAGCATCTCCTTGATCCGCGTGCCGATCGGCATGCCCTTGCTGGGATAAACCGGCCGGCGCGGCATCCGCTCGCCCAGCAGCCCTTCGATCAAGCGGCCTTCGGCGAGCGCCAGCACGCGCGTGAAGCCGACAAAGAGCAGGAAGAAGGGAATGCCGATGATCAGCACCAGGAGTCCTGCCGACAGGGACAGGCCGGTGATCGTCGCCGTGAAATAGACAATGCCAGTCACCAGCGACAGCAACATGAAGAAAAGGGCGGTCCAGGTGCGGGAATCTCCATAGACGCCGAAGAACCGGCCGAGCGCTGTCCGGGACGGCTTACGCGGCGGCGGTGCGAGCGCGGTGCGCAGCTGCTTCTCGGTGGTGCGATAGGCCGCGGCGACCTCATCCGGCGCGCCGTAGGTGCTGGCGATCAGTTCAAGCGTATCCGCTTCGTTGCGTTCGGGATTCGCGGCGACCTCGGCGCGCAGGTATTCCTCGGCGTCATAGAGCGCGTCCTGCACGAGCGCCGGGTCTTCGCCGGCGAGCGCTTCTTTCAAGGCCGCGAGATATTGCTCTATCGAGCGTGGGGCGGTCCGGTCGTTCATGACAATGCTCCCTTGGACTCCGTGAAGCCGTCGACAAAATTACGCGTGCTGCGCCAGATTCCGCGCCACTCGGCCAGCGTCCTGCGCCCCGCTTCCGTGATCCGGTAATAGCGCCGCTGCGGGCCAGAATAGGACGGCACGATCCTGCTCACCAGCAGGGCATTCGCCGACAACTGGCGCAGCACCGGATACAGCGCGCCCTGCTTGACCGGCGAGCCGCCATCCGCGAGCTGCTGCAGGCGCTTGGCGATCTGGTAGCCGTAAAGATCCTCGCCCGCCTGGTCGAGCACCGCGAGCAGGACGAGGCCGACCAGCCCGGCATTGAGTTCTCGCTGGAACTTCTGCGACAGCCGCTCCTGTTCAGCCTGTTCATCGCCTGCGATTGCGCCGGTCACTGGAGTCACGAATGCCTACTGGTTTCGTATCATTAGGCATCAAATAATACTACTAACTTAATACTAGTCAAGCGGCAAGACAGCCATTGGGCGCCGGCGCTCCGATAAGATGCCCTGATGACGCGATTTAGCACCTCGACGCTGGCACTGTCCCTGCTGCTGGTCGGCTGCGCGGGACTCTCGACCCACATGGAGACTCCCAGAGTGTCCTTTGTCGGTCTCAAGGCCCTGGAAACGGGTCTGTTCGAGCAGCGTCTGGCAGTTCGGTTGCGCGTGCAGAATCCAAATAACCTGGAGCTGCCGGTCAAGGGCCTGGATATCGACGTGGAACTGGCAGGCGAGCCATTCGCTCACGGGGTATCGGCGCGCGAGTTCACGGTGCCGGCCCGTGGCGAGGCCGAGTTCGACATGATCGTCACGGCCAATGCCGCCTCCGCACTGCTGCGGATTGCCGGCGGTGACCGCGAGTCCCGCAAGACCGTCGCGTATCGCCTGAAGGGCAAGCTGTCCACGCGGCTCGGAATCCTGCGCTCGATTCCCTTCGATGAAACCGGCACGATTTCCGTTGACGACATCCTGGGCAGGCACCGCAAGCAAGGCTGAAAGAACAGCAAGAACCGGGTTGTCGGCATCGGGCGCCGGCTGCAATCTAGCGATCATATGAGACAGGAAACACAGGTCGAGTGCGCCAGCTACCGCCGGATGGAGCGCGTCATCGCCCACATCGATCGCCATCACGATCGCCAGCCGGGACTCGATGAGCTTGCGCGCGTGGCCGGACTCAGTGTCTTTCATTTCTCGCGTGAATTCCGCCGCTGGGCGGGCCTGTCGCCGACGCGGTACCTGCGCACGGTTGCGTTGTCTGTCGCGAAGCAGGAACTGGATGAGCGCGGCTCCGTGCTGGCAGCGGCCTGGGCGGCCGGCCTGTCGGGCGGCGGCAGGCTGCACGACCTGTTCGTCAGCTTCGAGGCGGTTACGCCGGGCGAATACAAGACGGGCGGCCTCGGCATCCGGCTTCGTCATGGTTATGCCGCATCGCCCTTCGGTCGAGTTCACGCAGCGCTGTCAGCGCGAGGCGTGGTTCATCTGGTGTTCGTGGATGGATCCGACGCGGCCGCGCTTGCAGTGCTGAAAAACCGCTGGTCGCGCGCGACGCTGGAACGCGATGACGGTGCGATTGCCGCGCTGGTTGCGCAGATTTTCACCGATCGGAGCGGGGAGGTCGTCTTGTCCGTGCCTGGCACCAATTTCCAGGTCAAGGTCTGGCGGGCGCTGCTGGAGCTCGCGGCACGCGGCCCGACCAGCTATTCGGCAATCGCGCGTGCAATCGGCCAGCCGAAAGCAAGCCGTGCCGTGGGGCAGGCGGTCGGTGCAAATCCGGTCGCCTGGCTCATCCCGTGCCACCGCGTCCTGCGCCGCGACGGCGCACTCGGTGGATATCACTGGGGTGTCGAGCGCAAGCGGGCAATGCTTGCCTGGGAGCACGCGGCGAGCGCCGGCGCGTAACAAGGGGACTCTACCCTTTTCCGGCGGAAAAAGGGTAGCGTCCCCTTGTTAGGTCTTGGCGGCGCCGCTGCCCGGATCGTCGGTCGGTTGCGCCTTGCGCGGCGCAACCATCATCGACAGCATCCCTTCCTGCATCCGGTTCCAGAGTTCCATGTTCTGGCGGGTCAGTTCGGCGATCGCGTTCATCGGCGGCGGTGCGCTGGTCAGCATCTGGGAGATCTGCTGCTGGACGCTTTCCTGCTGGCGCATGAAGGCCCCGACGCTCTGTTCCAGGTAGCGCGCCATGAAATCCTGCATCGGTCCGCCGTAATAGCGAATGATCGACTCCAGCAGCTGCGTCGTCAGGATCGGCTTGCCGAACTGCTCCTGCTCGGCGATCACCTGCAGCAGGATCAGCCGCGTGATGTCTTCTCCGCTCTTGTCCTCGACAACCCGGATCTTTTCGCCGCGGACGATCAGGTCGCGGATGTCCTCGAGCGTGACGTGCTTGCTGATCGACGCGTCGTAGAGACGCCGGTTGGCGTACTTCTTGATCAGGCGTTCCTGGCTCATGGCCGGGAGTGTACCGGATGATCCTGCAGTGCGTTATCGCACTGCGGCAAAGCGCACGATCGCAGCGATTATCGGGCGAAAAAAAGGACGGCGACCCGCAGGTGCGCCGTCCCGAGGGGGGAGGGTCAAAGATTCTTCAGGCGGCTTTCTTGGCCGTCTTGGTGCTTTCGGCGACAGCCGAATCGAACCACTTGCTGAGCTGGGCCTGGTGCTCGGTCGACAGCTTGACCAGGTCCTGCGAACGCTGCGTCGCCTTCTCGGCAAACTGCGTGGCGAGCTCGATCTGCTTGGCCGTCAGGTCGTTGAAATCCTTGGCGGAAGTGGCAACCTGCAGCTGCTGCAGCGAAAACTCCAGCACTTCGCCGGCGAACGCAAACTGCTGGCGCGCAACGCGCTCGAAACCCTGGATGGTCAGTTCGTTGAACTTGACGGCAGGCGCGAAGGCCTTCTTGCTCGCATCCAGGAAAGAGGTGAAATCGAATGTTGGGCTGGTCATTTCTGGCATCCTTAACGGGGTTCGTGGCGGTACTGAGATTGAGGCTATGCTAGCGCAATGTTTATTGCAGTGCAAGAGAACTTGTCGATCGCGCCGGATGGTCAGTTGATGTTTCGTGGAAACGTATAATAAACAACGATGTAAGACGCTTTTTACCGCGGTGCTTTGGGTCAACTCAGGGAGCTTTGTTTTGCGTTGCACGCATTTAGCCGCAGGAACCGCCGTCGATGCATAACGCTGCGGCTCTGAGCCGTCTCCGGGAGTTTGGTGACGACTGGCTGAGCCTGACAGCTGAACTCTGGAGACTCATCGGCGCAGGCGGCAATCGGGATCCGGTCACCGCAGCAAGGGGGCTGAGGGAGGGACTCGAGGGTCTGCGCACGGCGATCGTCGGGCGGTATCAACGACTCTACGTGCAGGCAAGCGCGCCCGAATCCGCGGCGGCAATGCCGTGGTTCGGGCCCTGGCGCCTCCACCAGGAATCCCATGGGGAACTGGTGGCCGCAACGACGCGGAGCCAGCGCGCGGTGCAGCGGTTCGGCGGACTGCTGACCGCGGTGGCGGAGGACGCCTTTGCAAGACTGCTCGCGGCGCTCGTCGCCGCGGACGCGTCCGCGTCAGCGATCACGAGCCTGCGTGAACTGCACAATTTCTGGGTCGACTGCGGCGAGCAGGCCTACGCGAACGCGGCGCAGGGCGAAGAGTTTGCCGCGGCCCTGGTCGAGCTGATGGCGGCGACGGTTGAATTGCGCTCTGCACAACAACGGCTGGCCGAGGAATGGTCGCGCGCCTGTGGACTTCCGACCCGCTCGCAGGTCGATGCAATCGGCGAGCGCCTGCATGCGCTGCACCGGCGGATCCTGGCGCTCGAATCGGACCGCGCGCGGTACGCGACGCCGCCATGACGCACCTCGCGATCGATCCGGCGCGCGCAGCGCAAGAGATGGCTGAATTTTCCGGACGCATGACGGTCGCGATGCAGGCCCTCGCCGCAGTCGAAGCGGACACCGGAGGATGCACGCCGCGCGATGCCGTGCATCAGATCGAAAAGACCGTCCTCTACCATTACCGGCCGCAGGCGCGAGGCGCGGGTCTCCCGCCAGTCGTGATCTGTTACGCGCTGGTCAACCGGCCGTGGATGATGGACTTGCAGCCGGATCGCTCGCTGATCCGTGGACTTCTTGCCCGGGGCCTCGACGTCTACCTGATTGAATGGGGATACCCCGATCGGGCCGACCGTTTCCTCGAACTCGACGATTACGTGCGGCGCTATCTTGGCGGTTGCATCGACCATGTGCGCCGCACGCAGGGTGTTGCATCGGTGAACCTGCTGGGCGTGTGCCAGGGCGGCACGCTATCGCTGTGCCACGCCGCAATGTTTCCGGAGCGGGTGCGCAATCTCATCACGATGGTCACGCCCGTGGATTTCCAGACGCCCGAGAACCTGCTGTCGAAGTGGGTCCGCGGAATGGACGTGGACCGGATGGTCGAAGTGCTCGGCAATTTCCCCGGTGAGCTGTTGAACGCCGCCTTCCAGTTGTTGATGCCCTTGCGCCTCGGCAGCCAGAAATATGCGGGCGTCGCGGACTCCATCGATGATCCCGCGGCGCTCGCCAACTTCCTGCGCATGGAGAAATGGATCGCGGACAGTCCGGACCAGGCCGGTGCGGCATTCGCCCAGTTCATCCGCTGGTTCTTCCAGGAGAATCGCCTGGTGCGCGGGGGCCTCGAGATCGGAGCAGGCCGCGTCGAACTGCGAAACATCGCCTGCCCGCTGCTCAATATCTACGCGAGCCAGGATCACCTTGTGCCCCGGTCCGCATCGCTGCCGCTGGCGAAACTCGTCGGCAGCCGCGATTGCACCGATTTCGAGTTCGATGGGGGCCACATCGGCATCTATGTCAGCCGTCGCGCGCAGGATCTGCTGCCGCGGACGATCTCCGCGTGGCTGGCGCGGCGCTGACGGGCGGCCGGGCCGGCCATCGGTTAGCATCGGCAAGAACATCATGCGGCACTCATTACAACGAACCGCCCTGATCCTGGCGGCAACCGGCCTGGCCGCGGCTTGCGGCGCGAAGGCGCCAAACAATGCCGCCGGGAGCGGCGCCGGGCCGGAATCCGTCGCGGTCGTCGCCGTGCCGGTGCAGCAGAAACCGATTGCGGTGCAGGTGGAAGCGCTCGGCACGGCGCATGCGAGCGAGGCGGTCGATATCACGTCAAAGGCCGGGAACAAGGTGGTCGCGGTGCGCTTCGGCGAGGGCCAGTGGGTGCGCCGTGGCGAAGTGCTCATCGAACTGGACGGTGCGCAGAACCGGGCGGATCTTGCCGCGGCCGAGGCGGCACTGGCCGAGAGCAGGAGCGCCTACGAGCGCAGCCGCGGTCTGTTCACGCAGCAGGCCGTTTCGCAGTCCCAGCTCGAGCAGATCGAAGCGACGCTGAAAGGCAATGAGGCGCGAGTCGCGGCGGCGGCGGCACGCGTCGCCGATACCGTGATACGCGCGCCATTCGACGGCAGGGTGGGGCTGCGGCGTGTCAGCGTCGGCGCCCTGGTCAGCCCCGGGACCGTCATTACCACCCTCGACGACACGCGCACGATGAAGCTCGACTTCGACGTGCCTGAAGCGTTCCTCGCGATCCTGAAGCCAGGCCTCTCCGTCGCCGCGAAGAGCATTGCCTATCCGGACGAATCGTTCGACGGTGCCGTGGAGTCGGTGGATTCCCGCGTCGATCCGGTCACGCGCTCGATCCGGGTGCGCGCCCGGCTGCCGAATCCGGAAGGACTCCTGCGGCCCGGCATGTTCCTGACCGTGATCGTCAGCCGTGCGCCGCTGCCGGGCCTGGTCGTGCCGGAGCAGGCGCTGGTGCCGGAGCGCGGCGCGGTCTACGTATTTGTCGTCGCAGACGGGCGCGTGCTGCGCCGCACCGTCACGATCGGCCGGCGCAGCCCAGGTGAAGTCGAAATACTGGCCGGCGTCGCGGCCGGCGAGCGCGTCGTCATCGAAGGCACGCAGAAAATACGCGACGGCAGCTCCGTCCACGAGCTGAAACCCGCGCCCGCCGCGGCGGAATAGCCGGCCCGTCCGATGAAGCTTTCGGAACTCTCGATCAAGCGGCCGGTGTTTGCGACGGTCATCAGCCTGCTGCTGGTGATCCTGGGCCTGGTGTCGCTGACCCGACTTGCCGTCCGCGAATACCCCGAGGTGGAACCGGTATTCGTGTCGATCGAGACCAATTACCTCGGGGCTGGCGCTGCCATCGTCGAGAACAAGATCACGCAGGTGATCGAAGATCGCATCGCGGGCCTCGAGGGTATTGAAACGCTGCGTTCCAGTTCGCGCGACGGTCACTCGGCGATCAGTGTCGAGTTCAGCTCTGACCGGGACGTCGACGGAGCCGCGAACGACATCCGCGACCGCGTCGGCCGCGTCGTCGACGAACTGCCGGAGGAGGCGGATCCGCCCGAAATCCAGAAGGCCGAGGCCATCGGCGAAGCGGTCATTTACCTCAACCTGTCCAGTGACCGCATGTCGGTGCTGGAACTGACCGACTATGCCGAGCGGGTGCTGATCGACCAGTTGTCGGCTACGCCCGGTGTCTCGCGGGTCACCATCAACGGTGCACGCAGGCAGGCGGTGCGGATCTGGATCGACCGCCAGGCGCTGGCTGCGCGGGCGCTGACGGTCGCCGACATCGAGGATTCACTGCGGCGCGAGAATGTCGAACTGCCGGCAGGTCGCCTCGAGTCCAGCGAGCGCGAATTCGCATTGCGCACGGACACCGGCCTTTCACGGGTCGAGGATTTCCGTCGCCTGTCGATCGGGCGCGGCCCGGACGGTTACCTGGTCCGGCTCGGCGACGTCGCGCGGGTCGAACTCGGCGCGGAGAACGAGCGCAGCGTGTCCCGTACGATGGGCCTGCCCGGGGTCAGCCTCGGCATCGAGCAGATGTCGAAGGCAAATACGCTCGAGGTCGCGAAGCAGATCTACCGGGCGCTGGAGCGAATCCGGCCCGGGCTGCCCGCGGGCATGTCGCTGACCATCAATATCGACCGCGCCGATTCCATCAACGCATCGCTGCGCGAGGTCGTGATTGCGCTCGGCATTTCGATGTCGGTGGTCCTGCTCATCATCTTCCTGTTCCTCGGCAATGTGCGGGCGACGCTGGTGCCGGCCGTGACCATCCCGATCTCGATCGTTGCGACCTTCATGTTCATGGATGTCATGGGCTACTCGATCAACGTGCTGACGCTGCTCGGCCTGGTGCTGGCGATCGGCCTGGTGGTGGACGACGCAATCGTCGTGCTCGAGAACATCTTCCGCCGCGTCGAGCAGGGGCAGCCGCCGCTGCTGGCCGCGATCGACGGCAGCCGCGAGATCGGCTTCGCCGTCATCGCGACCACGCTGGTGCTGATCTCGGTATTCGTGCCGATCTCGTTCCTGCCTGGCGCCATCGGCCGCCTGTTCCGCGAATTTGGCCTCACGCTGGCGTCGGCCGTGCTGTTCTCGGCGCTGGTGGCGCTGACGTTGACGCCGGTAATGACGTCGCGACTGTTCCGGCAGGGACAACAGCGCGGCGCGTTCGCGCGGCGACTGGACCGCTTCTTTCACCTGCTTTCGCAGTCGTACGAGCGCCGCCTGAGGATCCTGCTCGGCCGGCCATGGCTGATCATCGGCGGCACGCTGGCGCTCGTGGGCCTCGCTGGCCTCGCCCTCGGTACGCTGCCCCGCGAATTTGCGCCCCAGGGGGACCTCGGCTTCGTGCGCATCGAGCTTGACGCTCCCGAAGGCGCAAGCCTCGAGTACACAGAACGGCAACTGCTGGAGGCGGAGCAGATCCTGTTCCGCGAGAAGCAGCGGTACGGTGACATCCGCCGCTTCATCATGCGGATTGGCAGCGGCGGCGCCACCGGCACGACCGAGGTCAACGAGATCCGCGGATTCATCCTGCTCGAGGACTGGCGCGATCGCGAGCGTAGCGCCATGGAGGTTGCCGCATCCCTGACCGCGCAGTTCGAGGAGCTGCCTGGCGTTCGTGCCCGCATCTACACGCTGCAGGGCCTGAGCACGCGTGGTTTCGGCCGGCCGGTGCAGGTCGTCATCGGCGGCCCTGATTACCGGACGCTGGCCGGCTGGAGCGACCACTTGCTGGATCTCGCCCAGCAGAATCCGGGGTTGACGGGCGTGGAAACGAACTTCCGCGAGCGCAAGCCGCAGATCGACGTGGCGGTGGACCGCGACCGCGCCGCGGAACTCGGCATTTCGCTGGAATCGGTCGGCCGCACGCTGGAGACGGTGCTCGGATCGCGCGTGGTCACGACCTACGTGGATCGAGGCCGGGAGTACAAGGTGATCCTGCAGGGCCAGGCGCGGGACCGGGTGGTGCCCTCCGACCTGCAGAATCTCTACGTCCGTTCGGATCGCAGCGGCGAACTCGTGCCACTGTCGAACCTGGTGGAACTGACGGAGACGTCCGGAGCGATGCAGCTGAATCGCTTCGATCGCATGCGCTCCATCACGATCAGTGCCGGACTCGCGCCGAGCTACACCATGGGTGAGGCGGTGGACTACTTCCAGGAGCTCGTGCGGGCGGAACTTCCGCCCGCAGCGCGCCTGTCCTTCGATGGCGAATCACGCGAGTACCAGCGCACCCAGGGCCAGTTCGGATCCACCTTCGTATTCGCGATCGCGGTCGTGTTCCTGGTGCTCGCTGCGCTGTTCGAAAGCTTCAAGCAACCGGCCGTCATCATGACGACCGTGCCGCTCGCCATGATCGGTGCCGTCACGGGACTCGCGCTGTTCCGGCTGGCGGGAAGCCCGATGTCACTCAACATCTTCAGCCAGATCGCGATGGTCATGCTGATCGGGATTGCCGCGAAGAACGGCGTGCTGATCGTCGAGTTCGCCAACCAGTTGCGCGACCAGGGCCTCGGGCGGGTCGAGGCCGTCACGCGGGCGGCAACGATCCGGTTGCGCCCGGTCCTGATGACGAGCCTCTGCACCGCATTCGGGTCGCTACCATTCCTGCTCGCGACCGGCGCGGGGTCGGAACAGCGCGAGCCGATCGGGGTCGTCGTGTTCTTCGGGACGACGATTGCCGTGCTGCTGACGCTGTTCGCCGTGCCGGCGGTGTATTCGCTGCTCGCAGGGGAGCACCGTTCGCCGCACTATCTGGCGGGGCTGATCGAGCGGCTGCGGGCGGGGGCGCCGGCGCCGGTGTCAAGCCACGACGGTTCATCTCAAGCTTCTGAAAAATAAGAAGATAGTGCCATTGCCGCAGGGCGCCGGCAACCCCGGCTGGTAGAATTCACAGTGAATAACCGCCCCGCAGTTCCTGCGGGCGCAGCTCGAGAGGCCGGGGCTGTCATCCAGCCGCAGGTCGCCCGATCGAGGATGCCCGAACCCGGCCCGAGCCGGGGGCCTGGCCGGCATTTCCCGGCGCCGGCCCGTGGGCGGAGGAGTCCGGGAATGGCGACGGCGACGCCCTATCAGCAGCTCGAACAGGAGTTCCGGCGCCTGCACGCATTTCGCGGGGTGCTGGCGCTGCTGCGCTGGGACGCGGCCGTCACGATGCCGCGCGGCAGCGCCGACGTCCGCGGCGACCAGCTGGCCGCGCTGCAGATCGAGTGCCATACGCTGCTGGTGTCACCGCGCATCTCGCGCCTGCTCGACCGCGCCGACGCCAATGCCCGCGCGCTGGCCGACTGGCAGAGCGCCAACCTGCGCGAAATGCGCCGGCTCCAGGACCATGCGATTGCGACGCCACCATCGCTCGTCGCGCGCATCGCGAAGGCCGTGGCGCGCGCCGAGGTGCGCTGGCGCGAAGCGCGCGAACAGAATGATTTCGGCGTGCTCGCACCGCAACTGGAAGAGGTCGTCAAGCTGGCGCGCAGCAAGGCCGAGTTGCTGGCCCAGCGATTCGGACTGGATCCCTGGGATGCCCTGGCCGATGAGTTCACGCCAGGGCTGCTTTCCAGGGATATCGACGCGATCTTTGGACAATTGTCGCAACGGCTCCCCGAACTTGTCACTGAGGCGATCGAACTGCAGGCCCACAAGCCCGCGGCTACGATCGACGGGCGTTTCTCGGCCAGTCGCCAGCGTGGACTTTGCCTCGATGTCATGAAGGCTCTCGGGTTTCCTTTTGACCGGGGTCGTTTCGACGAGAGCGATCATCCGTTCACCGAAGGCGTACCGGGCGACATCCGCGTCACGGCAAAATTCCGGCTGAAGGAGCCATTGCAGGGCCTGCTCGGCGCGCTGCATGAAACCGGCCAGGCGCTGTACGACTTGGGCCTGCCGGCCGAATGGGTAGACCAGCCAGTCGGCCAGGATCGCGGCATGGCGCTGGAGGAAAGCCAGTCCCTGCTGCTGGAAATGATCGTTGGCCGCAGCCGGGCGTTCGTGACCTGGCTGCGGCCCCTGCTCGAAACGCACTATGGTGCGGCGGGCGCGGAATGGTCCGACGAGAACCTCTACCGTCACCTGAATCGCGTGGCGCGCGGGCCTAACCGCATGGATGCGGACGAACTGACCTACCAGACCCACATCGGCCTGCGCTATGAGCTGGAACGGCGGATGTTTTCAGGCGATCTGGCGGTGCGCGACCTGCGTGCCGCCTGGAACGACCTGTCCGCGGATCGCCTGGGCCTGGTGCCGGTCTCGGATGTGGAAGGCTGCCTGCAGGACATTCACTGGGCCCTCGGGTCCTTCGGTCATTTCCCGTCATACGGCGTCGGCGCGGTCATCGCCGGGCAGCTATGGGAGGCGATCAGGGAAGACCATCCGGGCGTCGAGGCCGAGATCGCCGCCGGGCAGTTCAGCGGGCTGCTCGCGTGGCTGCGGGAAAGGGTGCATTCGATGGGCGCCAAGCTCGGTGTGCCACAGCTCGTCCAGCACGCGACTGACCGGCCGCTGTCGGCGGCGCCGTTCCTGCGCTATCTCGAGCGCAAGTACATCACCGAAAACTAGAATGGGCGCATGATTCCGCTGCGCGGGGAAACTTCGGCCAATTTCCGGCGCCTGGCCGCCAGGCTCCGCGGCCTGGTCGGCAAGGCCATTGCGGACTTCAACATGATCGGCGACGGCGACCGCGTCATGGTCTGCCTGTCGGGCGGCAAGGACTCCTACACGCTGCTCGACATGCTGCTGTCGCTGCAGCGCGCGGCACCGGTGCGCTTCGAACTCGCCGCAGTCAACCTCGACCAGAAACAACCGGGCTTCCCGGCGCGCGTGCTGCCGGAATATCTCGATGGAATGGGGGTTCCGTTTCACGTCATCGAGCAGGACACCTACAGCGTCGTGCGCCGCGTGATCCCCGAGGGTCGCACGCAATGCGGCTTGTGCAGCAGGCTGCGCCGCGGCGCCCTCTACCGGTTTGCCCGCGAACGGGGTTACACGCGGATTGCGCTGGGGCACCACCGCGACGACATCATCGAGACGCTGTTCCTGAACCTGTTCCACGGCGGACGCCTGAAGGCGATGCCGCCGAAGCTCCTGTCCGACGACGGCAGCAATGTCGTGATCCGGCCGCTGTGCTACGTGCCGGAGCGCGAAATCGCGCGCTATGCCCGTGCGCGCGCATTCCCGATCATTCCCTGCACGCTCTGTGGTTCACAGCCGAACCTGCAGCGCGAAGCCATCGGGCGGATGCTCGCCGACTGGGAGCGCGAGCATCCCGGGCGCGTGGACTCGATATTCACGGCGCTCTGCAATGTGGAACCATCGCAGCTGGCTGACGTGCGCACTTTCGATTTCGCCGCGCTCGAACGATTGGCCGGCAGCCCCGGTAGCTGAAGTGGCGCCACTGCCGAGGCCACTGCCGAACAGTTACTGGCTGGAACCGGGACGCATCCTTGCAGGCGAGTATCCCGCGGGTCCCGGCGACGAGGCGACGCGCGACCGGCTGCGCCAGTTGCTCGATGCGGGCATCGACTGCTTCCTGGACCTGACCGCACCCGGGGAAGTGGAAGAGTACGAAAAGCTGCTGCCGCGGCCCGACTCGGGCAGTGCCGTCACCTACCTGCGCATGCCGATCCAGGATCACGGCTTGCCCGAGTCGACCGGCCACATGGAACGAATCCTGGACCAGCTGGATGCGGCACTGGCCAATGGCAGGCGCGTCTACCTGCACTGCCGTGCCGGTATCGGCCGCACGAATCTCGTCGCCGGTTGCTGGCTCGCGCAGGGCGGCCTGTCCGGCGACGCGGCATTGGTGCGCCTGAACGAACTGTGGCAGGAAAGTGCGCGGTCGCGTTCCTGGCCGGCCGTGCCCGAAACCGCCGCGCAGTCGGATTTCGTGCGCGACTGGCGCGCCGGTCGGGCGCATGCTGCGGCGCCACCGCCCGCGATGGCGCCGGCCGGGGACATGCGCGACCGGTTTCGCGGAATGTTGCTGGGCCTTGCGACTGGCGACGCGCTTGCCCAGGCGGTGCGCGGTCTGCGGGCTGGCACGTTCGTCGCGCGCGATGATTTCGCCGGTGGCGGCCCCCACGCGCTTCCCGCCGGCGCCTGGGCCGACAAGGCGGCGATGGCGCTGTGCCTGGCCGAGAGCCTGGTTGCGCGCGGTGGATTCGATGCCTCCGACCAGTTGCGGCGCTACCAGCGATGGCGGCAGGAGGGACACTGGTCGAGCACCGGATCCTGCGTCGGCGCGAGCATGGCCACCGCCCGCGCGATCGCGACCGCGCAGTGGACGGGCAATCCCTATGCGGGGTCGCATGACCCGGCGCATGCGGACGCCGAACCGCTGGCGCGGATCGGGCCGGCCGTCGCTTTCTTCTGCGAAGACACGCGACAGGCGGTCGAGGCGGCGATCAACTGCGCGCGCATCACCCACCAGGCGCCGCTGACGGTGGATGCCGTGCGCTACCTTGCGGGACTGATTGCCGGGGCGCTCAGGGGCGCAGCCAGGGACGAATTGCTGGCTCCGCTCTACAGCCCGCGGCCGGGCCTCTGGGATTCGATCGCGCTGAAGCCGCGGATACGGGACATCGCCTCCGGTTCATGGCGCGGCAAGAAACCGCGGGCGATATTCACCGGCACGCACGCCGCGAGCGCCGCGCTGCAGGCTGCGTTGTGGGCCTTCGAGCGCGGCAGCAATCCGCGGGATTGCCTGCTGGCGGCGGCGGGCCTGGGCGGCGACGCTGATACGACGGCGGCAATCGTCGGGCAACTTGCCGGTGCGCACTATGGCGCGGCGGCCCTGCCGGCGCGCTGGCGCGCCACGCTTGCGCGCGGCGCGGAAATCGAGGCGCTGGCGGATACGCTGTTCGACCAGAGAATGCGGCGGGCCACTTGAAGAGGCTGCGCGTGCTGGTGATCGTCCACGAGAGCCTGGTTCCGCCGGAGACGCTCGACCACTGCACGACGCGCGAGGCGGATGAGTTCCGCACCGAGTTCGACGTCGTCACCCGGTTGCGCCTGAACGGACATGATGTGCGCCCGCTGGGAATAGGCGACAGCCTGGGCGCGTTGCGTTCGGTGATCCACGAATGGCAGCCGCAGGTCTGCTTCAACCTGCTCGAGGAATTCGGCGGCATCGTCACCTACGACCAGCACGTCGTTGCCTTCCTCGAGTTGCTGCGCCAGCACTACACGGGTTGTAACCCGCGCGGCATGATGCTGTCGCGCCACAAGGTACTGTGCAAGCAGATACTGGCCTACCACCGCATCCGGACGCCGCACTTCGCCGTGTTCAAGCGCGGTCACGCGATAAGGATCCCGGCGCGCCTGCGTTATCCCCTGTTCGTCAAGTCCGCGACCGAGGACGCTTCGCTCGGGATCGCGCAGGCCTCGGTCGTCGACGCCGCCTTGCGGTTGCGCGAGCGCATCGAGTTCATCCACGAGCACACGAAGTCCGACGCGCTGGTCGAGGAATTCATCGAGGGCCGCGAGTTGTATGTCGGCGTGCTCGGCAACGGGAGGATCCGCACGCTGACCCCATGGGAATTGTCGTTTGGCGAGCTGAAGAATGGCAGCGCTGCGATCGCGACCCGACGCGTCAAGTGGGACAGTTCCTACCAGGCGCGGCACCGGATCACGACCGGCGCCGCCGTTGACGTGCCGGCGGGACTCGCCGGGCAACTTAACCGCCTGACCCGGCGGATCTACCGGGCGCTGCACCTGTCGGGATATGCACGCATGGATTTCCGCGTGCGCACCGATGGAACGCCATTCGTGCTCGAGGCAAACGCCAATCCGAACCTGGCGGAAGAGGAGGATTTCGCGAGCGCGGCGCGGCACGATGGCATCGAATATCCGGCGCTGCTCGAGCGCATCATCTCGCTTGGCCGGAATTACCGCGCCGAATGGCAGCAGGACTGAGCTGATGGTGAGCTATCGGCGCCGAACAACCACGAAACCACGACCCGGCACCAACCAGTTCGGATCAGTCCTGCTTAGACTTGCGGTTCTGGATCCACTGTGAAAGCCGCTTCAGGTCCTTCTTCTTTTTCCATTCCTTCTTGGCCAGGAGGCCGCTGTCGTAGGGGTCGTAGCCCTTCTTCAGTCCCAACGGATTGTTCTCGGCGGGGCGAACGGTTCCCCGCGAATACTCATCGCTGAATGTCAGGTTCGGGTCATCCAGCAGGCGTCGCAGCGTATCTTCGCCGGCAGCCGTGGAGGCGGGCACCCAGACAGCGTTGCCGAGCTCGTCGAACTCGATCTTGCCGGGACCGAGGCGCTGCTCTTCCGTGAACTTGAGCTCATCACTCGCGTCCGTCGACGGCGAGAACGTCTTGAATTTGCCCTTGTCACCCATCGCTGCCAGCTTTCCCCTCAGGATCCCGCTGTAAAAGGTATCGAACCCGCTCCCGGCAATCCGAGAACGGCTGCACATAACGGGCTGCCGGCGGGACGCTGACCCGTCCGGGCGGCTCGCCTGGGACTGGATGTATATACAGTCTCCCGATACCATGCCGTCCATGACCGCGGTTCCCCGGCCAATGCGGCTGAATGCAGCTCAACGCGAGGCAGCGACCTTCGGCGGGCGGCAGACGGGCGGCTCCTTTACGGCGCCGGCCCTGCTCGTCATCGCCGGTGCCGGGACCGGCAAGACTGCGACGATTGCGCATCGCGTCGCGCGTCTCGTCATCGAAGGGGTCGACCCGGCGCATATCCTGCTGCTGACGTTCACGCGCCGCGCGGCGCTCGAGATGACGCGTCGCGTGCGGCACATCGTCGCGGAGGAATTGCAACGCGGAAATTCGGGCCGGCCGCCGGCCCCGCCGATGCCCTGGTCCGGCACTTTTCACTCGGTTGCGAACCGCCTGCTCCGGGAATATGCAGCGACGCTCGGGCTGGCGCCGGATTTCAGCGTGCTGGATCGCGGCGATTCCGCCGACCTGATCGACCTCCTGCGCCATGAGCGCGGGCTGTCGGCGCAGAAGCGCCGCTTTCCGCGCAAGGACACTTGCCTCGCGATCTATTCGAACCGGGTCAACAGCGGGCGCGGACTGGAGGAAGTGCTCCACGGCAGCTTTGCCTGGTGCGAGGAATGGGTGGAGGAATTGCGCGGCCTGTTTCGCGCCTATGTCGACCGCAAGCAGGCGAACGCCGCGCTCGATTTCGACGACCTGCTGCTGTACTGGCATGCATTGATGCACGAACCCACGCATGCCGCCGAAGTCGGCGGCCGCTTTGAGCACGTGCTGGTCGACGAGTACCAGGACGTGAACCGGCTGCAGGCGGACATCGTGCTCGCGCTGAAGCCCGGGGGCACCGGCATTACCGTCGTCGGCGATGACGCGCAGGCGATCTACTCATTCCGCGCCGCCTCGATCGAGAATATCCTGGAATTTCCCGGCCGTTGCGAACCGCGCGCGACGGTTATCGCGCTCGAGAGGAACTACCGCTCGAATCAGGCCGTGCTGGATGCGGCCAACGCGTTGATAGCCGGCGCCGCACGCCAGTACCGCAAGACGCTGATCGCGGAGCGCGGCGGCGGCGCCCGGCCGCGGCTGGTGACGGTGGTGGACGATCGCCAGCAGGCCGATTACGTCGTGAATGCGGTGTTGCAGCGGCGCGAGGCGGGTACATTGCTGCGCCGCCAGGCTGTGCTGTTCCGCAGTGCCGATCACAGCGACTGGCTCGAGATCGAGTTGATGCGCGCGAATATCCCCTATGTGAAATACGGCGGCCTGCGATTTCTCGAGGCCGCGCACGTCAAGGACCTGCTCGCGATCCTGCGCTGGGCCGACAATCCCAGGAACGGCCTGGCCGCGTTTCGCGTGCTGCAATTATTGCCCGGCATGGGTCCGTCGAACGCTGCCCGCTGCTGGCAGCAATTCGAGTCCGCGGCCTGCCGGATGCCTGCACTCGCCGAATTCCATCCGCCGGCGGCCGCTGCCGGCGCGTGGCCGGCGTTTGCCATGCTGATGGCCGGATTGGCCGGCACCCACCCGGCCTGGCCCGGCCAGGTGGAGAGGGTGCGGGCATGGTATGAGCCGCAGCTCGACCGACTCTACGAATCAGCCGCCGTGCGCGCGGCCGATCTTGCCATGCTGGAACAGCTCGCGCCGCAATACGGCAGCCGCGAGCGATTCCTGAGCGAATTGACGCTCGACCCGCCGGCCGCGACCGGCGACCTGGCGGGTCCGCCATTGCTGGACGAGGATTACCTGATCCTGTCGACCGTGCATTCGGCCAAGGGCCAGGAGTGGGACGCCGTTTACCTGCTGAACGTCACGGACGGCAACTTCCCGTCCGAGTTCGCGGCAGGAAACGCGGATGCCATCGACGAGGAGCGGCGCCTGCTGTATGTCGCGATGACCCGGGCCCGGGACGAGCTGCACCTGATCGAGCCCTTGCGCCATTACGTGACGCAGCAATCGCGCGCCGGAGACCGTCATGTCTATGGCGCGCGCAGCCGCTTCCTGGACACCAGCGTGCTGGCGACGCTCGACTGCGCGGGCTGGCCGGACGCAGCGGATGCCGCCGTTGCTACCGTGGTGGCAGCCGGCATTCCGCGCATCGATGTCGCCGCGCGCCTGAAGGCTCTCTGGTAGGGAATCCCTGATTCAGCGATTCAGTGGCCCGCCGGCGGCTTGCGGAAACGCAGGGTGAGGCGATCGCTTTCGCCGATTGCGGCATAGCGCTCCCGATTCACGTCGCCCTCGCGAAAGGTAGGCGGCAGCGACCAGACGCCTTGCGGATAGTCCTTGGTGTCACGGGGATTGGCGTTGATTTCGCTGCGCCCGATCAGTTCGAAGCCAGCGTCCGTCACGAGCTGAATGACGTAATCCTCGCGCACGTAACCCGATTTGGCCCTCGGGTCCTGCGCCACGGCGTCCGCTGCGCGGTGCTCCACGATGCCCAATATGCCGCCCGGCTTCAGCGCGGCGTACATCGCGGTGAGCATATGGCCTTCGGCATCACGCGCCATCCAGTTGTGCAGGTTGCGGAAGGTCAGCACCATGTCGACGCTGCCGTCCGGGACGGGCCGCATTTCATTCGGGTACTCAAGCGCGGTCACCGTCGCCTTGCCGTATAGATCCGGGCGCGAGGCGAGTTTCCCGGCAAATGCCTTTAGGCCATCCTGGACGTATTTCGCGTCCGTCCTGGGATCCCAGCTGGCTGCGATGTAGCGGCCCCGGTCGCGCAACACCGGCGCCAGCACTTCCGTGTACCAGCCGCCGCCGCCCGGCCACACTTCCATGACCGTCATCTCCTGCCGCAGCCCGAAGAACGCAAGCGTCTCCTGCGGATGGCGATAGCGATCACGCGCGCGATTCGCGGCAGAGCGGTGATCGCCGGCCAGCGCCTGGTCGATCGCGGCGAGCGTCGCGGCATCGCTGACGGGTGGTTCTGCGCTCGCGCCCGGCGCCGATCGGGTACTGGCGCAGCCGACGGTGAGCAGCACCGCGGTCATTGCGGAGGCGGCGAGCAGCGTGCGCGACGAAGGCATGATGAAGCTCCGGGCGGCTGGGGGGAACGGGGACCCACGATACTCGGGCGGGAGAGGCCGCTCAATGCGGAACTGGGGCGGTCCCGCCGCGCCTGCGCGGGGCCTCAGGCGGAGCCGTCCGGCTCCAGATAGGTGTAACCGGCGAGTTCCGATTCGTAGAAACGCTTCAGCGCCTGGCCTTCCGCGACCGACAGCCGGCCGTCACGCATGGCCCGCTCGCAGTCGCGGGCGAAGCGCGGGTACAACTCGTCGGTGTCGTATTGCATGTATCCGAGCACCTTGTTCGCCGTGTCGCCCTTGACGATTTCCTCGATCCACCAGCCGTGCTCGTCGTCCAGCCGGATGTGGACCACATGCGTATCCCCGAACAGGTTGTGCAGGTCGCCGAGGGTCTCCTGGTAGGCGCCGACCAGGAACGCCGCCAGGAAGTAATCTTCGCCGGCCCTGAGCTCGTGGACCTCGAGCGAGCGCTTGATGTCCTTGAGCGACACGAAGCGGTCGATCTTGCCGTCCGAGTCGCAGGTGATGTCGGCTAACACTGCGCCGCGCGACGGCCGCTCGTCCAGCCGGTGCAGAGGCATGATCGGAAACAACTGGTCGATGGCCCAGCTGTCGGGCAGCGACTGGAACACCGACATGTTGCAGAAATAGGTGTCGGACAGAACCGCCTCGAGTCCCTCAAGCTCCTCGGGTACGCGGCCAAGCCTGCGTGTGAGGTCGCGGACCCTGGCACAGGTGGCCCAGTACAACCGTTCGGCCAGGCTCCGCATCTCGATGTTGAGATAGCCGAGGCTGAACATCTGCTGCGCCTGCTCGCGCGCCTGCTGCGCATCGTGCCAGCACTCGACCAGCCGGCGCTCGCTGACGTTGGCGTACGCGTCGAACAGGTCCGCTACCGGCTGCGGCAGCCGGCCATTGTCGGCGGTTGCGCGATCCGGGGCGCTGAACACATCGAGGCGCGAGGCGCCCAGCACGTTGAAGACCAGCACGCTGTGGTGGGCCGCGATCGCGCGGCCCGACTCGCTGATGATGACCGGGTGCGGCAACCCACGGGCATTGCAGACGCTCGCGACGCGGTAAACCACGTCGCTCGCGTACTCGCGCAGTGAATAATTCGCGGACGACTCGAAGTTGGTGCGCGAGCCATCGTAGTCGATGCCGAGCCCGCCGCCGACGTCGATGTACTCGAGGCCCGCGCCGAGCCGCGCAAGTTCCGCATAGACCTGCGCGAGCTCGTTGACCGCATCCTTGACCCGCCGGATGTCGTGCAGTTGCGAGCCCGGATGGCAGTGCACGAGCTTCAGGCAGTCCAGCATGCCGTGCGAGCGGAGCACCTCGACGAGCTCCAGGATCTCGGTCGTGAACAGCCCGAACTTGGAGCGGTCACCGGCCGATTCGCGCCAGCGGCCGGCGCCTTCGGCGGCCAGCTTGACGCGCACGCCGATCTTCGGTCGCACCTGGTATTTTTCGGCGTGACGCAGGATGTAGCCGAGCTCGGAGAAATTCTCGATCACCGGGATGATGGAACGGCCGAGCTTGGTTGCGAGGATGACGGCCTCGATGTAACTGTCGTCCTTGAAGCCGTTGCAGATGATCAGCCGCGTCGGCGCGTCCTCGGTCATCGCCATGACCGCAAGCAGTTCGGGCTTGGAGCCGCACTCGAGGCCAAAGCCGAGTTCCGCGCTGCCGCGATAGACTTCCTCGACGACCAGGCGCTGCTGGTTGACCTTGATCGGGAACACGGCCGCGTAACGGTTCCGGTAGTCGTTCTCGGCGATTGCCGCGGCGAAGGCGTCGTGCAGCGAGCGCAGCCGGTCGCGCAGGATGTCCGAGAAACGCAGCACCATCGGCGCCGTCAGGTCGCGGGCGCCGAGCTGCTGGACGACCTCGTACACGTCGATCTCGCGGGTGTCGTCCCTGCCCGGGCGGCAGACGACGTGGCCGGCGGTGTTGATGCCGAAATAGCCGGTGCCCCAGGAGCGCACGGCATACAGGTCATTGGAGTCTTCGATGCTCCAGGGCCGCGGAATCGCTGCACCGCGCGTCGTGCTGTCCAATTCGCGGGTCCTGTTTGACGATCGCAGGGCGCGGACGATACCAGATCGTGCGCTGATGTAAATGCGGGCAGGATCAGCCGTCGCGAGCGACCGGCCGCGAAGGATCGCGGATCCACTCGCTCCACGAACCCGCGTACAGCCGCGCACCGGGCAGGCCCGCGATCTCGAGCGCCAGCAGGCCCTGGCAGGCGGTCACGCCTGAACCGCACATGCAGATGGGCGCGGATTTGCCGGCCAATCCCGTGCCTGTGCGCCACAGTTCCGCGAGTTCCGCTGGCGGGCGGAACCGGTTTTTCGCGTCGAGATTGAGCGTGAACGGCAGGTTCACCGCGCCCGGGACATGCCCGGCGACGGTATCCAGCGGTTCCACCTTGCCCGCGAAGCGCTCTGCACCGCGCACGTCCACGACGAGTCCGCCACGCGCGAGGGCCTCGGCAACGCCGAGGGTATCGCAGAGCATCTCCGGTCGCAGCCGCGCGACGAATCGCCCCGGCGCTGGCACGACCGGGCCGGTTGATACCGGGCCGCCTTCCGCGAGCCACGCGGTGAAACCCCCGTCCAGCACCGCGACTGCATCGTGGCCCATGTAGCGCAGCATCCACCAGAGTCGTGCCGCGTAGGCGCTGTTGCCGCCGTCATAGGCGATGACCTGCGTGCCGCCAGTGACGCCCCAGCGCGACAGCGTCGCCACGAAGGCATCGATCGGCGGCAGCGGATGGCGGCCGGTGCCGGAAGTCACGGGCGCGGAAAGATCGCGCTCGAGGTCGGCATGGATCGCGCCGGGGATGTGGCCGGCGCGCCAGGCGCGCGATCCGGCGTCGCGATCGGCCAGGTCAAACCGGCAATCGACGACCAGCCAGTCGCGATCGTCCAGCCGGGCCGCGAGTTCAGCCGCGGAAACCAGTGTCGTAAACGGCATTTTCGTCCGCCAGCCCGGGCTTAGCGTCGCCTGACCGGCAACCGCCCCAGCGCGGCCATGATGGTGATCGTGATCGCCGTGCCGGTGAGCGCGCACGCCATGTCCTTCTGCCCGTCCCAGATGTCGCCCTGGGTGCCGAGGTAGGCCTGGCCGAGGTCGCCGCCGAAGACGATTGCGGCGGCCCATTCGATCAATTCATAGATGACCGCGTGCGAGGCCATGAACAGGGCCGGGAATAGCGCCGCCCAGACACGCGGGTATCGCCCGTAGTGCGCAAAGATCTCGACCGCTGCAGGGGCGACTAGCAATCCGTAGAAAAAATGAATCAGCCGGTCGTAGTGATTGCGCCCGAATCCGAGCGACTCATTCAGCGACGCACCGCTCAGCATCCGGGACCATTCGTCGTACGGGACCAGCGAATAGGTGTAATGCGCGCCGATCGCGTGCAGAGAGAAAAAGACGAACAGGCAGGTGTAGACGAAATTGCTGAAGCGCAAACGGCGTGCCGTCAGCACCAGGATCGGAAGCGACACGAATACGAGAGCGTTCTCGAGCAGCCAGTCCTGCCGGAAGACCGGGTCGATCGCAAGCGCGAGCCACAGCACGCCGAATACCGCAAGCAGCGCCAGCGGATAGCGCCACGGCGACGATCGCCCAAACACGCTCACCTGCTCCTGCTCCCGTGCCTCATTCTTCATTCTTGTCCCGCCGTGGCCGGCCACAAGCGGGGCGATTTACGGTACATTCTGCCGCGTCGCGGAGAACTGAACCGGAATATTTCGCATCATGACCCAGCACACGATCCATACGCACTTCCCCGGCCGCCTGATTTTCATCGGTTTCGGCAGCATTGGCCAGGGTGTCCTGCCCCTGATCATGCGCCATGTCGGGGGCCTGACGGCCGATCGCATCACGATCGTGACTGCCGACGACGCGGGCCGCCAGGAGGCCGAAGCCTTCGGGATCAAGTTCGTCAACCACCCGCTGACCCGCGAGAATTACCGTCATGTGCTGGATCCGCTGGTCGGGCGCGGCGACTTCCTGCTGAACCTGTCGGTCGATGTATCCAGCATCGCGCTGATGAAACTGTGCCATGAAAAAGGTGCGCTGTATCTCGACACCTGCATCGAGCCCTGGCCGGGCGGCTACACGGATCCGAACATCCCGGCGAGCCGCCGGACCAATTACGCGCTGCGCGAGGAAGTGCTCGAGCTCGCCAAGGCCTGCAGGAACGGGCCGACCGCGGTCGTGACGCATGGCGCCAACCCCGGCCTGGTGTCGCATTTCGTCAAGCAGGCGCTGCTCGATGTCGCAACCGACACCGGCCACAGCGCGGCGATACCCGCGAACCGCGAGGAGTGGGCGAGGCTCGCGATGGAGCTCGGGGTCAAGGTCATCCACATCGCTGAACGCGACACGCAGGTTTCGAACCGGCCGAAAATGCCGGGCGAATTCGTGAATACGTGGTCGGTCGACGGCTTTGTCAGCGAGGGCAGCCAGCCCGCCGAGCTCGGCTGGGGCACGCACGAGCGGCATTTCCCGCGCGACGGTCGCCAGCACGATTTCGGGCGCAAGAGCGCGATTTTCCTGGTGCAGCCCGGCTGCGCGACGCGCGTGCGCACGTGGACGCCAATGGCAGGGCATTTCCACGGCTTCCTGATCACGCACGGCGAATCGATCTCGATTTCGGATTTCCTCACGGTCCGCCAGAACGACCGTGCGGTTTACCGGCCCACGGTTCACTACGCCTACCATCCATCCGACAATGCGGTGCTGTCAGTGCACGAATTCTGCGGGCGCAACTATCACCAGCAGGACAGCAAGCGGATCATGATGGACGACATCACGTCCGGCTTCGACGAACTCGGCGTCCTGCTGGCCGGGCATGCGAAGAACGCCTACTGGTACGGCTCGCAGCTCTCGATCGGAGAGGCCCGCCAGCTCGCTCCCTATAACAGCGCCACGTCGCTGCAGGTCACCGTCTCGGCGTTATCGGGCATGATCTGGGCCATCGAGAATCCGGCGATGGGCGTCGTCGAACCGGATGACATCGACTTTCGCCGCAATCTCGAGATCTGCATGCCGTATCTCGGGCCGGTCGTCGGCCGTTACACCGACTGGACGCCGCTGTTCGATCGCGGGCGGCTGTTTCCGGAAGACCTCGACGAGGCCGATCCCTGGCAGTTCAGGAATATCCGCGTCTGAGCCAGCTCGCGTCGGTCAGTCGGGGGGCGGGTACACGATCGATGTCACGGACACATTGATCGTTCCGGTCGGCAGTTTGATTTCAAGCTCGTCCCCGATGCGCTTGCCGAGCAGGGCACGACCAAGCGGCGAATCCATGCTGATGTAACCGCTTCCCTGGTCGAATTCATCGGGGCCGACGATGCGATGGCGCCGGCGCGTGCCCGATCCGTCGACGATCGTGACCCATGCGCCGAAGAACACTCGCGTCCGGTCGCCGGGTGGTTGCGACACGACGATCATCCCGTCGAGCCGCTCGCGCAGGAATCGCACGCGCCGGTCGATTTCACGCAGCCTGCGTTTGCCGTAGATGTATTCGGCGTTCTCCGAGCGATCACCCTGGGCGGCGGCCTCGGCGACCGCCTGCGTGACCGACGGTCGCTCGACCTTCCACAGCTGGTCGAGCTCCGCGCGCAGCCTTCTTGCGCCCGCGGGCGTCACGTACTTGGAGCCGCTGCGGAGTCGTGGCCTGGGGCCTGGCATGTCGGTTATTCCGGGTCTTCAACTCGCTGAATGATAAGGTTTTCCAGCACAGCATGGAAAAGCTTCGTCAGCCCTGCCACCGTCCTCGAGGCGGCGGACGGCAGTTCCGGATGCGCCCGAAAATGTGCCCTGTTTCACAGTCGCTGGCGGCGGCGGGGGCTAATCTGCAAAGAAGTTTCTCCCTCCTGCGTCAGTATCCCCTAGCGGACTTCCTTCCCTTCACCGAATGTCCGCTCTTCCGGCCCCGGGCGAAATCCCGGGGCTTTTTTTGTCCCGCCGGTGGAACGCTTCGTCGCGCCGCGGAGCCTGCCGGTCGGCAGGCTGCCTTATACTGCGCGCCCCTCGAATGCCGGGAGAGAAGCGATGTCCCTTCGCACTGCATTGAAGGTCCTGATGCTTGCCGCGCTGACCGCCGGGTCTGCGGCCGCGGTCCCGGACGAGACGCAGGTGTCCGGCATCGACTCTGCCGCGATGGACAGGAACGTGCGCCCGCAGGACGACCTGTTCCGCTACGTCAACGGCACCTGGCTTGCCAACACGCCATTCCCGGCGGAATACGCAAGCGCGGGCATCGGCATCATGCTGTTCGAGAAGTCTCAGGAAGACGTGCACGTGATCCTGCTGGAGGCTGCCGCCGCCGGGGATGCGGCGGCACCCGGGATGCGCCGGCTCGGCGACATGTACACGAGCTTCATGGACGAAAAGCAGGTCGACGAGCGCGGCATCGCGCCGCTGGCACCGCTGTTTGCGGAGATTGCCGCGATCGATGGCCCGCAGGCGCTCGCAGAATTCTTCGGCCGCGCGCAGGGCCTCGGCATCGATGTGCCGATCGGCATCAACGTTTATCCCGATGCACGCAAATCGACCCATAACGTCGCGTATTTCAGCCAGTCGGGCCTCGGGCTGCCGGATCGCGACTATTTCCTGAAAGAGGAGCCCACCTACGTCGAATTCCGGCGCAAGTATGTCGACTATCTGGCGAAGCTCCTGACGCTTGCCGGCGAACAGGACGGCGCTGGACGCGCCGCGAAGATCCTGGAACTCGAAACCAGCCTGGCGCATGACCAGTGGACGCCGGTCCAGAACCGGGATCCCATCGCGACCTATAACCGCCATGGGCTCGAATCGGCGGCGCAGCTTGCGCCTGCCTTCGACTGGCGTGCGTTCCATGCCGCATCCGGCCTGCCGCCGGGCGACTTCATCATCCGCCAGCCGACCTATGCGACGGCGCTGGGCGGCTACGTGGGCTCGGCGGACCTGGCGGTGTGGAAGGATTACCTGAAGGTGCGGACGATTGGCGCCTATGCGCGGCTGTTGCCGGCGGCATTCGTCGATGCTTCTTTCGACTTCAACTCGCGCACGCTGCGCGGCACCGAGACCCTGCGGCCGCGCTGGAAGCGCGCAGTCCAGGAGGTGGACGGCGCGATGGGCGAGGCAATCGGCGCCGAATACGTCGCGCGGCATTTCCCGCCCGAGGCAAAAGCGCGGATGGACCAGCTGGTCCGCAACCTGCTGGCCGCATTCGATCGCGGCATCGATGCGCTCGACTGGATGAGCGCGCCGACCAGAGCAGAAGCCCATGCCAAGCTCGCGAAAATCCGCGTCAAGATCGCCTACCCGGACAAGTGGCGTGACTACACCGGGCTCGAGGTCCACCGTGACGACCTGCTGGGCAACGTCATGCGTGCCAACCAGTTCGAATGGAACTGGCAGGCGGCGCGCGCCGGCCAGCCGAAGGATCCGGACGAGTGGTTCATGACGCCGCAGACCGTCAACGCCTATTACCTGCCAACCAACAACGAAATCGTGTTCCCGGCCGCGTTCCTGCAGCCGCCGCTGTTCAACATGCAGGCCGACGATGCCGTCAACTACGGCGCAATCGGCTCGGTCATCGGCCATGAGATCAGCCACGGCTTCGACGACCGGGGACGCCAGTACGACGGTGACGGCAACCTCAGGGACTGGTGGACGCCCGAGGACAACGAGAAATTCAAACAGCGCGCGGACGGGCTGGTGCGGCAGTACTCTGCCTTCACGGCACTGCCGGGACTCAACGTCAATGGCGAGCTCACGCTCGGCGAGAATATCGGCGACCTGTCGGGAGCGGCAGTTTCCTACGGCGCTTACCGCGATTCGCTGGCCGGGGCGGAGGCTCCGGTCATTGACGGCTACACCGGCGCGCAGCGTTTTTTCCTGGGTTACGCGCAGGCGTGGCGCACGAAGTGGCGCGAAGGGCTGATGCGTGAAATCGTGCTCGGGGATCCGCATGCGCCCAGCGAATTCCGCGCCAATGGCGTCGTCGCCAACATGGACGAGTTTTATGCGGCCTTCGGCGTGCGGGAGGGCGACCGGCTGTGGCGTCCGGCGGCTGAGCGCGTGAGGATCTGGTAGGGGTTCAGGCCAGCATCGCTGCCGGAGGGTGGTGGCGGGCAGCGCTTTGCGTGGATAATGCCGGGCCATGTGCCGCCCCGTGCCGCGCTTTACGCTGCTCATCCTGCCCGCGTTGCTGCTCGCGGTCGCGGCCTGCGCGCCATTCGGGTCGCTCTGGCACAAGCCGCCGAAATCCGCCCAGAAGCCGGCGGCCGTGGCGCCCGCGCCGGCGCCCGAGCTGCCGCTCGGCACGGCGACCCACCGGTTCATCATCACTCCGGACCAGGACGTCGTCGGCCATCTGCAGGTAACCATTGCGCGTCACGAGGACACGCTGACCGACATTGCCCGGCGCTTCAACATCGGCTTCACGGAAATCGCCCGTGCGAACCCGGGCGTGGATCCCTGGCTGCCGGGCGAGGGCACGACCATCGTGCTGCCGACGGAATTCGTATTGCCGGACGCGCCTCGCGAGGGCGTGGTGCTCAATCTCGCTGCCATGCGGCTCTACTATTTCCCGAAGCACGAAAAAGGCGCGCCGGTCGAGGTGATCACGCATCCGATCGGCATCGGCAAGGTCGGCTGGGCGACGCCTGAAGGCAGCACCAAGGTCATCGCGCGCGTCAAGGACCCGGTCTGGATCCCCCCCGTGTCGGTGCGGCAGGAGCATGAAAAGGACGGCGACCCGCTGCCCGCCAAGGTGCCACCCGGCCCGGAGAATCCGCTGGGCCGTCACCTGTTCCGGCTTGGCTGGCCGAGCTACCTGATCCACGGCACCAACAAGCCGCCCGGCGTCGGCATGCGCGCGAGCCATGGTTGCATCCGGCTGTATCCGGAAGATATCGAGGGCCTGTTCGAAACCGTGCCGATCGGAACGAAAGTGACCGTGGTCAATCAGCCCTACCTGCTCGGCTGGCGTAGCCAGGAACTGCTGGTGCAGGCCTATGAACCGCAGGACGACGACCAGCGCGACTGGTCCGACGTGCCAAAGGCGCTGCGCCAGAAAGCCGCAAAGCCCGGCGCAGTGCGCTGGAAGAAGATTGCGGCGCAGGCGGATTCGATTGACTGGGAAGCAATCCGGCAGGCGGCCGCGAAGCCGCGCGGCATCGCGACGCCGGTCGCCCCGGCCAGCCATCCGGGTCTCGAGGCGCGAATCGCGCAAGCACCGCGGGTCCGCAATGCGATCCCGCCGGGCGCGACCTGGGACGGGGTCGACGACCAGTACGCCGGTGAGCCGGAATTCCACAAGCCGGCGGCCACCAGCGGTGCGGTACAGCAAAGCGCAAGCCCCTGATCCGGGGTCGCGGCTGCCGTTGAATACTATGGTGCGGTGACCGCGCTGCGCGCGGTGAGTGCACAGGTCATCGATCCGGCAACCACGGCCAGTGCGCCGATGATGCTGAGGGCATTGAGTCCCTCGGCCGGGAGCAGGTCCCAGCCGGCGCGTCCGATCAGCCACATGGAACCGACCGTGACCAGCGGCGCAGTGGACAGCATTGCGCTGACGCGCGAGACATCCCAATGGTGCAGCGCCTCGCCAAAGGCGCCGTAGGCGATCACCGTATTGGCGCAGCAGAATCCGAGCATCGCGAGCTGCAACGGGTCCAGGCCCAGCACGGCGGATGGCGTCGCCGCGGGCAGCAGCGCGACCGTCGCGCCGGCATAGAGCATCCACAGCACCTGGCGTGACGTGAACACCTCGAGCAGGCGCTTCTGCGCCAGTCCGTAGATGCCCCATGCGACTGCGGCAATGACCATCAACGCGACGCCGAAGCCGAGGCCTTTGGCCGGTTGTGCGAGCTCCGGCAGGCGGCGATTGAAAAACAGCAGAAGTCCGGTTCCGAGCACGATGAAGCCAAGCCACTGGCGCGGCGCGAATCGCTCGCGGAGCACGAACACGCCTCCGAGCAGCAGCGAGAGCGGCGCGAGCTGGATGACGACCTGCGCGATCGACGGCGACGTGTGGTCAAGCCCGATCAGGTACAGCAGGTAATTCGCGAGCAGGGTCGTGAGCGCGATGGCGAACAATCTCCAGGCTGCGCGAGGCACGCCGCGCAGGCGCGGCAACTGGCCGCGCCACGCGAGGTATGCGCCGAGCACCAGCAGCGAAAAGACAAATCGCCACCACGAGATCGTCCAGGCATCCATGCCGGTGAGCGCGATTTTCAGCGCGATCGGCAGCAGTCCCCACAACATCGCGGTGGTCAGGGAGAACATGAAACCGAGCCGCCATTGGCCGCTGTGCTGGTGCATCTGTCTGCGTGGATCGCCGCTGAATGCCGGGGCCCGGCAGCATAAGCCAGCCGGGCCCGCGCGGGTTGCCTGTGATAATCTGCGGCAAACGCAGGGGAGTATCCGGTGGCGGAAAGACTGGCCGGCATACAGGTCCACGAAGAAGCCGGTTTCGAGCAGGCCATTGCCGAAGCGCCGACGGCGATCACTGCCTTCGTTGGCCGCAGTCTGCGCGGGCCGGTCAACCGGCCGGTGCCGCTCGCCAGTTTCACGGACTTCCAGCGCGTGTTCGGCGGCCTCTGGCAGCCGAGCACGCTTTCCTATGCGGTCGAACAGTATTTCGAAAATGGCGGCCGCGCAGCGGTCGTCGTGCGGGTGGCAAACGGCGCGCGCTGCTGCACGCTGCAGTTGCCGGCGGGCGCCGGTGGGCTCGAGCTGCAGGCGCTGGCGCCGGGAACGCGCGAATTCCTCCGCGCCGCGGTTGACTATGACGGCATCGGCGACAACGAGGACGATCGCTTCAACCTGGTGCTGCAGCGCGTGCGTACGCCGGGCTCCGAGCACATCGAGGACCAGGAAATCTACCGCCGGCTGTCGGTGCGGCCGGAAGCCGCGCGCTACGTCGTCCCGGTGCTCGCCGAGTCACAGCTGGTGAAGGTCGTGAACGCGGTCCCGCCCGTGCGCCCCGAACAGACGCCGCGCAACGACCCGCACGGAATCGCCGGTTACGTTACCTCCAATCCGGATGGTGATGACGGCGGCCCGCTATCCGACTACGACCTGATCGGTTCCGCCGCCCGCAGCACCGGCCTGTTCGCGCTGGAAGCGGTTGATATATTCAACCTGCTCTGCATCCCGCCGCTCGCGCGCGAGTCGGACGTCGGTGCGAGCACGCTGCTGGTCGCCAACCGCTATTGCCGCAAGCGCCGGGCGCTGCTCTTCGTCGACCCGCCGCTGGCCTGGGACACGGCCACGAAGGCGCTCGGGGAAATGCGCAACTGGCCGCTGCCGAGCGACACTGCCTGCATGTTCTTCCCGAGGCTGCTCGGCTACGACAAGTTGCGCGGCCGGTTCGAGGCATTCGCTCCCTGCGGAGCCGTGGCCGGCACGCTGTCACGCGCGGCCGAGCAGTCGCCGGTCTGGTCCACGAACTGCGGCGAGGATTCGGTCCTGCGCCCGGGATTGCGGCCACTGTGCGCCGTCGATGACGAGGCCCGCCAGCGGCTCGCGGCCTGCGGCGTCAACACGGTGCAGACGATCCGGAGGCCGGGGCGCGCGGCGCCGGTCGCCTGTACGCTGGCCGGGCGGGGCGCCGCGGCGGCGGACTGGCGCTCGCTGCCGGCGCGGCGGTTGTCGCTGATGATCATCAACAGCATCGAGCGCGGCACGCGCTGGATGCTGTTCGAAGCAAACGATGCCGTGACGTGGCGGCGCGCGGCGGCGCAGGTGGGTTCGTTCCTCGCCTCGCTGGATCAGCGGGGTGCCTTCACCTGCCGCGAACCGGGTGACCGCTGGTTCGTGCTTTGCGACGAGCGGGTCAACCACCAACGCCAGCGCGAGCGTGGCATCGTGAACCTGTTGTTCGGATTTGCGGCAGCGCGGACCGGCGAATTCCACGCCTATCTGGTCAGTCATCGGGCCGGCGGCAGCAGCGTGCAGGCGGTCAGCCCCAACCTGACCGGTGTGCCAGGCACCGGCGTCATGCAGGCGGTTCAGAAACTCGAACTGCAGGTCGCGCACAGCACCTAGAGCCGCGCGGGTTCCGCTGAACGGAAGAACCGGCCCTTGGCGAACTCGGTGACGATGGCGTAAAGCGCCGTGATTCCGACGATCGCCGCCAGCACGCCCGGGGGCAATGGCTCGAAGCCGAGCAGCGGCGCTATCGGCGTGTAAGGCAGGACGATCGCGAGTGCTGCGACACCGAGCGTCGAGGTCAGCAGCAGCTGACCGGGCCGGCTGCGGTAAAACCGCCGTCGAGTCCTGACGATGATCGCGATGACGAGCTCGCTCAACAGCGATTCGAGGAACCAGCCGGTACGGAACAGCGATGCGTCCGCCATGAAGACCAGCAGCAGGACCCCGAACGTCGCGAAGTCAAACAGCGAACTCAGGAGTCCGAACTCGATCATGAAGCGACCGATGAACGGTATGCTCCAGCGCCGCGGCCTGTCGACGAGTTCGCGATCGACCGTATCGGTCGCAAGGCCGAATGCCGGCAGGTCCGACAGGAAATTGTTGAGCAGGATCTGGCTGGCCAGCAGCGGCAGGAATGGCAGCACCAGCGACGCCAGCGCCATGCTGATCATGTTGCCGAGATTCGCGCTGGTCGTCATCAGGATGTATTTCAGTGTATTCGCGAAAGTGCGGCGTCCTTCCTCGATTCCGCGCCGGATGACCTCGAGATCCCGGTCGAGCAGCACAAAATCGGCCGCCTCGCGTGCGACATCGACGGCTGTGTCCACGGACAGGCTGACGTCGGCGGCGTGCATTGCCGGCGCGTCGTTGACTCCGTCGCCGAGGAAGCCGACGACGTGCCCGGACCGGCGCAGCGCCTGGATGATGCGCTCCTTCTGGTTCGGGTCGACCTCGGCGAACAGGGTGATATTCTCGGCAGCGCGCAACAACGCATGGTCGTGCAACTCGTCGAGCTGGCGGCCCGTGATCACGCGGTCGGCCGGCAGGCCGACCGCCCCGGCGACCTGGGCGGCCACGAGCCGGTTGTCACCCGTGATCAGCTTGATCGAAACACCGAGGCCCTGGAGCGTCACGATCGCTTCCCGCGTGCCGTCCCGCGGCCGGTCCAGGAACGTCAGGAATCCCATGAACGTGAGCGCGGCTTCGTCGCTGCGCCCGTAGCTGGCGCGCAAGTCGATGTCGCGGGCCGCGACCGCCAGCGTCCGGATGCCGGATCGGCCCCACTCCTCGTATCGCGCCAGCAACTTGCCCCGCGCGATATCGTCAAGCGGCTGACCGGACCGAAGCCTGGTGCAGGTGGCCAGCACGCTTTCGAATGCGCCCTTGGTCACCAGGCGGATCACACCGTCGTCGCGCATGACGACGCTCAGGCGCTTGCGAACGAAGTCGTAGGGGATTTCCGCGATCTTGCTGACGCCCGCCGGCGCCGGACCGGCGCGCAGGATCGCCTCGTCGAGCGGATTTGCGAGCCCCGTCTGCAGCGCGGCATTGCAGGCGGCGAGCCGCGCGATTTCCGGCGACGCCAGGCCATCGTCATCCCAGGCGCCATCCAGCCTCACGATCCCTTCCGTCAACGTGCCGGTCTTGTCGGTGCACAGGATGTCGATACTGCCGAGATTCTCGATCGCGTTCAGGGAGCGCACCAGCACGCCATGATCCGCCAGCAACTGGGCGCCGCGTGCGAGGTTCACGCTCAGGATCGCAGGCAGCAGTTCCGGACTCAGCCCGACCGCCAGGGCGATCGAAAACAGCAGGGTCTCGCTCAGCGGCCGGCCAAGCATCAGATTGATCGCGAATACGACGAGCACGATCGCCAGCATCGTGCTCGTCAGCAGGTAGCCGAATCGCCGGACCCCGCGTTCGAACTCGGTTTCGGGAGGACGCAGCACCAGGCGGTGCGCGATCGCGCCGAACTCCGTGCTGGCACCGGTCGCGACGACCAGGCAACGCGCGCTGCCGCTACGGACATTGGTGCCCTGGAACACGCAATTGCGTCGCGCGGCGACGCCTGCCTCCGGCTCGCTGGCTTTCGTCGTCTTCTCGACCGGAAAGCTCTCGCCGGTCAGCAGTGCCTCGTTGACGAACAGGTCGGCGGCCTCGAACAGCAGCGCGTCGGCGGGAACCAGTGCGCCGGCCGACAGTTGCACGACGTCGCCTGGCACGACCTCGCGCACGGGAATCTGCCGCGGCTCGCCATCGCGAAGCACGACCGTGCGCGTTGCGATCCTCGAGCGGAGCCTTGCCAACGCCGACTCAGCGCGTTGTTCCCGCGAATATCCGACGATGACCGATGCGGCGAGAATCGCGAAGACGATCGATGCGTCCAGCCACGCGCCGGTAGCCGCGGAAACCACTGCCGCGAACGCCAGCAACAGCAGCAACGGACTGCGAATCTGCTTCCAGAGCAGCCACCCCTGAGTGGCTTTCCGGTGCTCGCGGAACTCGTTCGGGCCGATGGACTCGAGCCTCCGCGCAGCTTCCCGCTGCGACAGACCGCGACGCGCCGTCGCGAGTCCAGCGGCGATGACATCGGCGGTCCTGGCCCAATATGTTTCGGGTACGGCCTGCGGCGCAACGACACGGCCATTCGCAGCAACGCGGCGCGACAGGACCATGCCGGGTAGCATCGGCAGCCAGAAGCTCAGGCCGCGGAACATCAGGGTTGCCGACAGCGCGGCCGGTAGCGGCACGCCTGCAATCTTGAGCGTCAACACCGATGCTGCCTCAAATATCCCCAGTCCGCCGGGCACAATGCTGATCGACCGCAGCATGCTCGAGATCACGAAACTTGCGAACACGGCGCCCGGCGCTGCCCAGCTGCCAACCGCGGCGAGCAACATCCATACCGTCAAGGCGTCAAGCAGCACGATCGCCAGTTGTAGCGCGATGGCCAGCCCCAACAAGCGCGGCTCATGAGACAGGCGTCGGTCCGCCTCGGTCAGCAGGCGCATGGTCGGACCCAGCAGTGGCCAATGGGCCGCGCGGTTCGCAAAGGTCCGCCCGACGCGACCTGACAACGCGAGCAGTGCGCTGATGACCAGCATCGAAGCCGCGCCAAACAGGATGCCGGAAACGAGGATCAACGCATTCGCATGCCCCTCGAGGAGCAAGGCCGCGAGCGCGGCGATCAGGCAGATGACGTAGGCGGCAAAATACGAGACGAGGTTGACGGATACGGCCGCCATCAACACGGGCCGCGGCGTCCCGCGCTGCTCCAGTGCACGGGCGAACAATGCGGTGCCACTGATGCCGCTGGACGGCAGGGCCTGGTCGACGAACAGCTTCGCGAGGCTCAGCTTTGCCGCGACGCCGAGCGCCAGCGGCTGGCCGGCGGCGCGTGTGACGATACGCCAGATCTCGCCTTGCGTAAGGTAGGTGCCGAGCTGGGCCAGTAGCGCGACCAGGATCCAGACTGGCTCTGCGGTGCGCAGCAGCCGCCAGATCTCCTGTTCCTCGGACAGCTTGAGCGCCGCGACAATCACCGCAGCGACGATGGCGGCACCGACCAGCCAGCGCAGCCAACGCAGCCGCAGGCCGCGCGCTGACGCCGTCGCATTCATCTGAAAATCATCGTCGTGCGTCACTGCCACCTGCCGTAACCGCCGCCGCCGGGCGTTTCGATGACCAATGCGTCGCCCGTTTCCACCTCGACGCTGGCACACGCCGGCAGTTCCCGGGTCCCGCCACGCGCCAGCTTCAGCCGGTTGATGCCGGTTGCGCCATCGCTGCCGCCCGCGAGACCAAAAGGTGCAATGCGCCGATGGTTCGACAGGATGGAAGCGGTCATCGGCGCGCGGAATTCGATGTGCCGGACCAGACCGTCGCCACCGCGATGCCGGCCTGCGCCGCCGGATCCGCGTCGGTAGCGGAATTCCCGGACCAGCACCGGATAGCGGGCCTCGAGCACTTCAGGATCGGTCAGCCGCGAATTGGTCATGTGCGTGTGCACGCCGGAAGCGCCGTCGAATCCCGGTCCCGCACCGGCGCCGCCGGCAATCGTCTCGTAATACTGTCGCCCGGCATCGCCAAACGTGAGGTTGTTCATCGTGCCCTGCGACGCGGCCAGTGCGCCCAGCGCCCCGTACAGCGCGTCGACGATGCACTGCGACGTCTCGACATTGCCGGCGACGACCGCGGCCGGCCACAACGGACTCAGCATCGAACCGGGCGCGACCCGGATGTCGAGCGGGCGCAGGCAACCCTCATTGAGCGGTATGTCGGCGTCGATCAGCGTGCGGAACACATATAGCACGGCGGCCGTGCAGACCGCGCGCGGTGCGTTGAAATTCCCCGGACCCTGCGCTGAAGTTCCCGCGAAATCCACGATGGCCGAGCGCGCCGACCGGTTGATCGTCACCGCGACTTCGATCGCGCTGCCGTCGTCCAGCTCATAGCGATAATGGCCGTCGGACAAGCGCCCGATCACTTCGCGCACGTGGTCCTCGGCGTTGTCCTGCACGTGGGCCATGTAGGCGCCGACCTGCCCGCGACCGTGGAGCCTGATCAGGCGTTCGAATTCGGCGCGCCCGCGCGCATTGGCGGCGAGCTGGGACTTCAGGTCGGCGACATTCTGGCCGGGATTGCGTACCGGCCACGGCCCCGAGGCCAGCAATGCCAGCAATTCCGGCTCGCGCAGGCGACCGCCATCCACCAGCAGGAAATTGTCGATCAGCACGCCTTCCTGATCGATGCTGCAGCTGTCCGGCGGCATCGAACCCGGCGTGATGCCGCCAACGTCGGCGTGGTGAGCGCGCGAGGCGACATAGCAGGCCGGGTCGTCATCGCCATCCACGAAGACCGGAGTCACGACGGTGATGTCCGGCAGGTGCGTGCCGCCGGCGTAGGGGTCATTCAGCATCCAGGCGCGACCCGGGCGCATTTCACCGGCATTGCGCTCGATCACGGAACGCACACTCGCGCCCATCGAGCCGAGGTGCACGGGCATGTGCGGCGCGTTTGCGATCAGCGCGCCCTGCGAGTCGAACAATGCGCAGGAGAAATCAAGCCGCTCGCGGATGTTCACCGAAACGGCGGTCGACTGCAGCACCGCGCCCATCTGCTCGGCGACCTGCATGAACCGGTGGTTGTAGATCTCGAGCAGCGCCGGATCCGGCTCGCGGAGCGGCGCGAGGGCGGCCGTGCCGGCGGCGCTGCGCGCCAGCAGCAGTTCGCCACCCTCGAGCCTGCGCGCGGTCCAGCCCGGCTCGACGACGGTCGTCGAGTTCGGCTCGACGATCAGCGCGGGGCCCGCGATCATTCCCGCAAGGCCGGGGCCGGTGCGATCGATGACGGGTATCTCGCGCCAGCCATCGAACCAGGCCCGGGCGCAGCCAGCGCGTATCGTCACCGGGGGCGAGCCGGGTTGCGCCGCGCTTCCGGGTGCGGCTTCGCCAGGCGCAAGAACCTCGGCGCGCAGTGTCGCGACCACCACGCCGTCGAGGTCGGGAGCAAATCCGAACCGCCGGTGGAATTCGTCGGCGAATCGGGCGAGCATGCGCGGCGCTTCATCGAGGGGAACGCCGAGCGCCGTCTCCGTACCCCGCGCGCGCAGTTCGACGACCCGCGTCGATTGCAGCTCGCGCGCCTCTGCGCCCTGCGCGATCAGGGAGTCACGAAGCCCCTCGCACATCGCGTCGAGTTCACGCGCCAGCGACCGGGGGGCCGTCGCCGCAAGCGGCAGCTCGATGCTCTGCCGCCGCTGCAGCCTGCGGTCGGCGAGCCCGATGCCCCAGGCTGACAGGACGCCTGCCAGTGGATGGATCAACACCTCGGCGATGCCGAGCGCAGCGGCGACGCGGCAGGCATGCTGCGGCGCCGCGCCGCCGTAGCAGAACAGCGCGAAATCCGCTGGATCGTGGCCCTGGCGCACCGAGACATGGCGGATGGCGCGCGCCATCGTTTCGACCGCGACATCGAGGAATCCTGACGCGAGTTCCTCGACCGTCACAGTCGCGCCCGTGCTCGCCGGTGCCTCGGCGGCGAGTCCCTCGAATCGAAGTCGAACCGTCTCGTCGTCGAGTGGCAGGTCGTGGCGCGGGCCGAACACTGCCGGGAAGTAGTCTGGCCGGATGCGACCGAGCAAGACCTGGAGATCCGTGACCGTCAGCGGACCACCACGGCGATAGCACGCCGGGCCGGGATTGGCGCCGGCCGACTGCGGGCCGACCCGGAGGCGTCCACCCTGGAAATGCAGCACGGAGCCACCCCCGGCGGCAACCGTGTGGATGTTCATCATCGGAGTCTGCAGGCGCACGCCGGCGATCGTGGTCTCGTACCGTTCCGGGCAGCCGTCGTCGTACAGCGAAACATCGGTCGAGGTACCGCCCATGTCGAAGGCGATCAGTCGCGAGCGCCCGAGCGCCCTGCCTGCGCGCGCAGTGCCCACGAGCCCACCGGCCGGACCGGACAGGACGGCATTCGCTGCGCGAAATGCCTCTGGCGCGACCAGGCCACCATTGCTCTGCATGAACTGCAGTCGCACGTCCCGATGCCGGTCGCCGAGGCCGGCCCGGAACTGGCGCGCGTAAGTGGCGAGCAGCGGCGTCAGGTAGGCGTCGACGACCGTCGTGTCGCCACGGCTGACGAGCCGGATCAACGGTGATGACTCATGCGAGGCGATGACTTCGCTGAACCCTGCCTGCCGCGCGAGCAGCGTCGCCTGCTGCTCGTGTTCCGGGTACCGGTAGCCATGCATCAGCACGATTGCGACGCTGCCGATTCCGGCCGCGCGCAGATTTCCGAGATCGGCGGCGAGTCGATGCCCGTCCAATGAACGCAGCACCTCGCCGTCGGCCGTGATCCGTTCGTCGGCCTCGATGACCTCTCGATACAGCGGCTGCGGCTGCTCGATCCGGAGCCGGAACAGTTCGGGACGGTTCTGGTAACCGATCGCGAGCGCGTCGCGAAACCCGGCCGTGATGACGAGCCCCGTCGCCACGCCGCGGCGTTCGAGGAGCGCGTTCGTCGCGACGGTCGTGCCGATGCGGACCACGTCGATGCTGGCATCGGGCCCGCCGTGGTGGCGGAGTATCTCCAGGATGCCCGCGATGCCGGGGTCGCGATCCGCAGCGGAGTCCTCGGACAGCCGCTTGTCGACGATCAATCGCCCGTCGGGTGTGCGTGCAATCAGGTCGGTGAAAGTGCCGCCGCGGTCGATCCAGAATTGCCAGCCGCGCGCGGCATTCATGCCGACATTGCCTGCCGCAATCCCTCCGGCATGGCGCCGGTCAGCTGTTCGCAGGCGTGGCGGTAGCCGATCTCGATCGCACGCTCAAAAGCCTTCCAGTCCAGCAAGTCGAGCGAAGCGAGCGGCGGCATCAGCAGCATGTCGCTTTGGGCGCGACGCTGCTGCGTCGCGGTCGTGCTGTTGACCATGCCCGCACGCCACAGGATCTGCAGGATATTCGGGCGCCTGCGCCGGTCGCGCCTGCGCCCGAACAGGTTCCATAGCGAGGGCGCCTCGGTCGCCTCGATCTCGGTCGTGAACGTCGGATCGGTGCCGACGTCGACGCCGATCACCGGACCACGGCCCTGGGCGCGCATCACGTCTACCGGCAGGTTGTTCATGGTGCCGCCGTCGACGAATACCTGGCCGCCGTGAAATACCGGCGGCAGGACACCGGGAATCGCAACTGAAGCACGCAGCCAGCGCCACAGCGGACCGCGCTCATGGACCGCAATGCGCCCGGTGGTCAGATTCGACGAGACACAGAAGAACGGCAGGGGCAGGTCCTCGATGTCGATGTCACCGAATTCGCGACGCAGCAGCTGGCCGACCTTGCGGCCTGAAACGAGCGATACCAGCGGCAACGTGAAGTCGGTGAGCGGGTTGGTGTCGACGAAACACCGCCGGAATCGGTCGACCAGTTCCCTGTCGCTCCAGTCTGCCGCGACGCCCGCGGCGAGGATCCCGCCCATGCTGGTGCCGCCGACGAGATCGATCGGCACACCGTGCTCGCGCAGCGCGCGCACCACACCCAGGTGCGCGAATCCGCGTGCCCCACCGCCTGACAGCACGAGGCCGACCCCCCGGTGAGTCATCAGGCGCACGATGCGCGGCATGTCGGTGGGCCGCCGCAAGTGATGGCAGGGCACGGCTGGGAGGAACCGGCGCCAGCGCGCTGCCGTGCCGCAGGCGACCCGGTCGTCGTGAAGGAGCAGCAACTCAGCGCGTTGCGCAGCATGCGCGTGCCGGTCGAGGCCGGGCCATGGTCCGGCTTCATCTCCCGCGCGAGCGGCCAGCAGCAGGACATCCGCCTGGCGAATGCACAGTTGTGTCCACGTCGTGTCGCCAGGCTCAGCGGCGTACACGACGAAGTCATTGCGCGATTCGACCTCATGGAACCACTGGCTGCTGTGCCTTTCCGCCCGGTCGCGGCCGACCAGGTCAACGCGGCCCGGCCGGGCAAGGGCCCCGGCCAGGCTGGAAGTGAGGGCGACGACGTCGATGGACAGGTCGCGCGGCATGACCGCGATCGTTCGCGGCGCGGCCGGCGCCGAACTGCGCGGCGGGGCGTTTTCAAGGAGCCGTTCCACCGAGAGCTTCGCCAACCGCAGTATTGCCTCTGGGTGGGAGAGCAGCACGCGTTCGAATGTGCCCGACGACAGCCGCGCAAGCTCCGAATCGCGCAATGCCCGGACCGTCACCGCGCGTGGGCGCGCGGCGATCAGTCCCATTTCGCCGACGCTTTCGCCGGCGGCGATGCGACCCACGAGTTCACCGCCCGGGCCGAATGCGCCGAGACAGCCGCTGACGACGAAATACACGGAATCAGCCGGTGCGCCGGACTGGAACAGCAGCTCGCCGCCAGGCAGGGCAAGCCACTCGAGTTCGGCCACTGCCGCGTCGATGACGGACTTCGGGAGGCCGGAAAACAGCGGCAGCGAGGCCAGCATCGCCCAGGGATTGGCCCTCGGGTCGACCTGCGTCCGCTCGTCCTGCGCTTCCACGGCAGCAGGACGATATCACGACCCGCGCTTACAATCGCCGCCGATGGCCGGCCCCGATCCCAAGCTGCTGGAGCGTATCTGGAAGGAAGTCGCGAAGATTCCGCGCGGGCAGGTCGCAAGCTACGGCGGAATTGCGCGCCGGGTGGGGTTGCCACGGCGCGCGCGGCTGGTCGGGCATGCGCTGAAGGTCGCGCCCGGTCACCTGAGACTGCCCTGGCATCGCGTCGTCAATGCGCGTGGAAAGATCAGCTTTCCGCCCGGCTCCCCGTCATACCGCTTGCAGCGCGAGCGACTTGAGCGGGAGGGCGTGCGATTGCGCAACGGACGCGTGAATTTCGCAAGCCATGGGCTGGCGGATGACCTCGATGCGCTGCTGTGGCGGCCGCGCGGGGCCTGATACCATCCCGCAGACGCGGTCCTGGAGCGGAAAATGGCGAGTCGGCATGTGGTGTTCTCGCACGGGCTGGAAAGCGGGCCGTGGGGAACCAAGATTTCGGCGATGGCCGAGGTCGCGAAGAGCGAAGGCTGGAATGCCGACTCGGTCGACTATCGTGGCGTCAATGACCCGCGCGACCGGGTGACGCGGCTGCTGAGTTTCTGCCGCGACCTTCGCGGCGACCTCGTGCTGGTCGGGTCGAGCCTGGGCGGCTACGTCGCGACCTGCGCATCGGCGCTGCTGCACGCGCGCGGCCTGTTCCTGATGGCACCTGCGTTCTACATGCCCGGCACCGAGCAACTGACCGCGAAACCGGCGCCCTGCCCGAAGACGATCGTTCACGGCTGGCGCGACGACGCGGTGCCGGTCGAGAACAGCATTCGCTTCGCGCGCGAGCATTCCGCGACGCTGCACATCCTCGATTCCGACCATCGGCTGCACAGCGAGTTGTCGCTGGTCAACTACCTGTTCGAGTATTTCCTCGTCGCCCTCGACCTCCCGCTGCGGCGACACAGCGCAGGTTGCGGGGCAGGCGGCCGGCGAGTGCGCGAATAAAGATCGGCTGAGCGAACGAGCCGGCCGACT
>JAHFSF010000184.1 GCA_023265875.1 Gammaproteobacteria bacterium | reverse complement strand
CGTGGACAAGGCGACGCAGGCGGGCATCGAGAAGCGCCTGAAGGCCGCCGGCTACAAGGAGCCCGGGTCCTTCGTGCTCGAGCACGGCTACTGCCGCTCGGTGTACGCCACCGACCCGAACAGCATGATCGTCGAATTCACCTGCGACCACCCGGACGTCGCGAAGATCAACGCCGCGCGGCGCAAGGACGCGCATTCGGAGCTGAAGCGCTGGCTTGGCGGCGACCACCGGTCGAACAACACGTATCGATGAGGGCGAGCACCGACCGCATCCTGACAACGCACGTCGGCAGCCTCCCGCGCTCGCAGGCGGTGACCGACGTGCTGTTCGCGCGCGAGCGCGGCGAGATCCAGGACGCCGCCGCTGCGGCCGCGGTCATCTCCGATGCCGTGCGCGATGTCGTGCGCCGGCAGGTCGAGACGGGCATCGACGTCGTCAGCGACGGCGAGATGAACAAGATCAGCTATGCGACTTACATCGCCGACCGATTCAGCGGCTTCGCTGGCGACACGCCGCGCGAGCCTGGCCAGGACCTGGTCGAGTTTCCGCGCCTGCTGACCAGGCTCGCGGAACGCGGTTCGACGGCGAAATACCGCCGCCCGCGCTGCACGGGTGAGATCGCGGTAAAGGACGTGGCGCCGCTCAACGAAGATCTCGCCAATTTCCGGCGCGCGGTTGACGCCGCCAGGCCGACGGAAGCGTTCCTGAATGCCGCGTCGCCGGGCGTGATCGCGTTGTTCCAGCCGAACGACTACTACCCCACGCAGGACGCCTACCTCGAGGCCATCGCCGAGGCCATGCGCCCGGAATATGAGGCGATCGTCGCGGCCGGCTTCCTGCTGCAGATCGACGCGCCGGATCTGGGCATGGGCCGGCACACGATGTACCGCAATGCCAGCGTGGACGAATACCTCAAGGGCGCCGCGCGGCACGTCGAGGTCCTCAACCATGCGTTGCGCAATCTGCCGCCCGACCGGCTGCGCATGCACATCTGCTGGGGCAATTACGAGGGCCCGCATCATCACGACGTCCCGCTCGCGCAGCTCTTGCCGGTCGTGATCCGCGCCAGGCCGCAGGCGCTCCTGTTCGAGTCGGCGAATCCACGTCACGCGCATGAATGGTCGGTGATCCGCGACCAGGGTGTGCCGGAGGACAAGCTCCTGATCCCGGGTGTGTTGAGCTCGACCACCAACTACGTTGAACACCCGGAGCTGGTCGCGGAACGGATCCTGCGCTTCGCGGACATCGTCGGCCGCGAGCGCGTGCTCGCCGGCTCCGATTGTGGCTTCAGCACCTTCGCGGGGTTCGGGCCGATCGATCCGGACATCGTGTACCTGAAGCTCGCTGCGCTCGCGGAAGGCGCGCGCATCGCATCGAAGAAACTCTGGCGGCACTGAGATGGGCGCCGTCGACTTCGACCGCTGGCTGCAGGCTTACCAGAAAGCCTGGGAAGGCCGGGACTCGCGGGCGGCTGCCCGCATTTTCTCGGACGACTGTGAGTACTACTGGACGCCGCTCGATCCGCCGCAGCGCGGACCCGCTGGGGTCGCGGCGGCCTGGGAAGGCGCAGTCTCGCAGCAGCGCGACATCAGCTTCCGGTACGAGATTCTGGCCGTCGCGGGCAATACCGGCATCGCGAAATGGCGGGCGGATTTCCTGCGCCTGCCGGTGAAATCAAAGGTCCGCATCGAGGGCGTGCTGACCGCGGAGTTCGCGGAATCCGGCAAGTGCCGCATTTTCCGCGAATGGTGGCACAGCGCCGAGAGTTAGCTGCCGAGCGCCCGCGGGAGCGCGGCCAGGAACCGGTCGACCTCGTGATGCACGCCGATCGTGACGCGCGCCCAGGTATCGTAGCCATCGAAGTGCCGACCGACCTTGATGCCCGCGCCGAGCATGCGATCCTGGAACTGTTGCAATGGACCGCCAGTATCGAAGAACACGAAGTTGCCCTGCGCAACCGCGCGATGCCGCCCCATCCGGTCGAGCGTCGCGTGCACGCGCTCGCGGTCACCGACGAGCGCGGCGCGAGTCCTCCTCAGAAACGCATGGTCGTTGAAGCTCGCGATCGCCGCCGACAGTCCCGTCGTGTTCGGCCAGGTGAGCGACAGCGCCGCAAAGCGTCCTGCGAGCGCCGCCGGCGTTATTGCGTAACCGATCCGCAGTCCCGCGAGCCCGTGGATCTTCGAGAACGTCCGCAGCACGATCACGTTGGGAACATCCTTGACGAGCCCCGCGGCCGTCGCAACGCCCGGTTGATCGGCAAAGTCCATGTAGGCCTCGTCGACAAGCACGGTGCAACTTGCGGGAACCGACCGGATGAATGATTCGAGCGCGTCCCGCGAGACCGCGGTGCCGGTCGGGTTGTTCGGGTTGCAGACGTAGACAAGTGGCGTGAGCCCGGTGACCGCTGCGCGCATGGCCGCAAGGTCGTGACGATGATCGGCGTCGGACGCGACCCAGTGCACCCCGAGGCCGAGTTTCCCGGCGAACACCGGCAGCTCTTCATAGGTCGGCTTCGAGGCCACGAGTTCGCCACCGGAGCCTGACGCAATGGCAAGGAGCGCCGTCATCCTCAGGAGTTCACCCGACCCCGTGCCGATCACGATCTGGGAGCCATCGACGCCCTCGTGGGCGGCGAGCTGAGCCGTCAATGTCGCCATCGTCGCAGCGGCATAACGCGGCGCCTCGCTGACGCTCGCAAGGATCGCCTGGCGGGCGGCCGGCGACGGGCCGTAGGGATTCTCGTTGCTGTCGAGCCTGATCAGGCCCGCCTTGCCTGCCGCGGCGCCCGGTGCCGCGGCGAGGAGGTTCGAAGGGCGCGCGGCCAGGAAGACTGCCGCTCCGATCAGCGCATCGCGGCGTGTCAGACCCCGCAGCGCAATGGTGGCCGGGTCGGCACAAACGGTATGCGGATCAGCGCGCATGGGCGTCTCCTCGAATGATGAGCGGACGCTACCACGCCGTGTTATCGGCGGGAACTGGCGGCAGCGGTTACTGGGCCCCGGCAGATGGTTGCCTGCCGTCCGGTGCGACCGGTGACTCGTGCTCGAGCACGAGCCCCACGGCCGTACCGCGCTGGAACCCCTTCCAGTAGGTGTAGCCGGCGGACGGCGTGCCGTCCTGCTCCACCGCATACACGGCGTCCCTGCCGTTCGGGACCACGTCGAGATATGCCTGCTTGTCACGCTCGCCTTTCAGGTACACGCCGAAGAACGCCGTCGCGAAGTGATCGAGGATGTTGTTCATCCGCACCGTGTCCCATACCGGGTCCGCATAGTGCAGGAACGCGGGCACGGCCTGGCCGTTGGTGGCGTAGACCTCGGCCGGCGCCGGGATGGGTGCGGCGGCATTGTGGTTGGCGTTGATGAACGTCAGCAGGTAGCGGTCCGCGTTCACGGCTTCCTTGTAAATGGCCCTCGTCCCCTGCTCGTACCCCGACACATCGTCCACGCTGCCCGAAACGAACAGCACCGGCGTCCGGATGCCTGCCAGTCCCTCGGTATCCCAGGCGCCGCGCAGCATGCCCCACGGCGCAATGGCAATGGCGGCCTTGATGCGCGGATCACGGCTGTTCGCGTAATCGGGATTGGCCGCGCCGCGTTCATGCAGCAGCCGGTTGGGAGGCGCGTTGTCCGCGGTCTCGCTCGCGATGCTGTAGCCGCCGCCGATGACGTTGACGACACCGTAGCCGCCCATCGAATAACCGACGATGCCCGCGCGCGTGGCGTCGACGAGCCCGGCCAGGAATGTTCCGGAGCCGGCGGCGCCCAGGCGCGCGACTTCATTCAGCACGAACAATTGATCGAAGGGCCGGTTATAGAGCGTGCTCGCAAAGCTTTTCTGATCGTCGTAGGTGCTGTCCGGGTGGTCGATCGACACGACGACGAAACCCTTGCTGGCCAGGTTCTCGCCGAGGTGACTGAGCAGGTAGCGGTTGCCCGGGTAGCCGTGGGAAATGACGACGAGTGGGAACGCGCCTTCGGTGGTGAGCGGTGCGGCGTCCCGCACCGCCTGGCCGCGCAGCGTGACCGTGATCGCCGGATCGCGCGTGATCACGCGGTACTCGCCGCCAGGCTGCTGCCCGGGCGCCAGCGCCGCCGGATACCAGGCCTCGAGCGTGAACCGACGGTCGTAGCGGGCCGTGGGGCCGCCTTCTTTCGTGTTGAGAATATCCGGGCGGTTCCGGTCGGTCGCTTGCAGGGTGCGGACGCCGACGGCATAGCGGCCGTAGCTTGCCAGCTCGGGCGCTTCCGGCGTCACCGTGTCGATGCGGTCCTGCTGTGCGAAGGCGGCCCCTTCGACGACGAGACCCAGCACCAGGCATGCGATCGGCAAGCGCATCATTTCGACCTCCCTGCCCGCCCTTTCAGGATCCGCCCATCACCCGCTCGACCTCGCGTTCGACGAACCCGGCGATTTCCCGGCTTTCATCCACGAGGCGCGCAATCTCGGCGCGGGTGCGCTTGACGTAGTCGGCATCCTTGATCGACTTCAGGTTGATGAGCG
>JAHFSF010000183.1 GCA_023265875.1 Gammaproteobacteria bacterium | reverse complement strand
CCGCTGCCGCCGACGTCCTCTGGATAGCGCATGCCGAACAGGCCCATCCTGGCCAGCTCGCTGAAAAGCTCTCGCGGGAACGCGTGCGCTTCGTCAAGCGCCGCGGCTTGCGGCGCGATGCGCTGGTCACAGAAGCGCGCGAAGGTCTCGCGGACCTGCTGTTGCTCGACGCTCGGTTCGAAGTCCATGTCAGCCGTGTCCTTCCAGTTCACGCCACCGGTAATCGATCAGCTCCAGCAGCACACTGTTCACCGCCTTCGGGTGGAGGAACGCGAACTCGCAGTCGCGGAACCGCCGTGCCCCGCCGATGAACGGATAGTCCTTCGCCGCGAGCTCCGCCATCGCCGCGCGGGTGTCGTCGACGTTGAGCGAGACGAGCATGACGCCTTCGCCGCGCTTTTCGATGAATTTCGCCACGTCGCCGTCGGGCGTGAGCGACTCCATCAGCTCGAAGCCCACGCCGCCCAGCCAGTAGCGCGCCACGCGGATCTTTTCCGGCTCGTCCACGTAGGCGTCGTCCGGCCGTTCCTTGCCGAGGATCGGTTCCCAGATTTTGCGTGCGTCGGCCAGATTCCTGACCGCAATGCAGATGTGATCGAGCTTGTTGACCTTCATGCGCTGCCTCCGGCGGAGGCGACCACGGCCTTCCGCACCTCGTCCCGCTGTACCTTGCCAAGTGCGCTGCGCGGCAACCGCTCGATGAAGCGGATCTCACGCGGTCGCTTGTAGTGCGCGATGTTCCCTTCCAGGAACGCCAGCGCCTCGGCCTCGGTCAGGTGGTGACCGGGCTTCAGCGCCACGACGGCCACGACCGCCTCGCCCCAGCGCTCGTCAGGCCTGCCGACGACGCACGCTTCCTCGATCGCCGGACATTCGAGCAGCACGTTCTCCACCTCGGCCGGGTAGATGTTCTCGCCGCCCGAGATGATCATGTCCTTCTGGCGCGCGATGACGTAGAGATGTCCTTCCTCGTCGAAGTGGCCGATGTCGCCCGAGCGGAACCAGCCCGCAGCGAACGCATGCGCGGTCTCGGCAGGAGCGTTCCAGTAACCGCTCGCCACGTTCGGCCCGCGCACCTGGATCTCGCCGTCCTGTCCCGGCGCAAGCTCGGTACCGGCGTCATCCACGACCTTCACCTCGCAATGCAGCGCCGGGACCCCGGCCGATCCGGCCTTGCGCAGCGCGTCCGCGGCGCGCACGTAGGCCGCGATCGGAGAGGTCTCCGTCGCGCCATAGACCTGGACGACCGGCACGCCATGGCCGCTCGCCCTGCGCACGAACGCCCCGGGAATGATGGTCGAGCCGGTCGTGATCATGCGCAGGCTGGAGAGGTCCGCCTGCCGCCAGCGCGGCAGTTCCATCATCGCCTCGAGCTGCGCCGGCACCAGGACCGTGAGCGTGATGCGCTCGCGCTCGATCGCCTCGAGTGCGGCCGCCGGATTGAACCGGGCGTGCAGCGTAACGGAGGCGCCAGCGTGCAGCGCGGGCGTGGTCTGGATGTTCAGGCCGCCGACATGGAACATCGGCAGCGTGGTCAGCACGCGGTCACTGCTCGTCAGATCATGCATGTGCATGCTGTTGATGGCATTCCAGAGGAGTGCGCGCTGGGTCAGCACCACGCCCTTGGGCGCGCCCGTCGAGCCTGACGTGTAGCACAGGAGCAGCGGCGAGCCCTCGCCGCCCGCGCTCGGCGGCGCGCCATGAAGGTCGCGCTCGAGGGAGCTGAATTCGGTCGCTTCGATCGCGCCTCTGATCGAGCGCGCCAGCTCCGCGCACGCCGGCTCGACGAACAGCACGCGCGGCGTGCAGTCGGCCAGCACCTGCCCGAGTTCACGCTGGGCGAGGCGCCAATTGAGCGGCGCAAGCATCGCGCCGAGGCGCGCGCAGGCAAACAACAGCACCAGCACCACCGGATGATTCAGACCCAGATAGGCGACCACGTCGCCCGGCTTTACGCCGCGCCCGGCAAGGACGGCCGTCGCGCGGTGGATGCTGCGCGCGAGCTCGCCGTACGCGATCTCACGGCCTTCGAACCGGACCGCGATAGAGTCCGGCGCGAAGCACGCGTGTCTCTCGATCCACTGCGACAGGTCCATGCTAGGCTCCCGATACCTCGAGCACCACGGCCATCGCCGTATCCCCTGCCGCGCAGCCGGAGAACAGGCCGTAGCCGCCACCGCGCACAACGAGCTCCTCGATCAATTCGATGACCGCGCGGGTGCCCGTGGGCGCCTGTGGATGACCCCAGATGAGCGAACAGCCGTAGTTGTTCATGCCACCGATGTCCACTCCCATGGTGCGCGCGAACAGGATGTCGTTCAGCGCGAACGGGTTGTGGGTCTTGATCGCGTGCATGCGATCGATGCCGAGCCCGGACTGGGCGAGCGCGCGCTGCGCCGCCGGCATCGTCGCCTCCGGCATCTGCGCGAGCGCGGCGCGCGACTGGCCGAAGCCGTGCAGCCGGATGCGGATGCCCGGATCGCGCGCGAGTTCGCGCGCGCGCTCCGGCGTCGCCAGCACGATTCCCGCGTTGCCGTCCGCCGGGTGCGTCTGCGCACCAAAGGTGACAGTCCCGTCTGGCAGCACGGGCTTGAGCTTCGCCAGACCTTCCGGCGTCGAGAAGTGGATGCCCTCGTCGCCGGTCAGTGTCGCCAGGGTCTTGCGGTAGGCAGGATCCGGGACTTCGAACGGCAGCGTCATGAAGCGCCTGAGGAATGCGCTGTCGTCGACCAGCGCAGCGCGGTACTGGGTCTCGCGCAGCAGCACGACCTCGTGCTGCTCCGCAGTGCCGATCCCGTACCGCTTCGCGACGTTTTCCGCCGTGTTCACCATCGAATGCGGCCCGAGCGGGTCGCAGTTGAAGCTTTCCAGCACCCAGTCCTCGTGCGTACCGGTGCCGCCGGGCCCGCGTGGATTCGGGTAGTACAGGTGCGGACCGTTCGAGGTGCGGTCGCAGGTGACGGTCAGCGCAAGCTGCGACAGGCCGCTGTGGATCTCCTGGGCACCGGCCAGCAGCACCCGCACGCCGGTGGCGCAGGCCTGCATCAATACCGGGCCGCCGATCTGCCCGATCCCCGCGAGACCCGCGAGCCACGGTAAGCCGTAGAACGAGTGCTGCTGCGGCACGGTGAAGCCGAGCACCCCATGGTCGAAAGCCTGCGCCGGGATCCCGCGCCGCGCCAGTTCGCGCTGCGTGACGTGGGCCGCGAACTGCAACGGGTGCAGGTGGGACAGCGCGCCCTGCCAGCGCGCGAAGGGCGTGCTCCAGTAGCAGCCATGGGGAATTTCCGCCGCGTAAGTCATCGGGCCCGCCGGGTCAGATCGAGCAGAATCCGTTTGGCATTTTCGAGGTGCGCGCACATCGCTTGCGCCGCTTCCTCGCCGTCTCCCGCCGCGAGTGCCGCGGCCAGCCGCTTCAGGCCCTTCAGCACCACGGCGCGCACCGAGGCATCGTCCAGCGTGAACGCGCGCAGGTAACGCACGTGGTCGGCATAGAGCTGGATCGCCCGCACCAGGCGCCAGTTGGGCACCAGCGCAGTCCAGGCGTCGCGATACCGGTAGTTCGCCTCCATGAAGGCCCGGCCGTCGCCCGCCTCGGCCGCCTCTTCCATCGATTCCAGCGCCGCGCGCAACGGCGCGAACTGCCGGCGGCCGGGCCGGCTTGCCGCCACCTGGCGCAGCGCCTCGGGCTCCAGCAGGAACCGCAGTGCGTAGATCTCCTCGATGTCGTGCACCGCCAGCGACGGCAACACGAAACTGCGGCCCTCGGCCACCACCAGGCCGTCGCTCGCCAGGCGCGCGAGCGCCTCGCGCACCGGAGTGCGCGAGACGCCCAGTTGCGCGGCGATGGCGGCCTCCTGCAAAGGCTGGCCGGCGACGAGCCGGCCCGCGCGCAGGAACTCACGCAGCGTGGCATAGACGCGGTCACCGAGCGGCTCGGGACGTTCGAGTGCTTCCAGTCTGGCGATCATGTCCGGCTCCTCATTCATCCGGTTCGCAAGAACTCCGGCCGGCGGCGTTCGGCGAAGGCGGCCAGCCCCTCGCGGGCCGCGGCCGTACAGGCGCTGCGGCCGAATGCCTCATAGCCGATGTCCAGCGCCGCGGACAGCGTCGGCGCGGCCGCCGCGGCGCGCACCGCATCCTCAATGATGCCGGTCACTTCACGGCTGAACGCCTGCCCGCCATCCAGCGCGCCGAACGGCGGTATCGCCACCGGACGGTCCAGCGACGCGCGCGGCCGACCGGCGAGCGCGTGGACTTGCGCCACGGCCAGGCGGATGAGCGCAGCGTAATCGTCCGCGAGTTCGACCACGATCCCGGCCTCGTGTGCCAGCGTCGCGTCGAGTTGCCGGGCCTCGCGCAGCATGGCGTGGAATCGGGCCGCCGCCCGCGGCCAGCGGCGGTACGGCACCGCCAGCGCGCCGATGCCCGGCACGATGCCCAGGCTGATTTCCGGGAACTGCAGCGTCGCACCGCGCTGCGCCACGATCGCGTGGCAGCGGACTGCAAGCTCCAGTCCG
>JAHFSF010000182.1 GCA_023265875.1 Gammaproteobacteria bacterium | reverse complement strand
CTGCAGTGGCTCCAGCACGCCGCCGATGCCGACGCCGCCGGACAGATGCACGTTCTTGCCGATCTGGGCGCAGGAGCCGACCGTTGCCCAGGTATCGACCATCGAGCCGGCGCCGACATGCGCCCCGACATTGACGAAACAGGGCATCAGCACCACGTTCGACGCGACATGCGCGCCGCTGCGCACGATGGCGCCCGGCACGACGCGCACGGCGTCGGCCTGAAAACCCGCCGCATCGTAGCCGGAGTACTTCAGGCCGAGCTTGTCGTAGAAGCGCAGGACGCCGGCTTCCTGGAGCGTATTTTCGTGCGTGCGGAAATGCAGCAGTACTGCCTTCTTCAGCCACTCGTTGACCCGCCAGCCGCCGTCCGCCGGCTCTGCCACGCGGGCCTGTCCGCTGCCGAGCAGCGCGAGGGTCTCATCCAGCGCAGCGAGAAGGTCGCGCGGCGCGCGTTCCGGGCTGAGGCCGGAGCGGTGCTCGAATGCCTCCTCGATGAGTTTGCGCTGACGTTCCATTGGCTTGCGGTTCCTCAGGCAGCCACGTCACGCGTGGCAAGCGCGCGTAGCAGGGCCCCGGAGAGCGCCGCGCGGCGCGCCTCCCCGAGCGGTAGGGTCGACTCATCGGTCACGTAAAAGACGTCCTCCGCACGTTCGCCGACGGTCATGATCTTCGCGCCGTGCAGCTCGACCTTCTGGTCCCACAGCACCTTGCCGATTTCCGAAAGTAGTCCCGGGCGATCACCGGCAATGACTTCGAGGATCGTACGCGCGTTCTCGGCGTCGTCGCTGAACGTCAGCTGCGTCGAAGTCGAGAACATGCGTACCTGCCGCGGCATCCGGCGGGTCACCGGCGGCGTCGCCGCATTCTGCTCCGTCAGTGCGCGGGTCAGAACCTGCTCGATGCCGGTCATGCGCTGCGGGTCGCTGATCGGCAGCCCGGTGTCTTCCAGCACCAGGTAACTGTCGAGGCTGGCGCCATCGGTGGTCGGCGTGATGCGCGCGTCCTGGATGCTGAGGCCCATCTGGTCGAGAGCCGCGGTCGCACGGGCGAAACTGTGTCGGCGTCCACGGGTATGGACGAGCACGACGGTGGCGCCGCCGCGCCCCGGATGCGCGGCAACGGCGACCAGCGGGCCGGTATCGGCAGGATCCCGCGTCGCGAGCCGGCCGGTGTGCCAGGCGATCTCCGCAGCCGAGTGCCGCAGGAAGTAGGTATCGGTCAGCGCCGACCAGGCCCGATCGACGGCGCTGGCGCCGATGCCGTTCGCCTCGAGCAGACCCCTTGCCTCGGCCCTGGTCTCGGCCAGCAGCTGCTCGCGGTCGATCGGGCTCTCGAGACCACGGCGCAGGGCCTGCTTGACGCGCTCATAGAACTCGTCGAACAGCGAGGCCTTCCACGAGTTCCAGAGCTTCGGGTTGGTGCCGCGCACGTCGGCGACGGTCAGCACGTACAGATAGTCGAGCCGGATCTGGTCGCCGACTTCGCGCGCAAATGCATTGATGACCTGGGGATCGGCGATGTCCTGCTTCTGCGAGGTGACCGACAGCATCAGGTGATGGCGCACGAGCCAGGCGACGAGTCGCGCGTCATAGCGCGACAGTCCCTGTTCGAGGCAGAAAGCCTCGGCATCGACCGCCCCGAGCTCGGAGTGATCGCCGCCGCGTCCCTTCGCCAGGTCGTGGAAGATCGCAGCGAGGTAGGCGAGTTCAGGCTTCGGCAGTGCCCGGAAAATCTGCGCCAGCGTCGGAAACTCGTGGTCATAGCGCTCGAGCGCCAGGCGGCGCAGGTTGCTGACCACGAACAGCGTGTGGGCGTCCACGGTATAGGCGTGGAACAAGTCGTACTGCATGCGGCCGACGATGCGGCCGAAAGCGGGTATGTAGCGCCCCAGCACGCCGTAGAGATTCATGCGCCGCAATTCATGCGTCACGCCGGCAGGTGCTTTCAGGATGTCCAGGAACAGCCGGTGATTGCGCGGGTTCTGGCGGAACTCCTCATCGATCAGCCACAGGTTCTGCGTGATCAGCCGTATCGTGTTGGCGCGCACGCCCCTCAGGCGCGGGTTCTGCTGCAGCACGAGGAACAGCTCGAGCAGCGCGGAAGGGTAGCGGACGAACGCGTCGTCCCCGGCGACCTCCAGGTATTCGTCGCGTTCCTGGAACTGGCGCGACAGCAGCACGGCCGGCGCATCCCGGTCGGCAAGGATTTCCTCCCGGAAATGCTGCAGCAGCAGTTCATTGAGCCAGCTGACGAACATTGCCGTCCGGTAGTACCGTTGCATGAACTGCTCGACCGCGAGCGTGTAGTTCGAGTCCTCGTAGCCGAACAACCGTGCGAGGCGGATCTGGTGGTCGAACAGCAGGCGATCCTCGCGCCGGCCAGTGACCAGGTGCAATGCGAACCGGATCCGCCACAACCAGGACTGCGCAGCCTGCAACTGCGCCAGTTCACGCGGCATCAGGAAGCCGTGGCCGGTCAGTTCCTGCAGCGTATCGGCGCCGAAATGGCGCTTGGCGACCCAGCCGATGGTCTGCAGGTCCCTGAGCCCGCCGGGACTCTGCTTGACGTTGGGTTCGAGGTTGTAGGCGGTGTCGTGGTAGCGGTGATGGCGTTCGGCCTGCTCGCGTACCTTGGCATCAAAGAAGTCGCGTGAAGACCACAGGTGATCCGGGGCGAGCGCATGGCGCATGGCCGTGAACAGCGCTTCGGGCCCGGCGAGCAGCCGGGCCTCGATCAGGGTGGTTGCGACGCTGACATCGGACAATGCTTCACGCTGGCAATCGTCGATCGTCCGGGCGCTGTGGCCAATCTCGAGACCGATGTCCCACAGGAAGGACAGGAAGCCCTCGAGCGCCACGGTCCATTCAGGCCTTTCGCCCTGCGGCAGCAGCACCATGACGTCGATGTCGGAGCAGGGCAGCAGTTCGCCGCGCCCATAGCCGCCGACGGCGACCAGTGCGAGTTCATCGCCGGCCGGGCCCGCATGCAAGCTCCACGCCTGCACGAGCAGGGCGTCCGCCAGCAGGGCACGCTCGTGCACCAGCGCTTCGATCGGCTCGTCGGCGCGAAATCGTCGTGCCAGTTCGCGATTGCCTTCCTCGAGCGCCGCACGGTAATCGCGGACCGGCTCCGTCGCCGTCGCCAGCCGCGCACGCAGCGCAGCGATGTATTCCCAGGGCGCCGGCGCAGGCGTGACAACGGCTGCCGGCCCTTCGCTTGCGTCGCCCGGTCCCGCGCGCACGGTCAGGGAGCCGCGCGGTCGGCGCTGCCGAGCGTCAGGACCTCGAAGCCCTCCGGTGTCACCAGGACCGTGTGCTCCCACTGGGCTGTCAGCGAGTGATCCTTGGTGACCACCGTCCAGCCGTCGGCCAGCAGCTTCACATGCCGGCGACCGGCATTGACCATGGGCTCGACCGTAAAGGTCATGCCTGCTTCCAGCACGAGTCCGGTATCTTTTTCGCCGTAATGCAGGACCTGGGGGTCCTCATGAAATACGCGGCCGATGCCGTGACCGCAGTATTCGCGGACGATGGAATAGCCGTGGGACTCGACATTTTGCTGGATCGCGTTGCCGACGTCGCCCAGCTTGTGGCCAGCCGCGACCTGGCGGATGCCCAGCCACATCGAATCGAAGGCGACGCTGGACAGCCGCCGCGCCTGCACCGAGCAATTCCCGATCAGGAACATGCGGCTGGTGTCGCCGTGGAAGCCGTCCTTGATGACCGTGACATCCAGATTGACGATGTCACCCGGGCGCAACTTCCGTTCGCCCGGGATCCCATGACAGACGACATGGTTCACGGAGGTACAGATGGATTTTGGAAACCCCTTGTAATTCAAGGGTGCAGGAATGGCCCGCTGCTCATTGACGATGTAATCGTGGCAGATCCGGTCCAGTTCGCCGGTGGTCACTCCGGCGACAACCCGGGGCGTAATCATGTCCAGGACGTCGGCCGCCAGGCGGCCGGCGACCCGCATCGCCTGCTGCTCTGCCGGCGATTTGATGGAGACCTGGACCTGGCGCGCCATCAGCATGGGTTCTGGGGACTCCGGGCGCTCCGCCTGGAGCGCCTATCACGTTGTTTCGACGGGACAAAGATGGTATAAAGCGCGGCGTTTTTTCTCAACCAAATCCACACGCGTATCGTCACGTGCGGCGGGGTGCCAGGCCTTCGGGCCGGGTTGCCGCATGCGGGTACGCGGAGGGCTAACCCGAAAAGGAGTGACCATGGCGAGCGTGTCCATGCGCCAGATGCTGGAAGCCGGTGTGCATTTCGGCCACCAGACCCGCTTCTGGAACCCGAAGATGGCTCCGTTCATCTTCGGCGAGCGTAACAAGATCCACATCATCAATCTCGAAAAGACACTGCCCCTGTATGGGGAAGCAGCCAATTTCATCAAGGGCGTGGCCGGCGACGGCGGCAAGGTGCTGTTCGTCGGCACCAAGCGCAGCGCGCGCGACGCAATCCAGTCGGAAGCGATCCGCTGCGGCATGCCCTATGTCAACCAGCGCTGGCTGGGCGGCATGTTGACCAACTTCAAGACCATCCGGCAGTCCATCAAGA
>JAHFSF010000042.1 GCA_023265875.1 Gammaproteobacteria bacterium | reverse complement strand
GACCAGCACTGAGGCGGGATTGCCGAATATCTCGTTCGCGGTATCGCGGCAGCGGCGTTTGGCGGAATCGTCGACGACGTCATCGTGCAGCAGTGTCGCCGTGTGGATGAATTCGATCAGGGCCGCCGCCGGAATATGCGCGGAATCGGTCGCGCCGGCTGCGCGCGCCGCGAGCACGACGAGCAGCGGCCGCACGCGTTTGCCGCCGGCACCGATGATGTAGTCCCCAACCTGGTTCACGAGCCTGACGTCGCTCGCCAGCTGGCGGCGGATCTCCTGGTCGACCGCGGCCAGGTCGGCTTCGACGAGGGACCGTATGTCCTTGAGTTGCATGGCTTCCTGACGGCAGGGCGGGGCTCGCGCATCCTAGCGGCAAACGTCTCCGCGGGAAATGCAGGATGCGCCGGTACGGTTTGACCGGGCCCCCCTGGCTCACTACAATTGCCGGCTCTTTTTGGAGTCCAGACAATCATGTACGCCGTCATTGCCACCGGGGGCAAGCAGTACCGGGTGAGCGCCGGCACCGTCGTGCGCGTCGAGAAACTCGAGGCCGATGCGGGCGCCACGGTCGAGTTCAATCAGGTCCTGCTGGTCGGCGAAGGCGCGGACGTCGCCGTCGGCACGCCTTATGTCACCGGTGCGCTGGTCACGGCGACCGTGCAGGCGCACGGCAAAGCCGATAAGGTCGGTATCACGAAGTTCAGGCGCCGCAAGCATTACCTGCGCCGCAAGGGCCACCGCCAGCCGTACACCGAGGTCAAGGTGACCGGCATCACGGCGGCCTGACGAGCAAGGATCCGGAGTCAGAAAATGGCACACAAGAAAGCGGGCGGCAGTACCAAGAACGGCCGCGAATCCCAGTCAAAGCGCCTCGGCGTCAAGAAGTTCGGCGGCGAGCAGGTGCTGGCCGGCAACATCCTGGTGCGCCAGCGCGGCACGCCGTATCGGGCGGGCGAGAACGTTGGCACCGGCACCGATCACACGCTGTTTGCCAAGGTCACCGGCCGCGTGCAATTCCGCAAGAAGGGCGCCGAGAAGCGCACTTTCGTCAGCGTCCTGCCGGAGTAGGCCGGGAGTCCCGTGTTTGCGTAAAGACCCCGGCCCGGCCGGGGTTTTTTGTTGGGGCCGGAGCGACCATGAAGTTTGTCGACGAAGCTTGCGTCAAGGTGGTAGCCGGTCATGGGGGACGCGGCGCGGTCAGCTTTCGCCGCGAGAAGTTCGTGCCCTTCGGCGGTCCGGATGGCGGCGACGGCGGCCTGGGCGGCAGTGTCTGGCTGCGCGCCCAGGAGGGCATCAATACCCTGGCGGACTATCGCATCCGGCACACCTTCCGTGCCAGGAATGGCCAGCCTGGCGGCGGCCAGGACTGCACCGGCAAGGGCGGCGAGGACCTGTATATCCCGATGCCCGTCGGCACCGTGGTCATTGACGACGAGACCAGCGAGACGCTCGGCGATCTCTCCGTTGCGGGTCAGACGCTGTTGGTCGCCAAGGGTGGTAAGGGCGGCTGGGGAAACCAGCGCTTCAAGAGCTCGATCAATCGGACACCGCGGCAGAACTCGCCCGGCCTGCCGGGCGAGGCGCGAACGCTGCGCGTCGAGCTGCGCCTGCTGGCGGACGTGGGATTGCTCGGCCTGCCGAACGCCGGCAAGTCGACACTGATTCGTGCCGTTTCGGCGGCCCGGCCACGGGTGGCCGACTATCCGTTCACGACGCTGTACCCGCAGCTCGGCGTGGTCGCCGTGGGACCGCTGCGCAGTTTTGTGATGGCCGACATCCCGGGCCTGATCGAGGGGGCCGCCGAGGGCGCCGGCCTCGGTATCCGCTTCCTGAAGCACCTGCAGCGCACCCGGCTCCTGCTGCATTTGGTGGACATCGAACCGCCGGATCCCGCTGCGGATCCGGTCGCAGGAGCCCGCGCCATCACGCGCGAACTGAAGAAGTTCAGTCCGGAACTCGCCAAGAAGGAACGCTGGCTGGTACTGAACAAGATCGACCTGCTGCCAGCCGAGGAATGCGATCCGCGCTGCCGCGACATCGTCCGGCGCCTGCGCTTCAGGGGGCCGGTATTCCGGATCTCGGGGGCAACGGGGCAGGGCACGAAGGCACTGTGCCAGGCGATCATGAATCACCTGGACAATCATCCCGCCCCTGCGGCCCGCTGATGCCGGCCGGTGCACAGTGCAAAACAAAGCCAGAAAAAGGGGACGCTACCCGTTTCGGCCGATCGCGAGAAAAGGGTAGCGTCCCCTTTTTCCCAATTCAACTGGTAGCCGACTCAGTTGCCGGCCAGCGCCTTGGCCTGGCGGGCGAGCCGGCTCTTGTGCCGGGCTGCCTTGTTGCGGTGGAGCAGTCCCTTGCGCGCCATCGCGTCGATGATCGGGCTCGCCTTGTTGAGTGCCGCCGTGGCTTCCGCCTTGTTGCCGCTCTCGATCGCAGCGACGACCTTGCGTACCGCGCTCCTGACTTTCGAGCGCTGCGCGACATTGTGGGCGCGGCGCACGGTCGCCTGGTGGGCGCGTTTTTCCGCTGACTTGGTGTTGGCCATAAGGGCGCGCATTCTGCGGATGCAGGGAGTGGTTGTCAACGCGGTATAGTGCCGGCCGCATGAGCCGCGGATTCCTGCGCAGCACCACCGTCGTCGGTTCCCTGACCCTGTTGTCCAGGATCTCGGGTGTCGTGCGCGACGCCGTTTACTCGCAGGCCTTTGGCGCAGGCACATTGATGGACGCCTTCCTGGTGGCGTTCAAGATTCCCAATTTCCTCCGCCGGCTGACTGCCGAGGGTGCTTTCTCGCAGGCCTTCGTGCCGGTCATCACCGAATACCGCGTGCGCCGGGAACACGCCGAAGTGCGCCAACTGATCGCCGGCGTCACCGGCGTCTTTGGAGTCCTGCTATTCGCGATTACCGTCATCGGCGTGATCGCAGCGCCGGTCCTGGCGTTTTTGTTTGCACCAGGATTTCGCGACGAAGGCGGCAAGTTCGACGCAACAGTCGAAATGCTGCGCTTCACGTTTCCGTACGTGTTTTTCATTTCACTGGTCGCCCTTGGCAGCGGAGTGCTGAACAGCTATGGGCGATTCGGCGTGCCGGCCTTCAACCAGACCCTGCTCAACGTCGTCATGATCGTTGCGGCGGGCGTCGTGGCGCCGCATTTCCCGAAGCCAGGACTGGTACTGGCGATCGGCGTGTTCGTGGCGGGACTGGTCCAGTTGCTGGCGCAGTTGCCAGCCCTGTACAAACTCGGTTTGTTGCCGCGGCCACGCTGGGACCTGGGGCACGAAGGCGTGCGCCGGATCGCGCGACTGATGCTGCCTGGCATCTTTGGTTCGTCGGTCGCGCAGGTATCACTCCTGCTCGACACCCTGATTGCGTCCTTCCTGATGACCGGCAGCATCTCGTGGATGTACTATGCGGACCGGCTGGTCGAGTTCCCGATGGGCGTGTTCGCGATCGCGCTTGCGACCGTGATCCTGCCCGGGCTCTCGTCGCACCATGCTGGCGCCGCGCCCGAAAAATTCACTGCGACGCTCGACTGGGCGCTAAGACTGACGGTCACGATCGCAACGCCTGCCGCGATCGGCCTGCTGATGCTCGCGGGGCCGTTGATTGCGACGATTTTCGGGTACGGCGCATTCAGCGGGCGCGATGTCCTGATGTGTGGTTATGCGCTGATGGCGTATTCGCTGGGGCTGCTCGGGTTTTCGCTGGTCAAGGTGCTGGCGCCGGGATACTTCGCGCGCCAGGATACGAGGACGCCCGTGAAAGTCGGCATTATCGCGCTGTCCGCGAACATGATCTTCAACCTGGCCGTTGTCGTTCCGGCAAACCTCAATGGATTCCCGGTGCCGCACGCCTTGCTCGCGCTTTCCACGGGAATGTCGGCGTTGTTCAATGCGACGATGCTGTATCGCGGGTTGCGACGCCAGGGTGTCTATTCGCCATCGGTGCATTGGCGGCGCCTGCTGCCGCAGGTGGCTTTTGCGAGCGCCGTGCTCGTAGGATTCCTCTGGTGGATGTCTGGCGACTGGTCCGCATGGACGGCGTGGGGCGCTTCCACGCGGGCAGCGCGGCTGGCGCTTTGTGTCGGCGGAGGCGCTGGCGCCTATTTCGTCGCCCTGTGGCTTGCGGGCGCGCGCCTGCGCGACCTCAGGTCACTATAATTCCAATGCTGATTACCCGCGGTTTCAAGCCAAGCCGGACCGCAGCCCGCGGCAGCGTGGTCGCGATCGGCAATTTCGACGGTCTGCACCTCGGTCACCAGGCCATCCTTGAGCTGCAGGCCAGGCGCAGCGGCGAGGAAGGGCTGCCCGCGGTGGTGCTGGCTTTCGAGCCGCACCCCCGCGAGTACTTCGCCCCGCAGTCGCCTCCGGCGCGGTTGATGCGGCTGCGGGACAAGGCCGAAGTGCTGGCGACACTCGGCATCGACGAACTGCGAGTGCTGCGTTTCGGCGCGGATTTGTGCCGGTGGGATGGACCGACATTTATCGAGCGGGTTTTGAACCAGACCCTGGGAGCGAGGAGAGTCGTGATCGGTGAGGGTTTCCGGTATGGGCGCGATCGCAGCGGCGATGCGGCACAGCTTCGTGCCGTCGGCGCCCGTTTCGGCCTGCAGGTCGACGAAGTGCCACCCTGCACGATCGATGGCCTGCGTGTCAGTTCGACGCACGTGCGGGAGGCGCTCGCGGTGGGCAACCTGCGCGAGGCGAGGGCACTGCTGGGTCGCGACTTCCGTATCAATGGGCGTGTCATGGAAGGGACACGATTGGGAAGGCGGCTCGGCTTCCCGACCGCCAACATCCGCCTGCACCGGAAAGTCTCGCCGGTCCATGGCATCTTTGCCGTGCGCGTGTCGGGTGCCGGGCTGGACCAGGCGCCCGCAGTGGCTTCAGTCGGCACCAGGCCAACAGTCGGCGGAGTCGAGCGGATCCTGGAGGTTCACCTGTTCGATTTCGACCGGGATCTCTACGGACGGCGACTGGGCGTCGACTTCGTCGCGAAGTTGCGCGATGAACGGTATTACCCGGACCTCGAGTCGATGACGGCGCAGATACAACTCGACGCGCGCTGGGCACGGGAATTACTTGGGGCAAAGGGATAGACGTGGACTACAAGGCGACGCTCAACCTGCCGAGCACCGACTTTCCGATGAAGGCGGACCTCGTGCGCCGCGAGCCGGAGATGGCGGAGGCCTGGCGGCGCAATGACATCTACGGAAAGCTTCGCCAGAAAGTCGCAGGACGCCCGAAGTTCGTGCTGCTGGACGGTCCACCCTACGCGAATGGCGTGATCCACATCGGGCACGCCGTCAACAAGATTCTGAAGGACATCATCGTCAAGTCGCGCTCGCTCGACGGCTACGACTCACCCTATGTACCGGGGTGGGATTGCCACGGCCTGCCGATTGAGCAGCAGGTCGAAAAGAAGCACGGTCGGGTGGGCCAGAAGCTGGACGCCAACGCTTTCCGCAAGGCGTGCCGCGAATTCGCGGCCAGCCAGGTGGATGCGCAGCGCATCGACTTCCAGCGCCTGGGCGTCGTCGGCGACTGGAACAATCCCTACCTGACGATGGCTGCGCCCTATGAGGCGGAACAGCTGCGCGCATTCGCCGCGATCATCCGGCGCGGTCACCTGGTGCGCGGCTTCAAGCCGGTGCACTGGTGCCTGGATTGCCGCTCATCGCTCGCTGAGGCCGAGGTCGAGTACGACGAACGCATATCGCCGTCGGTGGACGTGCGCTTCATGGTCGTGGATCCGCTCGACGCGGCGCGCCGTTTTGGCCTGGCGAGCGGCGATCTCGTCAATGCGTCCGTCGCGATCTGGACCACGACGCCGTGGACCCTGCCGGCCAACCAGGCTGTCTGCCTGCACCCGATGCTCGAATACGTGCTGGTCGAGTTCGAGCGACCCTCGGCGAATGAACGCCTCATCGTGGCCGCCGGACTGGTCGCGGCCGTCGCGACGCGCATCGGGGCGACAGCGCATCGGGAGCTTGCGACCGCGACCGGCACAGCGCTCGAGGGACTCCGGCTCGAGCATCCGTTCTATGACCGCGAAGTGCCGGTGGTCCTCGGTGGACACGTGACGCTCGAGACTGGCACCGGTGCCGTTCATACGGCCCCTGGCCACGGTGCGGAAGATTACGAAATCGGTCATCGCTACAAGCTGCCGATCGACAACCCGGTCGGGCCCGACGGCCGTTTCATCGCTGGCACGCCGTTGTTCGAGGGACAGTCCGTCTTTGACGCGAATGCGTCGATCATCGAAACGCTGCAGTCTGCGTCCCGGCTGATTCACCATGAACCCTATCGGCACAGCTATCCCCATTGCTGGCGGCACAAGTCGCCCGTCATATTCCGCGCGACGCCGCAGTGGTTCCTGAGCATGGAAAAGGAAAAGCTGCGTCGCGATGCTCTCGCCGAAATCCGCAAAGTGCGCTGGGTGCCAGACTGGGGCGAGCAGCGCATTACCAGCATGATCGAGACCCGCCCGGACTGGTGCATTTCGCGCCAGCGTGCCTGGGGCGTGCCGCTCGCGATGTTCGTGCACCGGGATACCGGGGACCCACATCCACAGACGCCGGAGTTGCTTGAGCGCGTCGCGGAACTGGTCGAGGAGGGCGGCATCGAGGCCTGGTTCGCATTGAACCCGCGGCAACTGCTGGGTGACGAGTCGCTGGTCTACGAGAAGTGCGACGATGTGATGGACGTCTGGCTCGATTCCGGCGTCGTGCATCACTGCCTGCCGGCCTTGCGCCCGGACACGATTCCGTTTCCCGTGGACGTTTACCTCGAGGGCTCGGACCAGCATCGCGGCTGGTTTCACAGTTCGCTGCTCGCTTCAGTAGCTGGAAAGGGCGTTGCGCCCTACCGGCAGGTCATCACGCACGGCTTCACGGTGGACGACAAGGGCCGCAAGATGTCCAAGTCGCTGGGCAACGTGGTCGCGCCGCAGAAAGTCATGCATACGCTGGGCGCCGACGTCCTGCGCCTGTGGGTCGCGGCGACCGACTACAGCGCCGAGATGAGCGTCTCCGACGAGATCCTGAAGCGCATGTCGGACAGCTACCGACGAATGCGCAATACGGTCCGTTTCCTGCTCGGCAATCTGGCCGGCTTCGACCCGGCCCGCGATGGGCTGCCGGTCGGGCAACTGCTGGACATCGACCGCTGGACACTTGCGCGGGCGGGCAGACTCCAGCAGGAGGTCATCAGGGCCTATCGTGACTACGACTTCCACCTGATCTACCAGAAGGTGCATGGGTTCTGCGTCGTCGAACTTGGCGCGTTCTGGCTCGACATCCTGAAGGACCGCCTCTATACGATGCCGGCGACGAGTCCCGCGCGCCGGTCCACGCAGACGGCCATGCATCACGTCGCCGAAGCGATCGTGCGCTGGCTCACGCCGATCCTGTCGTTCACGGCCGAGGAGATCTGGAAGTATCTTCCAGGCGAGCGCGATGAATCGGTGCTGCTCTCGACCTGGTGGCCTCTGCCGGAAGTCGCGGAGTCATCGGACATCGACTGGAACGCCGTGATCGCCCTCAAGACGGACGTCGCGCGTGAACTCGAGCGCCTGCGCGCCGCGGGGGAGCTCGGCGCACCGCTCGAGGCGGAGGTGGACGTCTTCCTCGACGAGGCGCAGCATCGCCGCATGGCGGCCATCGGTGACGAATTGCGCTTTGTGCTGATCACCTCGGCCGCGCGATTGCGGAATGCGGCTGAGCGTCCTGCGGATGCCGTGGCGGCAGTTTCCGTTGCGAAGGACGGCGCCTGGATCGCCGTCAAGGTGCAGAATGCGCCAAAATGCGCGCGCTGCTGGCACCGGCGCGCCGATGTCGGCAGTGATCCCAGCCATCCGGAAATCTGCGTGCGCTGCGTCAGCAATCTGGATGGCCCTGGCGAGACGAGGCACTACGCGTGATCGACGAAGTCATTCAGAAACAGACCGCGCTCGTCTGGCTGTGGCTCTCGATGCTCGTGGTCGCGCTCGACCAGTTGTGCAAGTGGTTCATCGCGAGCCGGTTTGAATTGTTCGAGGTGTATCAGCTCGGTCCGATGCTGGAACTGACCCGGTTGCACAACACGGGGGCCGCTTTCAGCCTGCTGGCCCAGGCCGGCGGCTGGCAGCGCTGGTTCTTCGTCGGGCTCGCCGGCACGATCAGCATTGCGATCGTCTGGTGGCTTCGCGGCCTGCCGGCACGCGGCCACCCGTGGCTGTCAGTCGGCCTTGCGCTGATCCTCGGCGGCGCCATCGGCAATGGAATCGACCGGGTCACGCATGGGCACGTGGTCGATTACCTGCATTTCCACTGGCAGCAATGGTACTACCCGGCCTTCAACGTCGCCGACATCGCGATCTCGACCGGCGCGATCATGCTGGTGATCGATGCACTGATGCAGACTCGTCGCATCAAGACGGCTGCCAGATGAAAGTATTGCTCGCGAACCCGCGCGGCTTCTGCGCGGGCGTGGATCGTGCGATCGACATAGTCGAGCGCGCGCTCGTGCTCTTCGGCGCACCGGTGTACGTGCGCCACGAGGTCGTGCACAACCGCTTCGTCGTGGACCGCCTGCGCGGCCTCGGTGCGGTGTTCGTGGATGAGCTCGACGCCGTCCCGGACGGCGCCACGGTGATCTTCAGCGCCCATGGCGTCTCCAGCGCCGTCGAGGCGGAAGCAGCACGCCGGCGGCTTTCGGTGTTCGATGCAACTTGCCCGCTGGTGACAAAAGTGCACATGGAAGTCGGTCGCTACGCGCGGGATGGACTCGATGTGATCCTGATCGGCCATGCGGGGCATCCGGAAGTCGAAGGCACGATGGGCCGCTTCGACAAGGCCTGGGGCGGGCGCATTCACCTGGTGGAAACGGTCGACGATGCCGATCGGCTGGTGGTGCGAGACGCCGCACGACTTTCGCTGGTCACGCAGACCACGCTTTCGGTCGACGACACCGCGCGCATCGTCGCCGCGCTGCGCGCGCGTTTCCCGTCGCTCGTCAGCCCGCGCAAGGAAGACATCTGTTACGCGACGCAGAACCGGCAGGATGCCGTCAAGCAACTGGTCGCACAGTGCGAGGTGCTGGTCGTCGTCGGCTCGCTGTCGAGCTCCAATTCCAACCGGCTGCGCGAAATCGCAACCACGCGCGGCATCCCGGGCTACCTGGTGGACGGCGCCGAGGACCTGCGGCGCGAATGGTTCGAGGGCAGGAAGTCGGTCGGCGTCACGGCCGGCGCCTCGGCTCCGGAGACGCTCGTGCAGCAAGTCGTCGCGCGGCTGCGCGAATGGGGCGGCCAGGAAAGCGTCGAGGTCATTGGGCGTGAGGAAAGCGTCGTGTTCGGGCTGCCACAGTCCTTGCGTAGCGTGAGCAGGACCCAGGCATCCTAGCGGGTCACCAGCAGCGACTGCTCGAGTCATTGCCGGATGCACCGACTGCCTCGCGTCGGCCGCTTTCGTCGATCGAAAATTTCCTGCAGTCCAGGTCGTCGTCCTGGCCACCGCCTTCCAGCGGTGTGGCGACGATCCGGAATCGCGCAGCGTCTGCGAAAGCGATCGTCAGTCCGAATTTCCGGTGCGGGCTGATGGACGCGACCGGCAATCCGGGCGGGTCCTCGTCATAGCCGGAATCCAGTCGATCGGTATAGCGGCCCCGGGCAAGATGGAATTTCTCCTGCTCGGCGGCCGCGGCGAGCAAAGCCTGTACTGCCTCGATGCGGTTGCTGCGCAACACGTACCGGCGGTAGGAAGCGAGCGCATAGCTGGTCGTGATCGCGACGATCACCAGCGCGATCATCACTTCGATCAGCGCGAACCCGGTTCGTCTGCCAGCTTGCGCCATGAGGTCCTGACCGGATCGTTGCCAAATCCGGCGTCGAAGCATTCGGCGCCGGCGATCCCGAATGGCCGGGCGCGACAATCCGCGCAGGCACTGTCCCAGGGACCCGGAAACGCGAAGCGCAGCGGGGCGGGCAGTCCGGAGGCAGAGATCTCTTTTTCCCCGGGTTCATCCGGCAACTGCACCTGTGTCGCAGCGAGTCCCGTTCGCACGTCAAGAATGTGCAGGCGTTTGATGGCCTGGGGAGGCCCGCAGGCTGCTGACAACGGTGCAGCAGAGGGCTGGTAGGTCGCGAAATACAGCCGGTGATCGAAAGTGACCGAGGATCCGATCGCTTTTTCGCCGGCCCCGTGGCGGTCGAGACGCACATACCAGCCGGGCGCCGCGGGCGGCATCGGCACATCGGTTGCCGTCGCGTCGTACAGGTCGGCTTCGGACAGCACACCGGTGCCACCGATATCGCGATCGCGGATCGAGTAAATGCGGTCCACGATAGTCATGTCGCGCGGCCTCGCGAGCCAGCCGGATCCCACCGAGACTGCGAATTCGAGACTGGCAGCGCGCCGGATCGCGGAGATATCGGGGGTGGAGTAGAAACGCCTGCCTTCGCCGCCCAGCCGCGCCACGAGGCGGGCGCTCGCCAGGGCCGGCGGCATGGCACGATTTCGCAAGTCAAGGCGCCAGAGATCGCCTGCGACGTCCACGAGGTACAGTCGATCAGCGTAGCCGTCACCATCCAGGTCGAGCACGCGGGGAGCCGAGGCCAGGCTCGCCTTCATCGCGGACACGGGCAGGTCCGGATGGAGCGAGTCGTCGCCGGCGGCGCGCCAGAGCAGGTGGCCGGTAGCAGCATCGAGCAGGGATAGCGACGCGCCGGCGGCCGCCGAAACGGCATTGGAATGATCGTAGATGCGATCGTAACCGCCGGCCAGCATGACGACCCAGTTGCCGGACTGCTGGGCAGCGCCACCGATCACGAGTCGCGCAACGACTGGTTCGGGCAGCGCCAGCAGGTCGCTGCCGAGTGATTCCGGTCCCAGCGACCACATCAACTGCGGCTGGTCCGGCATCGAGATGTCGAGTGCGTAATACCGGTCACCACCGCGTCCGAGCCCGAACAAGAGCCACAGGTGTTCGCCTGCCGAAGGGTTGATGACGCCATCGCCGTCCGGGTCCTGGCGATGAAGGACCAGTGGCCCGTCGATGCCGTGGCTACGCACGGCTGTCGCCTCGTCACGCATCAGGCCGGGCAGGCGCGCAAGCAACGCCCGCGGAAGGAATGCCCACCTCTCGATGCCGGTGTCCGCGTCGAATGCGTGCAACAGCCCGTCCTGTGTCGCAAGAAAGACCGTGCGCCGCCCGTCATCCGCGTCGCCTACGACAAGCGGTGCCTGCAGTCCCGGGTCGCCCAGCGCCGGTTCGTTGAGCAGCCAGGTGATCACGTCCTCCGGCCTCTCGGCGTCATGCGGGCCAAGGCCCAGCAGCGCCGAGGTGATCGACGGGTTGCCGGTGGCCAGGCGATTCCGCTCGGAGCTCAGGGAGTCGCTCGTCAGGTCGCTGTACAGCCGCCGCGATGCCGCAGCCGGCAGGCGACCCGCGGCACTGCCGCGCAGGAGCGCCTCTCCATCCGGCAAGTCATTCCACTCGCTGATGCTTTCCGGCCGGGGCAGCCCCGTCGCGGCATCGAGCGCCGCCTGCCCATCGCGGCCGGTCACGACGGGCGGTTCCAGTGCGCTTGCCGGTGCGCGCAGCCGGTATCGCAGCAGATTGCCGAGCCAGCGCTCCCGGGTCCGTGGTGCCGACAGGCCGTAGAGGATGGCTTGCGAGTGAGTGGAGTCGCCTGTGCGCAGCAATCCTGCGGCAGACAGCTGCATGCCGGCCGGGACCGCCGCATCGTGCTGCAGGCTGCGCGCGACGATGTTGGCATAGGCGAGCGGATCCTGGACAAGAGCGATCTTGGCTGCCGTCAGCTGCCGTGCTTCGGCAACCAGGCCGGGCAGCGGGGAAGGCACCAGCCAGGTGACCGACGCGAACTGCCGGCCCGCGAGGTCGCCACGCAAGTCGGTTTGCATCAGCCACGCGGCAAGTTGCGGCAGGCAACTGATACCGCAGCCGCCCGTCAGCGCGTCGAATCCGGGCAATTGCGCAGCAGCCGGGCGGGCGCCTTCATCCTGGGTCGGCTGCCCAGCGGTCATCATTGCAATCGTCACGGGCCGGCAGGGACTGACGAAAGGCGAACGATAGCTGGCCGGATGCAGCGGGTCGCGTGCGGCACCGTCGGCACGCGCGTCATCGCCGTAACGCACCGGTGCTCCCGCGAGCCAGGCCGAAACCTCAACCATGGCCTCAGCCAGCGGTGCTGCACCGGACGCAGGCATATTGGCCAGCTGTGTGGCGATCATCGGTGCGGCCGTGATGGCAGGCATCGGCGCCAGTGCGACGTATCCGCCGTCGGCCTCGGGCGTGCGGTCCGAGAGCCGGACCAGTGCGACGTCCAGTTCGTCGGTTGCGCCGATGACATCGACCAGCCGCGCAGTCACCAGATCCACCGCTGTCGTTTCGACAGGCTGGCGGTCCGTCGCCAGGTAGTTGAGGTAGTTTCCGGTGTAGAAGATGTAAGAGTCGCCCAGCGGTGGCGCGGACCAGTCGATCTCGGCGCCCGGCGTGCCGCTCCATGGGCCTTTCGCGCCATCGGCTGCGTACCATGAACCGGCCTCACTGCCATGCGACCCGCGATCGCTGCGGCACTCGACGGCGAAATCCCGATCTGCGCGCAGTGCGTCCCAGTATCCGCCGCCAGTTGCAGGCCGCCATTGGGCCGCGCGTGCAGCGATGAAGATCCCGATCCGCGCCAGCGAGTCGCGCGCGCGAGCGCAATGCAGTCCAGTGCCTGCCGCCGCCGGTGCGAGCTCCAGGCCTGCCATTGTCCGGCAGTCGGGCGCGGGCCCAGGGCCACGCCGCCAGTAGACGCGAGCCGGTTCGCAGCGAATCTGCCCACCGACCGCTCCCGCGTATACGGTCAGCGGATCATAGGCGGCGCCAACCGTGATGCGCTGTCCCATCGCCGATGAACCATCGAGTACGAGGACGAGCAGCGGCCTGACGTCGGTGGGCAAGGGGGCGCGACCGAGCCAGGCCTCATCCGGATCAGCGCAGGCTGGCGTCACGAATGCCAGCACGGCACTCATCAGGACTGCCAGCAGGTGATGAATGCAGGCGCGGGCTTTCATGACGCGGGCACCACGACATAGAAGCCCTGCTCGAGTCGCTGCTGCGAATTGCGCGAGGCCCAGCCCTCGGCGATGACCAGGTAGTGGCGCGTCGCAAATCCCGTCGCGGATTCGCCGAGGCTGAAACCGGGCGGCAGTGTTCCATCGCCGGGCTGTTCGATCGTCTCGGTTGCGAAACTCGAATTCGTCGCATCGCCTATCCCATGCGGCAATGGACCGATGCGGGCTGGGCCGGCGTGCTCACGCGCCTCCTGCAGCGCGCGGGAGACCCCGGCCTCGGCCGCTTCCAGCGCGATGGCCGCGCCTTGCTGGTACCCGGCCAGCGCCAGCGCGGTGATTGCCGCGGCGCCAGCCGCGAGCGCCAGCGCCCCCAGGCCGGCCATCAACACCAGTGCGACGGCGAGTGCGGCTCCCCTCGATGCTGCTGTCACGGCGAACCCTGCAGGTTACGCAGTTCGACGATCCGGCTCGACAGCTGGCGGCGATAGCGGACCGGTTCGCGTGGCACATCGCGATTCGCATAGCGGAGCGCGGCCTGGTCCAAGGCCGGATTTTCCTGCAGGTCGCTGCGGGCCCGGATCCAGAGACGGACAGCGCGCGCGACATCCGCACCGGAAATTTCAGCGGGCGTCACCCAGCGATCCACGGCACTGTCCTGGTCGTCGGCAGCGTCGAGGCCGATCTCGACCTGCAGGTCTTCGATGCCGGTGACGAGCTCCTCGTCCTGGAATGCCGGGCGAGTGCCACCGACGAGCCGTTTGCGGCGCAGGGACGGCCATCCGCGTTGCGCGGTCGAATCGGCGCTGACATAGAACACGCCGACTTCCAGATCGTGGATGCGCCCGCGGTCGCCATACTGCCGGGTGCCATCGGTGATCAGCCGTGCGGCGCGCAGGCTGGTTTCCAGCTGCAGGCGGCCACGCGCAGCCTGGGTCGCTGCCGCCGATGCGTGCCGCAGGGTCAGGGTGTCCGAGCCGGCTACGCTGCGCCCATTCGGACCCGCGCTGCAGCGCAGCGGCGTCGAAGCACTGACGCGGTATGCGCCGTCCGCGGCGCTGACCGGGCTCCCGAGATCATGTGCAAGCGAATTGCCGCAACCGCCGGCCACGGCGAGTCCCGGCGCCTCCGCCGTCCCGATCAAGCTGGCGCCTGCGACCGGGCTGCCCGGCGCCGCGAGACCCAGATACCCGGCCAGGCGCAACTCCTCGACCAGGATCGACAACGCCGCGTCGGTGGTCTCCTCGAGCCGCGCAACTGACTCGCTGGTGCGCTGCGCCGCGCGACCGCGCGCGACGAGCGCGAGCGCGCCCGCGCATGCAACCAGCACCAGCAACATGGCGATCAGCACCTCGACCAGCGTCAGTCCACGGTCATGCTTCATGTTGTTACCGGCAACTCGAGCTGTTGCGTGCTGCCACCGGCCGATGGCCACTCAATCGAG
>JAHFSF010000041.1 GCA_023265875.1 Gammaproteobacteria bacterium | reverse complement strand
CGGCCGGATTGCCGGTCGCGAGCAACGTCAGGCCGTAAGCGATCCGGAATGGGGCGAGATCCGTGGCTTCGATGCCCGGCAGGGTCGCGACCGCAATCTCACGGGCGCGTTTGAATACCGATTTGCGATCAACCAGCTGCGCGCTGGCAATCGTCCCCAGGATCGGGCCGACCAGCGCGACTGCGATCCAGGCCAGGCACCGCATATCGTTATGATGCACGCCTGATTGGCCTGGTGCAGCCCGTCGCACCCGGAGAAACCCATGTTCCGCAGGATTCGCAGCGCACTCGTCAGCGGACTCGTCGTGGTCATGCCGATCGGCCTGACCCTGTGGCTGTTGTGGTGGTTCGGGAGCTCGACCGAGTCGCTGCTGCGGCAGGTCATCACCGTCGTGATCCCCGATGAGTACTACCGCCCCGGCATGGGCATCATCGCTGCCGTCCTGCTGGTGCTTGCGGCCGGTTTCATGCTGAACGCCCTGCTGGTGCGCAGGATGCTGGCGGCCTGGGAGGCGTTTCTCGAGCGCATCCCGGTGGTCAAGACCATCTACGGGGCCATCCGCGATTTCACCAGGCTGCTGCCGGCGGGCGGCACGCGGCGCGACCTGAACCGGGTCGTACTCGCCCGTTTCGGCGACGCGCGCCTGATCGGTTTTGTCACGCGGGACGATGCGTCAGAACTCGGCATCGTGGCGCTGGAAGACGGGCTGGTCGCCGTGTACTTCCCGATGAGCTACCAGATCGGCGGTTACACGGCGTTGCTGCCGCGCTCGGCGCTCAAGGTGCTCGACCTGCCGGTCGAGGCCGCGATGCGCCTGGTGCTGACCGCCGGCCTGTCCGGCGGCCGCCACGACTGAAGCCGTTACTTCTTGATTTCGGTGATCTTGGAGCCTTCGAAAGTCAGGTTGTACATCAGGCCCTTGTTGGAATAGATGAAACCGATGATCGGCTTCTTGGCCGTCTCGCTATCGATCTGACCTCCCGCACCGAGGGTAGCGAGTGCCACACTGGCGTCCCCGCCGGCCTTCCAGCCATCGCTGTTGCGGAACTTGTCGAGCTCGCGCTGGCTCATGAACAGGATTACCTGGCTCCTCTTCTGCCCGCCGAGCTGGAAGCCAATCGAGGCCGAAGCGATGTTGTAGTAGGCGACGGTCTGGCCGCCGATGAGCAGAGCGCCCTCGCCGTACTCGCCACCGATCCCGATACCGCCCTTGATGACCTTCGGGAACACGAGCATCCCGGCCGACTTGCCAGCCAGCTCCTTGGCGGAACTTGAATGCCTGTACAGCTCGTTGATGGCCTCGCGGACGTCGGCGTCTATCTGCTCGCGCGATGCGGCTGCCACCGGCATGGCGGCGAGCACGAGCAGGGCGGCCGCAAGCAGCGCGCGGATGTTGCGGGACATGTGATTCTCCTGCGGCGGGGTGCGGTCGCATTGTAGCGCCCGCAGCGCAGGAAAGAAGCTCAGGCGAAGGCGGCGCGCGGCCTGTTCTGCGAGTAGAGAACCTCGACGCGGCGGATGCCGGAGGTGCAGCGCGCGACGCGCTTGACGGCCTGGATCAGCCGCAGCAACAGGTTGTACTTGGCGCGTGGCCCACCGGCGGCGTATGCCTCTGCCACTACCAGGTGCAGCACGGTGATCCGCTCGAAACTGTCGCGCACATAGAGGATCACGCCGACCGGACGTGCAATCTTGCCTTCACGCTCGACCGCGAACAGGCACTGCGTCTCGGACGGGCCCGCGACGCATACCCGCAATGAAGTTCCATCGCTCACGATTTCCGGCGGACCATAGCGGTCGATCGCGGTGACGATACCGTGCCGGACGCGATCCTGGCGGCCATTGAAAAAGAGCAGCGCCTCGAGCTGATGGTAGTGCTCGGCAGGCAGGCTCGACACGAACGCGATCTGGCGCTTGATGCTCGGTTCTCCCGGCATGCATCCCCCATTACCCACAAGCCGGATCACCTTACGCGGGCCGTCAGCCCGCTGTCGAGATTCACATAATCCGGCACTGGCCGACGCGCCCGGCCCCGGTGTAGCGTGCATGCAACGCCACGGACCCTGCCCCGGACCTGCCGGCCAGTATTCGATGCAAGTCGCGGAAACAACGGGGTTTTTCGAAGTCCATCACGCGACCGGCGCCAGAAACGCGAACTGTGTCTCGTTCGCCACGCCGGATTTTGTCAAAGATGACGTGGATTCGATTGCGATGGGGCCGGAGGGCCTCATCGAGTCGATTTTGCGCGGATTTCCTGGTTCCGGGGTGCCATCCAGGCGAGACCTGAATGCCGTGATCATCGATTATTCCAACGTCGACGAACCAACCATCCCGAGTGGCGCAGCACCTGCACGCCAGACCGGCGCCAACATCATCCTGCTCTCTGCGGATCCCGCGCTGATCGAATTGCTGCGCGATTCGCTGGCCGGCAATCACCGTGTCTGGCGTGCCGACGATTCGATCCATGCCGCCGACCTGATGGTCACCGCCGGCAATGCAGTGCTGCTCGTCGATTGTTCGCTCGCCGACCAGGATACGCACAAGCTCGTCACGCAGATTCACCAGCAGTTCCCGGATCTCCCGATCATCGTTGCAGGTCGTCGCGAAGACGAGGCGGGGCTTGCGGAGCTGATCTCGCAGGGCGTGATCTTCCGATTCCTGCACAAGCCAGCCTCGGCCGAGCGGATCCGCAATTTTGTGGAGGCGACGCAACGTCGCAAGCAGCCGGGTGCCGACCTGCCCGCCGCCAGGCCCCGCGCCGTCCTGGCACCCGTCGCCAGGATTTCACAAATCGCACGGCCCTGGAGCCGGATCGACCGTGGCATGGTGCGGCGCTGGGCGCGGCGCAGCCTGTTGCTCATACCCCTCGCCGGGATCATCTGGCTGGTCGCGGCCTGGAAGCCCTGGGAATACTTCGCCCATCTCTCGCCGGATCGGAACGTCACCGCGATCGCGCCGGTCGATGCCGGCCAGGACCCGAAGGTGCTGAAGCTCCTGGATGCAGCGGGGATTGCGTTGACGCAGGGCCGGCTGACCTATCCGCCGGAACGCAACGCGCTGGAACTCTACCGTGCCGCGCTCGCGGACGATCCCGGCAACCGGATGGCTCAGCGCGGCATTGATCTGGTCGCAGATGAATTGCTGGCCGCGGCCGAGCGGGCACTGAATGACCAGGATCTCCCGCGCCTGGCAAGCGCCATCGATGCCGCCCGGTCCGCCCGCCCCGATCACCCGCGACTGCAGTTCTTCACGACCCAGATCGCGCGCGAACGTGAACGGCAGGCCCAGGCCAGGCAGCCATTGCGCGCCACGAACGTAGCGGTCGGGCAGGCCCTCGATTCCAGCTCCACGCGGACCGCGGCCGGACGGGTGCAGGGGCTGGTGCTGCTCGCCAATGAGCGCATGCGAAGCAATCAACTGGTGGGCGACAACGACAGCGCCCACGCCTACCTGCTGGCTGCTCAGCGCATCGATCCGGCCGATCCTGGCGTCCAGCAAGGCGTCACTGCGCTGGCCACGCTGCTGGTACGCAACACACGCGACGCGATCCGCGAGGGTCGGCTGGAGGATGCCGGCACCTGGGTCCACAATGCGGTGGCGCTGGACGTGGACCGGATCGAGGTGGCGGAACTGCGCTCCGAACTGGAAGTCGCAAGGCTCGGCAGCGTGCGCGAGGACCGCGCCCGGCTGCTGCTGCTGGCAAATCAGCGCATCGCCCAGGGCCGCCTGGTCGAGCCGACCGGCGATTCCGCCCGCCATTACCTCGACCTACTGCGCGCGTCCGACCCGTCCTACGAGGGTCTGCCGGAGACAAGCGCCCTGCTCGCGACGCGATCGCTCGAGGAAGCACGCCGCCTGGTCGCCAGCGGCGACGCGGACGGCGCCGAGGAAGTGTTGAGAGCGGCCAGCGGCGCCGGCGCGACGCGCGCCGACGTCTCGGCGCTGGCCGGCCAGATAGCCGCAGCCCGCAGTGCAACGCCCAGGGCCGGGTCGGCGCCGGTCGTACTTCCGGAGAATGCACTGCATCGCATCCGCTTCGTGCCCCCGCAGTACCCGGCGCGCGCGCTCGAGCGCAGCATCACGGGCTGGGTGGACATCGAATTCACGGTCGCGACCGACGGCACCACGCGGGATGCCACGGTGCGCGCGGCGGAGCCGGAAAAGGTCTTCGACCAGGCGGCGCTCGACGCCGTCCGCGGCTGGCGCTATGAACCGTACCAGGTCAATGGCGCGACCGTGGACCAGCGTGTCGCGGCGCGCCTGCGTTTCGAGCTGGCGCACTGATCAGCCGGGTGGCCGGGCCGGGACCGTGCGTTCGTGGGCACGGCCGAGGAAGATCGCAACTCCGGCCCAGGCGACCGCGATACCGGCACCCAGCCAGGCGATTCCAGCGAGCCCCAGGGCCAGCGAGCGGACCACGGCCTCGTGAATCGAGGCGACCACCGCATCGCTGCCGCGGTAAACCACGGTGTCGTTGAAGTTCTTGGCCTTGTACTTGGCGGCGCGGTCCACGGTCGTGTACAGGATGTGGAGGCTGGGGCGCGTCACCGCATACTGCCCGACGCGGCGCACCACATAGACTGCGACCAGCGTCGCGAGCGTCGGCGAAGCGGCGATCAGCAGGAATCCCGCCGCGACGATCACGGGCACGGCGACCATCATGGCCATGACCCCGAGACGCGCCGTCAGCCGGCCGACGGCCAGCAGCTGAAACAGCAGCGCGATGCCGTTGACCAGCGTGTCGATCCTGCCGAGAAAGGCGGTCCGTTCCGAACCGTCCGGGAAGTGGGTCGCGAGCAGCGCAGCCTGCTGCAGGTACAGGAAAGTCGTCACGCCTGCCATCAGGAATACGAACAGAGCGATTCCGGCCAGGTAGCCCGACCGCAGGACCAGCGTGATCCCGGCGAAGGGATTCCCGCCGAGCGGGCGATCCGCGACCCGGTCGCCCGCGGTCGCGCGGCCTGCGCTCCAGCGCAGCAGGTAGCGCATCAGGAACAGCGTCGCTCCCAGCATCCCGGAAGAGACCAGCAGCAGGTTGACGTCCCCCAGCGTCTCGGCGAAGAACGCGGTCAGGCCGGAGCCGATGATTGCGCCGGTGCTCGCGCCGCCGGCGATGAAGGCAAACATGCGCCCGGCCTGCTCCTTGTTGAACAGGTCCGCCATGAAGCTCCAGAACACCGACACCACGAACAGGTTGAACACGCTGACCCAGACAAAGAACACGCGTGCCGGCCAGGTATCGTCCGCGAACGCCGTGAACATCGCCCAGAAAGCCAGCAGGTTGACGATGAAGAAAACATAGGTCCAGGGCAGGAACACGGCGCGGCGGAACCGGCCGCTGATCCAGCCGAACAGCGGCACGGCCAGCAGCATGCCGAGGAAGGTGAACCAGAACAGGTCGTCGAGCGCGTGCACGCCGCCGGTCACGCCCATGCTGTCGCGCAGCGGACGCAGGATGTAGTAGGCCGCGAACAGCAGGAAGTTATAGACGAAGGCGGCCGCGAGCGGCGCGCCCTCGCCGGGGTGGACAAAGACCAGCCGGTCGAGCAGCGTCGCCGGTCCCGGCCTCGTGCTCATTCGACCGGCCGCTCGCTCGTGAGCGCGAGCGTGTTGCCCTCGGTGTCCTCGAAGAAGGCCATCCAGACCTCGACGGCGTCGAGCCGCGCGACCAGGTGCGGCTCCTGCAGGAACTCGACGCCACGTTGCCCGAGTTCCGCGTGCGCGGCGTTGATGTCCGGGACCCCGTAATAGACGATCGAGCCGGGCGGCTCGTACATCGGGTCGGAGGCGATCGACAGCGCGAGCCGGATGCCGTCGCAGTCGAAGAACGCGAGCTGCGGCGGCACTTCGAACAGCAGTTTCATGCCGAGCAGGTCGCGGTAGAACGCGGTCGCGCGCGCCAGGTCCCGCACCGGGATCGCGACCTGCTCGATGTGCGACAGGTTCACCGGCTATTCCGCGATGCCGGACTGGTCGAGGATGAAGACATATTCCTCGGCGATCTCCCGGTAACGCTGGAAGCGCCCCGACTTGCCCCCGTGACCGGCCTCCATCGTGGTGCGGAACAGCAATGGGTTCGTGCCCGTCTTGCGCGCCCGCAGCCGCGCGACCCACTTGGCCGGCTCGAAATACTGCACCTGGCTGTCCCAGAGGCCAGTGGTCACGAACATCGCCGGGTATTCGTTGCCGGCGACGTTGTCATACGGCGAGTAGGACAACATGTAGTCGTAATAGGGCTTTTGCTCCGGATTGCCCCATTCGTCGAACTCGTTCGTCGTCAACGGAATGTTCTCATCCAGCATCGTCGTCACAATATCGACGAACGGCACCTGCGTGACGATCGCCCGGTAATCGCCCGGCGCCATGTTCGCGATGGCGCCCATCAGGAGCCCGCCGGCGCTGCCGCCCATTGCCGCGACCCGTTTCGGGTCGGCATATCCCTCGTGCACCAGGAAATGCGTGACGTCGATGAAATCCGTGAAGGTGTTGATCTTGTTGAGCAGCCTGCCCTGGTCGTACCAGCGCCGGCCCATTTCCTGGCCGCCGCGGACGTGGGCGATCGCATACACGAAGCCACGATCGAGCAATGACAGCCGTGTAATCGAAAATGCCGGGTCCCGCGACAGGCCGTAGGAACCGTAACCGTACTGCAAGAGCGGTGCGTGACCGTCCCGCACGAATTCCTTGCGGTACACCAGTGACACCGGCACTTTCATGCCGTCGCGCGCGGTCGCCCACAGCAACTCCGTGCGATAGTTGGCCGGGTCGAAATCTCCCAGCACCGGGTCGCGCTTCATCAGCTGCCTTTCGCCGGTCTGGATATCGTAGTCGTAGACGGTTTTCGGCGTCGTCAGCGAGGTGTATTCGTAACGCACGATGTGCGTATCGATCTCGGCATTCTCGCCGAGCGCCGTCGTATAGGCCGGCTCGTCCGCCGCGATGAAAAAATCAGCAGCGCCGTCCCACGGCCGGATGCGGATCTTGCGCAGCGCGCCGGAGCGTTCCTCGATCGCGAGGAAGTCCTTGAACACATCGAAGCCGTGGATGAACGCGTCGTCACGGTGCGCGACGAGCTCGCGCCAGTTCGCGCGATCGCCTTCCTGGCCGACGATCGCCTCCAGCAGGCGGAAATTCGGCGCCTGCCAGTTGCTGCGGATGATCCAGCGGTCGCCGAGGTGATCGACCTGGTATTCGTGGTCGCGTTCGCGCGGCAGGAACACATGAAACCCGAGTTCGGGATCCGCGGCATCCGCGTAGCGGACTTCGGTCGAGACCGTGCTCTGGGCAACGATCAGCAGGTAACGCTCGTCCTTGGTGGGCTGGACCGACGTATAGAAACTCTCATCATCCTGCTCGTAGACGATCGGATCCGCGGCCGGTTCCGTGCCGAGCACATGGCGGCGGACACGATAGCCCAGCAGCGTTTCGGGGTGCTTTTCCACGTACAGCAGGCTGCCGCTGTCCGCGGTCCACGCGAGATACGGATCGACGTTCTCGATCATGTCCGGCAGCGTCACGCCGGTCTCGAGATCCTTGATCCGCAGCCGGAACTGGCTTCGCCCGACCGTGTCCTCGACATAGGCGAGCAGCCGGTCATTCGGCGCGATCGCGAGCGCGCCGACCTGGTAGAACTCGTGGCCCACGGCGAGCTCGTTGACATTCAGCATGGGCTGCTCTGCCGCCTCGAGGCTGCCGGACTTGCGCGCGTAGACCGGGTATTCCTTGCCGGTCTCATAGCGCGTGTAGTACCAGTAGCCGCGCTTGCGGTAGGGGACGCTGGAATCGTCCTGCTTGACGCGCGCGATGATCTCCCCATAGACGCGGTCCTCCAGCGCCTGCGTGTGCGCGGTCATCGCCTTCCTGTAGGCGTTCTCGGCCTCGAGGTAGCCGAGCACCTCGGGATTCGAGCGCGTGTCATCGCGCAGCCAGTAGTACTCGTCCTGCCGCGTGCCCTGCGGGGATACGACATCGTGGGGATGCACCGCGGCGACAGGCGGCACCGGCTCGGTTTTTGGCATGTTCTCGGACTCCGGCTTCGGCGACTGCGCAGCGCAGGCTCCCAGCAGCAGTGCCAGGCCGGCAAACAGGATCCGCGGAAGGCGCTGATTCATCGTTCGCCGCGCATCTTACCGGACGCACCCGATCGCTGTATCTGCGACAGCTGCGCGCCAATGGCGGCGCCGAGGGAACTTCCCGACAGGAAGGCTGCCTCGCCGCGGGCGTCGAGACACCAGTCGCCGCAGAAGCCGATGCCGGCCGCCGGATCGATCAGGAACGGCTCGCCCAGCGGCGTCTCGACACGTGCATGGCGCCAGCGGTGGCTGTCCGCCAGCAGGATCCGGGGCAACCGCTGGCCGAACCGCCCGGCAAATCGTTCCAGCAGCTTCGTCTGCACGCGCGCCGGCGGCGCATCGAACTCACGGCGCGAAAAGTCCGCGGACGCGTGCAGCACCCAGGTATCGGGTGCATGGCGGCCCGGCTTCGAGCCATTGCGCGCGATCCATGGCAGCACCGCGTCATCCGTGAACCCGGCGTCCGCGATCCGCTGCACCGGGCCCTCGAATCCCACCATGACCGCCCAGCAGGGCGCCATCGGGATTGCGCCGACCCGTTCCGCCAGCGGCGTGTGCATGGCCGCTAACGCGGCGGCCTCTGGCGCCGGCAATGCGAGCGCCACGAATCCGAAATCCGTGACACCGGCACCTTTGTCGTCGATGACGGTCCAGCCGCCACGTGCGCGTGCGAGCCGGGTGACGCGCGTTGCGTATTCGATATCGAGGTCCCGCGCCAGAAAGCGGGGCAGCGCATTCATCGTGGGAGTGCCGACCCACAACTCCGCATGCTCCTGTTCCCCGCCGGGCCAATCGGGCTGCCAGCGCGCGGCGGTGCCGGATGCGGCCGCAGCAGCGATCATTTCGCGGAACGCCGAATCGCGCACTGTCAGGTACTGGGCGCCATGATCAAAGGTGGCGCCCTCGAAACTTCGCGTCGCCAGGCGTCCTCCAGGCGCACGTTGCCGTTCAAACACGACGGGACGGCAACCATCGATCGACAGGCGCCGTGCACAGGCAAGGCCCGCGAGGCCCGCCCCGATCACCGCGACGGAAACGGAATTCATGCTAGCCTCGGTTGCGATGCGGGTATCAACATTGTTCCTGGTGTGCGTGCAGGCCGCCGCTTGCGCGGGTTGCACGGCCCTGCCGGCGCAATCCTACCCGGCGGCTACCAAGGCGCGCCTCGCGCTCTACGCCAGGACGAAGCCTTGCTGCGACGATCCGTCTGCCTTCGCATTCCAGCCGCTGCCCGAACGCGGGCTTGCCGAGGCGATGATCGGCAGCCACAGCCAGGCATTCGAGTTCCACAGCGGCCTGAGCCCGCTCGCCGCTTTTGAACTGCCCAGGGTCACGACCCCTTATCGGCTGCGCGTCAAGAGCCTGTTTGACGCCGGCCATGCGGACGATACCAGCGTGTTCTACCCGGTCGTCGCGCTGCTCGATGACACTTTCATCGTCATGCGCATGACCAGCCTCGACAACCTGCGCCTCGAGCCCGGGCTTGCAACCGTCGGTGGCCGGCCGGGTCTTGCCGTGACTGTCCCCATCGACCCTGCCCAGGACAAGGGCCGCTACATCGTCGTCTTCACGCCGGCCGCGCTCCTGGGCGCCGCACCGGAAAATCGCGGGGAAGGCGACATGCTGACGCCCACCACGCTCGCCTGGATGGAGCAACGCGGTGACATGGCTGTGCCGGCCTCGCCCTATGGCAGGCTGCAGATCACCGTCGCGCCCGAACTGCCCGGGGCCGATGTCGCACGTACTCCCTGACCGTAGTGAAGCGTCCATGCAAAGCAGACTGTTGATCAATGGCCGGCTGGTCGCCGGCCAGGGCCAGGTCGAGCAGATCCTGGACCCCGCGACCGGCAAGGTCATCGCGCGCGTGGCCGAGGCCTCTACGCAGCAGGTGAATGCCGCCGTCAAGGCAGCGCAGGAGGCGTTCGACGGCTGGTCGCGCACGCCGCCGAAGGACCGCGCGACCCTGCTGCTGAAGCTCGCCGACCGGGTCGAGGCCGAAGGCGCGGAGTTCGCGCGCATCGAATCGCAGAATTGCGGCAAGCCGCTCGCGGCCGCGCTGAACGACGAGATCCCCGCGATCGCCGACGTGTTCCGTTATTTCGCCGGGGCCGCACGGACCATGACGGGCGCCGTCGCCGGCGAGTATGCAGCCGGCTTTACCAGCATGATCCGCCGCGATCCAGTGGGCGTCGTCGCCTCTATCGCACCGTGGAATTATCCGTTGATGATGGCGGCGTGGAAGCTGTCGCCGGCACTTGCTGCCGGCAACACCGTAGTACTGAAACCCTCCGAAAACACGCCGTTGACCGCGCTGAAACTGGCGGAACTCCTGGCCGAGCTGCTTCCCGCCGGTGTCGTCAACATCATCACCGGGCGCGGTGACAGCGTCGGTGCGGCGCTCGTCAGTCACGCCGGCGTGCGCATGGTGTCGCTGACCGGCGACGTGGCGACCGGCGAGAAAATCCTGAAGGCCGCAGCGAGCGGCATCAAGCGGACGCACCTCGAGCTCGGCGGCAAGGCGCCGGTCATCGTCTTCGACGACGCCGACATCGACGAAGTGGTGTCCGGTGTCCGGACCTTCGGCTTTTACAACGCGGGACAGGACTGCACGGCCGCCTGCCGCCTGTACGCAGGACCGAAGGTCTACGAGCGGCTGGTGGCGGACCTGAGCAAGGCAGTGTCCACGATCAAGGTCGGCAGGCAGCAAGCCGAGGGCGTCGAAATGGGACCGCTGATCAGTCGCGAACAGCGTGAACGCGTGGCCGGCTTCGTCGAGCGGGCCAGGGCGATGCAGCACATCGAGGTCACCGCAGGCGGCCACGCCGGCAGCGGCAGCGGATTCTTCTACGAGCCGACGGTCGTCGCCGGCGCGCGCCAGGCCGACGAGATCGTGCGCCAGGAAGTCTTCGGGCCGGTCGTATCCGTCACGCGCTTCAAGGACGTGGAACAGGCCATCTCATGGGCCAATGACTCGGAATACGGGCTGGCCTCGTCCGTCTGGACGAAGGATGTCGGTCGGGCGATGCAGGTCGCCGCGCGGCTGCAGTACGGCTGCACCTGGATCAACACGCATTTCATGCTGGTCAGCGAGATGCCGCACGGCGGCGTCAAGCGCTCGGGCTACGGCAAGGATCTGTCGCTGTACGCGCTCGAGGACTACACGACGGTGCGGCATGTCATGGTGAAGCTCTAGGCCCGCCCCGAATCGCTACGGCGAGTACCAGTAATCTGTCCCCGACGGAGGGCCTGCGGCGTTCTTGCTCTGGACGAGTATGCGGCCATCGCTGTTGCGGATCATCACCACTGCTGCTTCTGGAACGCCGTTGCCATCCAGATCGTCAAGAACGATCACCGACCGCGGGGTAAATCCGGCCGAGTACCAGAGTTGGCTCCGGTTGATAGCACCGGCCGCATTCAGGATCTCGACCAGCGTCCGGCCGTCTGTGTCCCTCGTTGACAGCGTGGCAAGCTCCGGCACGGTATTCCCGTCGGCGTCCGCGACCACAGCAAGCGCCAGGGGCGTGTGTCCCGCTGCGACCCACAGGCTTCTTGGATTCGTGGCTCCGGCTGCGTTCTTGACTTCGACCACACCCCGACCGTCGGAATTTCGCCGCGAAAGAACGGCGACTTCCGGGGCCAAGTTATTATCCGCGTCACCTATTGCAGCCAGGTCGACGGCCGTCGAGTCCGACATGAAATAGAACGTATTCCGATTCGGCGTACCATAGGCATTGACGATTTCCACGACCGGCCGCCCGTCACTCCTGCGCGCGGACAATATCGCGATTTCGGGTACGCCATTCCCGTCGCGATCTTCCACGACATCGAGATCGCGTGGTATCAGTCCGGCATCGACCCAGATCGTGTTGGCGTTGGCAGGACCGAACGCGTTTTTCACGTCGACCCTGCCGCGGCCATCGCTGTGTCTCGCCGACAGCATGGCGATCTCCGCGACGCCATTATTGTCGGCATCTCCGGCAATGACGGACATCGCGATCGGGTCGGAATCCGCCCCGAACCAGATGTCTCGCGGTGCCGGGGTATTCGAGATATTCCTCACTTCCACGACGGGCCGGCCGTCGGCGATTCGCCGGGCCAGTACGGCGAATTCCGGGAAGCCGTTGGAATCGGAATCCGGCAGCGCCGCGGCCGCGACCGGCACGTATGCATTGCTGAGAAAGATCATGGTGCGGACGGGCGCGCCTGCAACGCCGTCGCGAATCTCGACACGAATCGAACCCTGGCGCAGCATCGCCACGTCCGCAATGCCGTTCGAACTGACATCCGGCAATGCAACTGCGTGCCTGACCGGCTTCGCGAAGTCGGCACGATAGATCGACTGGCTGAAGTCCGTGAAACGGACCCAGAATGCCAGGGACAGGCCGCCCAGCGGGTTGGTGTCAAGTGACTCGTGCCTGAGCCTCAGGTCAGCGACCGTGCGTCCGCCGAGAACATCGCCAGCCGCAAGGAATTTTTCGACCCCGTTGCCCGATTCCAGATAGATCCCCGCGACCGGCTGACCGGCGGGACCCGTGTAGCCGACGAAAGCCACGATACCTTTGTGAATCGAGAGGCCGCCACCCCCGGCACCGAAGTTGTCCGCGAAATCCGTAAACGGCGTGCCGGTACCAGGCGCCGTCGTATGCGTGTCGGCCACCGTGTGCAGGCCGCCGAACGTGGAATAAACGCCCACCCTCAGGAGCGAATTCGGGAATCTGCAACCGCCGACAAATGCAATCGCGCCCTGGTGGAGAGCGACGCGTTCTCCGGTAGCGAATGTCTCCTGCGGCGAGCCGGGGCATGCCATGTTGGTGTCGACGATCATGCTCAGATTCGCGCCAGATTTCATATAGATGCCAGAACGCGAGAACACCGTCGGCGACGAGGAGTTCGCCGAAAAGACGATATCCGCACCGTCGACCGCTACGCCCCCGAAGTTGGCGAGGCTGGTGAAGGTTCCGCCCGGAAAGCCCGGAACCGGATCGCCCGGCAACGCGACGGCGTGGACTCCGCCGAGGTCCGAATAGACCCCGGTTTCATTGGATCCATTGCCGGACTGGCTGCGCCAGACCGCCTGGCCGTTGCTGAGGGAGACGTCGTCGAACGAGCCAAAGGTGGCCGCATAGCCCGGCATCGGATCGGCGGAGGAGGCGACCATGCTGAGTCCCCCCGACGGGCCTTTCACGAGTCCGACACTGAAACCAGCTCCAGTGAATGACGCGCTGAATGCCGCCGTGCCTCCATCGGTGGAGAAATGGATGAAATCATTGAAACGAAATGCTCCGACGGGAGGGAGTGCCAGCAACGCCTCGGTCGCGACCGGCTGCAGCGGCGAAAGCGGGCCGGTGAACCTGCGGTAAATGCCCGAGCGATTCAGATCGTTCCGGCCACTGAATGTCACCGTGCCGGCATCCAGTGAAACGCCGGCGGTAAACGTGACGAATGGCCGGTCCATGGCACCGAAGCCTTCGGGCATCACTGTCGTCAGGTCGGCAATCTTTTCGAAAGTCGGCGTCACTGCGCCGCAGATGAAGGGAACGAGCAGCAACACCGCGCGGACGGCGAGCCGTGGCCGCAACGACCGCTTTTTGGTGCGCATGACATCCCCCCGTCGCGCCGGAGCGCGTGAGCCCCTCGTCAGCTCGGGCGGGCGGGTGGCCACACCCGGGCCGGTGCGGGACTTTCTGATTCTTTTTACTGTCCCACCGCGGCCACCCAGATGCAAGTTCCAGCCGCCCTTTGGACATAAGGACCCCGCCTGGACCGCCACCGAATCCAGGCCCGGCAGTCACTAGACCCGCCGCGGCGCCCAGGCCTCATAGGCAAGCAGCAGCAGGAGCCCGATCACGAACGGCAGGAGTTCGTAGACCAGCCGGTAGGCGAGCACGGCGCCCAGCAGTGCCTCGGTCGGCACTCCGGTCAACGTGACGAGCAGGATGGATTCGAACACGCCGAGGCCCGCCGGCACGCCGGACAGCGCGCCCGCCGCAACCGCTGCGACATAGACCGCGGCGAAAGCCGGAAAACTGATGCCGGCGCCCGCCGGCAGCAGGACGTAGAGCACACCCACCGCGCACAGCACCTCGGCGACGCCGAGCGCGTACTGGATCGCCGTCAGCCGCGGGCTCGGCAACTCGAATGCCGGGAACCAGCTGCCGAACGGTCGTACCCGGCCCAGGACCAGGCCGACGTAGACGACGTGCATGGCGAGCAGCGCCGCGCCGATCAGCGTGACGATCGATTCGCTCAGGTGCAGCGCCGCGGCAATCTCCGTTGTCTCCACGAATATGAACACCGCGGCCAGCAATCCGAGCCCCGATGAATAGGGCATCACCGACAGCACGATCAGCTTGCCGATGTCGGCGGCGCTGAAGCCCGCCGCGGTGTAGATGCGGTAGCGGATCGCGCCGCCCGAAAAAGCGCCGAGACCGACGGCGTG
>JAHFSF010000181.1:2942-4609 GCA_023265875.1 Gammaproteobacteria bacterium | reverse complement strand
AGCGCGTCCTCGGTCTCCCAACGAAACACCAGCACGATGCCCGTCAACGCCTGCAGGAGCCAGAACGCCGCAATCGCAAGCCCCAGGCTGCGATGCAGCCGCAGAAATACTGCACGCGACATCGGCGATGAAATCCGGGACGCCGGGCAGCCTAACGCAGGGCCTCAACCACAGCGTTGAAAAAGTCATTGTCAACAATGGCTTCAGCGCCCTTCGGTTTCGAGCGCGAACTGAGGACAACGATGACGATGTCCGCCGCCGGGTTGACGTATGTGTACTGCCCAAAGATGCCGCGCGCGCTGAAGGCATGATCGGCGAAAGAGCCGTCTTTCGCGGGGACCGGCCACCACATGTAGCCATAGTCCAGTCGGCTGCCGTTCAGCTCACGGGGTGATGTAGCCTCGCCGATCCACTCCTCAGGCAGCAGGCTGCGGCCGTCGATGACTCCTCCATCCAGCATGAACAAGCCGAAGCGTCCATAGTCCCGCAGCGTCGCGCTGATGCCGGCGCCAGCCACCTCCAGACCCTGCGGCGACTCCAGCCACCAGCTGGCATCAGACTCCATTCCAAAATTCGACCAGATGCGCTCCGACAGATAGTCGGACAACCAGCGGCCAACCGCCGCATGCAGCAGGACGCCGACGATGTGCGTTTCCCCTGTGCTGTAATTCCAGAGCGTGCCCGGCACGGCGACACGGGGGCGGCTCGCAACGTAGCGCAGGATGGCGCCAGGCTGCTGGTCGATCTGCAATTCCAGCATATGGCGTCGATCCGAAGCGGGATCCGTGTGCGTATCGTCCCAGCGTACGCCGGACGTCATCTGCAGCAGGTGACGAATCGACGCGCCGGCATAACCGCTTTCGGCGAGCTGTGGAAGATAGTCGGTCAGCGGCGCATCGACGCCCGAGATGAATCCGTCCTTCACCGCAATGCCGACCAGCGTCGTGCTGATGGACTTCGCCATCGACATCGAAACCCAGCGCGTCGCCGGACCATTACCAAACTCGTAATGTTCGAATGCAATCCGGTGATTCTTGATCACCAGCATGCCAGCAATGCGATTGCGCGAAACATAATCGTAGAGATCGTAGGTTCCACCATTGGAAATGATCCGCAGATCTCCTAGTGATCGTGGCCCCGCTGGCAGCGGTCGCACGCGTTTACCGCGCGAGATTACCCGCGTCGGGAAAACGCGGTCTGTTGCCCGGAACAATGCCACCTGCGCGTCCGGCAACAGGAGTCCTGCATAGGCATTACGAATCGCAACCGCTCCCTCGGGCTTTACCGAGACCGGTGTAGAATCAACGCCTGCCGCAAGCTCACGCATCGGGCGGCTCAAGCAGCAAGTCCTCGAAAAACGCGCTGAACGGCCTCGTCGGGTGACGGATCTGGATCTCGAGCATCCAGAGGCCCGGCGTGGGCGTGAATGGCGCCGATGCCAGCGATCCTTTGTGTAGCGCGGCGTGCGGAAAGTCCGCGAGCCGGTGGCCCGACATGTCGAGATTGAGCTGCCAGCCGCGGGATTCGGCCTCCTGCACCGCCACACGGTAGAGTGCCTCGCCGGTCATCCCCTGCTCGCGCCAGTGTTGCCGCACACTGTCGAACACGACATGCACCTCGCGTGCAATCCGGCGCATGTCCTGATCGTCCCCGACGACAAATGTATC
>JAHFSF010000181.1:0-2932 GCA_023265875.1 Gammaproteobacteria bacterium | reverse complement strand
CCGGCGTCGCCTTCCCAGTCCCGCCACACCGGCCCGATGTCGATGAAGTAGATATCATTGGTGCCAAGCACGACCCCGGGATCCGAGGGTGCGCCGAATGTCTTCAGTGTGTTGGTGCCAAAGCGTACGTGGACACCGTGCCAGCCACGCCCGAGGCCTGACTGCCTGAGCACCTGTTTTGTCAGCACGAGTGCATCGTCCTCAGCCATGCCCGGCACGATCCGCGAGGCGATTTCGCGAATTGCTTCCCGGGTGAGCCGCCGTGCCTCAAGCATCATCGCGCGGTCATACCGATCGCCGACCGCTTCCGCGCTTGCCCGCAAATCGCCCGCCGACATCGTCAACCTCATTGCCGTGTGGATTGCGGCCACTTCAACATACAAGGCGACGCGCCGGGAGGCGCCAATCGTGTTGGGCGCGGTGAGATGGGCGCACCGCAGACTCGACAGGGATGCTTACAGGACGCCACAATCGGCGCCACCGTCGCACCGTACCGCCGACAAGGAAATCATGATCGTGCATAGTCCCGAACGCACGAATTCCCTTCCCGGGCAGCTGTCCGGGCAAGTTGCGAGATGCCTTGCTCTGGCCCTCATCCTGCTGTTGACGGCACCTGTGCGGCTTGAAGCAGCAGCGGTCCCCGTGGAAACGCTCCATGTCGCTGGCCTCCACGCCGCGGTCGAGATCCGCGTCGATCGATGGGGCGTTCCACACATCTTCGCGGGCAATGAAGCCGATGTTTTTTTCGCGCAGGGATTCAATGCTGCACGGGATCGTCTGTTCCAAATCGATCTGTGGCGTCGCCGCGGTCTCGGTCAGCTCGCCGAAGTGTTTGGGCCGGACTTCGTCGACCGCGACCGCGCGGCACGCCTGTTCCTGTATCGCGGGAACATGGAGCGCTAGTGGCGGATGTACAGCCCGATCGCCGGGCACGACGCAAAAGCTACCGCGCAGCGCTTTGTGGAGGGCATCAACGCCTACATCGACTGGCTCCAGGACAACTCAGGGCAACTGCCCTGGGAATTCGCATTCCTCGGTTATCGTCCGGCGAAGTGGTCAGCCGACGATGTTGTGCGGATCCGCTCCGGCGGATTGACCCGGAATCTCGAATCGGAAGTGGCGCGTGCCAACACCTTCTGCAAAACCGGGAGCCTCGACGCGGACCAGATCCGCTTCGGCCTGACAAACGACTGGCAACCGCAGATACCCGCAGGACTGGATCCGTGCCTACCGGCGGAAGTCCTGCAGGATTTCCGTCTCGCGACCCAGCGAGTCGTCCTGACAAAGCCGATCGAGGCGACTACGCCGAGCCTGGCGGCACTGGAGATGGATGAGGCGGCCATGGGAAGCAACAGCTGGGTCGTTGCCCCTGCGAAATCCGCGACAGGTCGTCCGATCATGGCGAATGACCCGCACCGAACGTACTCAGCGCCCAGCCTGCGCTACATCGTGCACCTGTCCGCACCCGGCCTCAACGTGATCGGCGCGGGTGAACCGGCATTGCCCGGTATTGCACTTGGCCATAATGGCACGGCTGCCTTCGGCATCACTATTTTTAACATCGATCAGGAGGATCTCTACGTCTACGAGCTGAATGCTGCGGATCCTGGCCAATACCGCTATGAGGACCGCTGGGAACCGTTCCGGATCGTGCGCGAATCGATTGCCGTCAGGGGCGCAGCGACGCAGTCGGTCGATCTTGCGTTCACGCGACATGGACCGGTTCTCCATGTCGATGCTGGTGCGAAGCGCGCCTATGCCGTGCGCTCGGCCTGGTTGGAGCCAGGCATGAGTCCTTACTTCGCTTCAATTGAGTCCATGCGAGCGACCAGTTTCGACGCTTTCCGCCGGGCAATCGTCAATTGGGGCGTACCATCCCTGAACCAGGTCTACGCCGATGCGAAGGGAAATATTGGCTGGATTGCGACCGGGTTTGCGCCGAAGCGACCCAACTGGGATGGACTGCTGCCGGTGCCGGGCGACGGCCATTATGAATGGAATGGATCGTGGTCCGGCGATGACCTGCCAGCCGCTTACAATCCGTCGAATGGCTGGATCGCGACAGCCAATGCCTACAACATTCCGTCCGACTACCCGGCGCGCGAACGTAAACTTAGTTTCGAATGGACCAATCCCTCGCGCCACCAGCGGATCCATGAATTGCTCGAGTCCCATCCGAAGGTCTCTCTCGAGGATTCGGAGGCATTCCAGATGGATATTCTCTCCATCCCCGCACGCAGGCTAGTGGCGCTCCTGGCTCCACTCTCGTCCAGCGACCCGCAAACCAGTCGCGCCCTGGAATTTCTGCGCACGTGGGATGCGACACTGCGCGCCGAGTCTCCACAGGCGGCGCTGCACGAGGTCTGGCAACTCCGTCACCTGAAGAATGAGTTCCGGAGGGCGGTTCTCGATCCTGTCGCAGCGGCCGCAATCAACACGACCGACATGGATGTCATGCTGGCATCGCTCGAAAGGCCGGAAAACCGCTTCGGAGAAAATGCCGTGGGGAAGCGCGATCAGCTCCTGCTGGCGACACTGAAGGCCGCGTGGGAGGAAATGGTCGCGCTGCAAGGACCGGATCCGGCGCTGTGGCAATGGGGCAGGCTTCACTTCAATCTGAGCGAGCACCCGCTGGCCGCGGTCGTTTCGGATTCCATGCGTACGCGAATAAATGTTGGACCGATAGCAAAAGGCGGGGGCGAGTACACGCTGAACCAGTCGCTCGCGCAACCCACCGATTTCAGGCAGACGAATGGCGCGTCGGTCAGACTCGTGATCGATGTCGGCAACTGGGACAACAGCCGCGCCGTGAATCATCCCGGCCAATCCGGAGATCCGGCGAGCCCGCATTACCGGGATCTCGCCACGCTTTGGCGCAGTGGCGAGTATTTCCCGCTGGCGTATTCACGCAAGGCCGTAAAGCGAGTAACTG
>JAHFSF010000180.1 GCA_023265875.1 Gammaproteobacteria bacterium | reverse complement strand
GCACGACGCGGTGGCCTGGGGCTATGCACGCGCGGCCGATGCGCTGGGCGTCGACATCATCGAAAATTGCGAAGTCACCGGGGTCCAGCGTGACGCGAACGGCGCCGTCGAGGCTCTGGAGACGTCGCGGGGCCGGATTCGTGCGCGCAAGGTCGGCGTGGCAGCCGCCGGCAACACCAGCGTGATCATGCAGATGGCGAATGTGCAGCTGCCGCTGGAAAGTTATCCGCTGCAGGCGCTGGTGTCGGAACCGGTCAAGCCGGTGTTCCCCTGTGTCGTGATGTCGAACAGCATCCACGCCTATATCAGCCAGTCGGACAAGGGTGAGCTGGTGATCGGCGCCGGCACCGATGCCTACACGTCGTACACGCAACGGGGCGCCCTGCACGTCAACATGCATACGCTGGAAGCCATCTGCGAATTGTTTCCGGCGTTCCGCCGCCTGCGCATGCTGCGCAACTGGGGCGGCATCGTGGACCTGACACCCGATCGGTCGCCGATCATCGCGAGGACCGCGGTGCCCGGGCTGTACGTCAACTGCGGCTGGGGGACCGGCGGGTTCAAGGCGACGCCGGGATCCGCCCACGTGTTCGCCTGGACCATCGCGCACGACGAACCGCACCCGATCAATGCGCCGTTCACGATCGAACGCTTCCGCGACGGGGTGCTGATCGACGAGGCGGCGGCGGCGGCCGTCGCCCACTGAGAGAAGGCACGATGCTGCTGATCGACTGCCCCTATTGCGGCCGGAGACCCGAGATCGAATTCGCCTACGGCGGGCAGGCGCATCTCGTGCGCCCGGCCCGGCCCGCCGATCTCGACGACCAGCAATGGGCGGAATATCTCTACATCCGCAGCAACCCGAGAGGCCGGCATGCCGAGCGCTGGCGGCACATTCGCGGCTGCGGCCGGTTTTTCAACGCCGTCCGCGACACCACGACGGACCAGTTCCTCGGCACCTACAGAATCGGCGGGACCCCGCCATCGTGAGCAGATTCCGCATGCAGAGCGGCGGCCGGGTGGACCGGACGCGATCGCTGCGCTTCAGCTTCGATGGCGGGACATACCTGGGCCTGCAGGGCGACACGCTGGCCTCGGCCCTGCTGGCCAATGGCGTGCACCTGGTCGGAAGGTCGTTCAAGTATCACCGTCCACGCGGCATCCTCACGGCCGGCGCGGAAGAACCCAATGCGCTGGTTGCGGTGCGCCGCGATGCGGCGCGGCACACGCCGAACCTGCGCGCAACCCAGGTCGAACTTTATGACGGCCTGTGCGCCGAGAGCCAGAACCGCTGGCCGAACCTGCGCTTCGACCTCGGCCGCGTCAATGACCTGCTGTCGCCATTTTTCCCGTCCGGGTTCTACTACAAGACTTTCATGTGGCCGCGCACCGCGTGGAAGTCCCTGTACGAACCGCTGCTACGATTCACCGCGGGACTGGGGCGCGCACCGACCCTGCCGGACCCGGACCGCTACGCCGGTCTGTACGCGCATTGCGACGTCCTGGTTGTCGGCGCCGGGCCGGCGGGACTCGCCGCTGCACTGGCGGCGGCGCACGGCGGTGCGCGGGTCATCCTGTGCGATGAACAGGCGGAACCGGGCGGATCGCTGCTGGCAGAGACTTCGGCGCAAATCGATGGCGTGGCAGCCGGCGTGTGGCTGGCGCAGGCGCTGACCACGCTTGCCGGCTACCCCCGCGTCCGATTGCTGCCGCGTACGACGGCATTCGGCTATTTCCCGCACAACGCGGTCGCCCTGAATCAGCGGCTTGGCGATCACCTCGCGAATCCGGATCCGCGGCTGGCGCGCGAGCGGCTGTGGCAGGTGCGCGCCCGCGAAGTCGTGCTGGCGACCGGCGCGATCGAACAGCCGCTGGTGTTCCCCGGCAACGACCTGCCGGGAATCATGCTGGCCGGTGCCGCGCAAAGCTATCTTCATCGTTACGGCGTGCGCGCCGGTTCGCGCGCGGTTGTCGTGACCGCGACCGACACCGCCTACCAGGCTGCGCTCGACCTGCTCGCCGCCGGGGTCGAGATCGCCGCGATAGCGGATGTGCGCAGCAGCGCCGGGGGCATGCTGCCGCAGGCGGCGCGCCGTGCCGGCATCGAGACCATGACCGGGGCAACGGTGTCCGGAACGCGCGGCAACCTGCGGATCAGCGGCATCGAACTCGGAACGGTCGATGGGAACGGCCAGGTGCAACGCAGGCATTCGCTGGCGTGCGACCTGGTCCTGATGTCCGGCGGTTTCACGCCGAGCGTGCACCTGTTTTCCCAGTCGCGCGGTCAGCTTGCCTGGAACGAAAGCGTACAGGCCTTCCTGCCATCGTTCTCCGCCGAGCGCGAGCGCTCGGCCGGCGCCTGTCGCGGCCTGCATGCTCTGGGCCTGGTGCTGGATGACGGCGCCGCCGCCGGCGCCGCCGCGGTGCAAGCGGCCGGCTACCACGGCGTGGCGCATCGCTTCGCGGTGGACGCCGCCGATGCCGGCGCGGATGCCCCTGCAGGCGGGTTGCCGCAACTGCCGCAAGCCCATCGCTCGAAGGCGTTTGTGGATTGGCAGAATGACGTGACCGCCGGCGACATTGCGCTTGCCGCACGCGAAGGCTTCCGCTCCATCGAGCACATCAAGCGCTACACGACGATCGGGATGGCGACGGACCAGGGCAAGACTTCCAGTCTCAACGCCTTGCGCATCGTCGGGCAGAATCTCGGCAAGGCGATCCCGGAGCTCGGGCTCACGACTTTCCGCATGCCGTACACGCCGATCAGCTTCGGCTGCTTCGCCGGCATGGCGCGCGGGGATCTCTTCGACCCGGTGCGCACGACACCGATGCATGACTGGGCCCGCTCCCATGACGCCGTGTTCGAGGACGTCGGCCTGTGGAAGCGCGCGCGATATTTCCCGCGCGATGGCGAGGACATGCACTCGGCGGTCGCGCGCGAGTGCCTTGCCGTTCGCTCCGCCTGCGGCATCTTTGACGCCTCGACACTCGGCAAGATCGCCGTGGTCGGCGCCGGCGCCGCCGAGTTCCTGGATCGTCTCTACGTCAACAATTTCTCCAACCTTGCCGTCGGCCGTGCGCGCTACGGCATCCTGTTGCGGGACGACGGCTTCATCTATGACGACGGCATCCTGGCGCGTACGGCGCCCGACCGCTTTCACGTGACCACGACGACCGGCGGCGCGGCGCGCGTGCTTGCCATGATGGAAGACTACCGCCAGACCGAATGGTCGAATCTCGATGTGTGGCTCACTTCCACCACCGAGCAATGGGCGGTGATCGCCGTGCAGGGGCCGCATGCCCGCCGCGTGCTGCAGCCGCTCGTGAGCGGCGCGGACATCTCGGCGGCCGCCCTGCCGCACATGGGCGTGACCGGTGGCGCCATCTGCGGCATACCGATGCTGCTGTTCCGCGTCAGCTTCAGCGGCGAACTGGGTTATGAAGTCAATGTACCCGCCGATTACGGCCATGCCGCCTGGGAGGCCATTCATGCGGCGGGGCTCGCCCACGGCATCACCGCCTACGGCACTGAAACCATGCACGTGCTGCGCGCCGAAAAGGGCTACATCATCGTCGGCCAGGACACCGATGGCACCGTGACGCCGGACGATGCGGGGCTGTCCTGGGCCATCGGCAGGAACAAGGTGGACTTCGTCGGCAAGCGTTCACTCGCGCGCGCGGCGGCGAGGGAGCCGCGACGCAGGCAACTGGTCGGACTGCTCCCGGCGGACGCCAGCACGGTGCTCGATGAGGGCGCGCAAGTCGTGGAATCCGCGGGACAAAAGCCGCCGATGAAATTGCTGGGTCACGTGACCTCATCCTATTTCAGCGCGGCGCTCGGCCGGTCGATTGCACTCGCGCTGGTGGCGGGCGGCCGCGCACGCCAGGGCCGGACGCTGTTCGTGCCCATGCCGGGCGGCGACATCCCGGTCGCAGTGACCTCGCCGGTGTTCTACGACCGGGAAGGAGCGCGCCTGAATGCCTGATCTTTCCGGCGCACGCGGCGCGCCCCTGGTTCACGCCGGCGAGTGGTTGGAGGCATTACCACCGGCCGCGCGCTTCATCCTGCAGTGCGGGCCGGCCGCGCGCGCCGCTGCGGGCAGCGCCTTCGGGCTACCGCTGCCCACAAGCGCCTGCCGCGCGAACTCGCAGGGAGACCGCGCTGCATTGTGGCTCGGCCCCGACGAACAGTTGCTGCTGGGCCCGGCGGAGGATGCAGAGACACTGAGCGCTGCTCTCGAGGCGGCACTGGCGGGTGTCGCGCACTCGCTGGTGGACATCGGCCATCGCCAGACCTCCTTGCAGCTCAGCGGCCGTCATGCGTCCGCCATCCTCAATAGCGGCTGCCCCCTGGACCTCGACCTGACGGCGTTTCCAATCGGCATGTGCACGCGGACGCTGCTGGGCAAGGCGGAGATCGTCCTCTGGCGCACGGGCGCCGCCGAGTTCCGGCTCGAGACCGGGCGCTCCTATTCAGACTATGTCTCGCGCTGGCTGCTGGAGGCTGCCCAGGACTTTGCCGCGCCGGGCTGACGCCGACACGCCGCGGCTGATGAACCAGGCCCGCTATCTCTGTGAAGTCCGCCAATCAGGCGCCACGTAGTAGCTCTCCATTGCGGCCGGCA
>JAHFSF010000179.1 GCA_023265875.1 Gammaproteobacteria bacterium | reverse complement strand
GCGCTGGATGCATTGCCGGCTCTGATCCCCGAGGAAATGAAAGTGATCGCGACCTGGCGCCTGCAGGCGACGCAGGCCTCGGGAGACACGGACGCCTTTGCGGCGGCCATCGAGCATTACCTCGAGAAGGGCTACGCGGTACCTGAGCAGATCGGCCCGATGCACCAGCAGCTGGCCGCGTACTACAACGGCAAGCAGGACCGCCCCAGGACGATCGAGCATTACCGTGCGTTCATCGATGTCACGCCAGATGCCGATGCGAGCGAGATGCAGACACTCGGGCGACTCTATCTGCAGAGTTCGAACTACCAGGAGGCGGCAAACTGGCTGGGTCGCGCCGCGGACTACGCCGCCGGGCACGGACAGCGGCCGGATGAACTCTGGCTGCAGTTGCGCGACAAGTGCTTTGTCGAACTCAAGGACCCGGCTGCGCGTCTCGGCAACCTGGAGGCGCTGGTCGGCTACTATCCGGGCAAGGCTTACTACACGCGGATCGCTGCGATCTACCAGAGCGAGTCGAAGGACGACCGCATGGTTATGTTGAATGTCTATCGCCTTGCCGTCACCGATCCGCAGGGTGGACTGGAGACAGTGGGTGGCTACCTCAATTACGCTGACGCGGCGCTGACGGCCGGCAGCCCGGGCGAAGCGGCCCGGGCACTCGAACGCGGCATGAAGGAAGGCATCGTGCCCGATGCCGGCTCAAACCAGGCGATGCTGCAGGAAGCGAAGGACGCGGTCGCCAGCGATCACCGGAGCCTGCCCGGCGAATCTGCAGCGGCTGAAAAGAACCCGAAGGGCGAGGTTGCGGTGAAGGTCGGTCTCGGTTACTACAGCACCGGCGAATTCGGGAAGACCGTGGAAATGGTCCGGCGCGGCCTCGAGAAAGGCGGTGTCGGGCGCCTGGACGATGCCAACCTGCTGTTGGGCGCGGCGCTGATGGAGCTCGGTCGTCGAGACGAAGCGAAAGCCGCCTTCCAGTCGGCGGCGACCGTGGCAGGTGCGAACCGATACCTGGCGCGGATCGCGGGATTGTGGCTGGTGCGCGCGGCCAGGCAGGATGCGGCAGCGCCAGGCGGCTGAAGCAGGAGAGGAGTGATGTTCAAGATGCCGAAATTTCGCGCCAGCGTGTTGGTAACCGTACTGGCAATTCCGCTGGCAGGAATCGCCGCAGCGACGCTGCCGGTCGTGGCGAATGCGCAGGCGCAGGCCGGAGGCTGGCGCAAGGAAGTCGCCGACAAGGTGAAATCGGCGCAGGACGCGGGCCAGAAGGGGAACTTCAACGAGGCGATACGCCTGCTCAAGGAGGCCAAGGCCAAGGGTTCGCTGTCACCGCAAGAGGAGCAGGGCGTCAACGAACTGCTGATCTGGGCGGCAAGCAGCGCCAAGGACCAGAAGCTCGTCCTGCAGACCGTCGACGAGCGCCTGGCGACAGGCCGCGTCACGGGTGCGGACCTGGTGCGCAAGCTGCGCCTGAAGGCGATGACGCATTACGCGCTGTCGGATTACCGCAATGCGATCGCGGCGCTGGACAAGCTGATTGCGGCCCAGGGCTCGGCGACGACGGACGACCTGATCATGCTCGGGAATGCCCAGATCGCATTACGCGATTTTCGCGCGGCTGCGCCGACGCTGGAAAAGGCGGTCGCGGCGTCCGAAAAAGCCGGCAAGCCTTCCAGCACGATCGGCAAGCTGCTGGAAGCGTTGAATTCCGCCTATTACGAAACGAAGAATGACGCCAAGCGCGTCCAGACGCTGCATCGGTTGATGGCTGTTGCCCCGAAGTCGAGCGTCTTCAAGCAGGTGGTCAGTGCCTACGAAATGGAGTCGAACAAGGACCCTGTCGTGATGATCAACCTGTACCGGCTCGGCGCTTCGCGCGGGCTGCTGTCAGGCGATCACTACGCAAAGTACGCGGAGGCGGCGCTCGACCTGTCCAGTCCCGGCGAAGCGGTCACGATGCTCGAAAAAGGCATGGCGGGTGGCGCCATCAAGAAGGACGACCGCAACAACCGTCTGCTGGCGGATGCGAGGCTGCAGGTCGACCGGGTCAAGGCGACGCTGGCTCAGCAGGAGGCGGAAGCGAAGGCGATCGCGACCGGGGAGCCGGAAGCGAAACTCGCGACCGCCTACTTCACGCTGAAGAACTATGGCAAGGCGACGGAGGCAGCGAAGCGCGGCGTCAACAAGGGCAAACTGAAGCGGCCGGACGACCTGAACATGCTGCTCGGCATCGCGCTCGTCGAGGGCAACAAGGCGCCGGAGGCGAAGAATGCCTTCAAGGCGGCTGCGGCAGCCAATGAAAAGATGCGCGGCGTCGCCGACCTGTGGAGCACCCTGTCCACCTGATCCATACACCGTTAGCCAAGGACACACCGACATGACGATTAAGGCGGGTGACCGCGTTCCGGAAGGCAAGCTGAAGGTCATGGCGAAAGACGGGCCCGCGAATGTCACCGCGGTGGAGCTCCTCGGCAAGGGCCGGGTCGTCCTGTTCTCGGTACCGGGCGCTTTCACGCCGACCTGCAGCGCCAAGCACCTGCCGGGTTTCGTCGGGCGGGCCGCGGATCTGCGGAAAAAAGGCGTCGGCAAGCTGGTATGTCTCGCAGTCAACGATGTCTTCGTCATGGATGCCTGGGGACGCTCGGCGGGCGTCGGCGACTCGATCGTCATGGCGGCGGATGGCAATGGCGAATACACCCGCGCACTCGGGCTCGAACTCGACGCGCGCGGCTTCGGCATGGGCATGAGGGGCCAGAGATTTGCGCTCGTTATCGAGGACGGCGTGGTCCGGCAGGTCCATGTCGAAGCGCCCGGTGAGTTCAAGGTCTCGAGCGCCGAGCACATCCTCAGTCAACTGGCATGATTTTCGCGGATCCGTCCCTCTTCTATGCGGCGCTGCTTGGGCTGCTGCTGATCGCGTTGTCCGTGAATGTCGTCCTGGCCCGGCGCCGGTATCACGTCCGCCTCGGTGTCGGGACCGAGGAGGGCATGCAGCAGGCGGCGCGTGTGCAGGCCAATTTCGCCGAATACGTGCCGTTCGCCGTCGTGCTGCTGGTGCTGGCGGAACTGTCGGATTTGCCCGCGGCGGCCGTGCATGCCGCCGGCATCGTGCTGGTGCTGAGCCGCATCCTGCACGCCTGGGGCCTGTCGCACAGCCCGGGCAGGAGCTTCGGCCGCTTCTACGGCACGGCAGGCACCTGGCTGGTGATCACCGGCCTGTCGTTGTGGATCCTGTATTCGACGACAGTTGCTGCTCGATTTCCGGGATCAGGCTGAACAGGTCGCCGACCAGGCCGTAGTCCGCGACCTCGAAAATCGGCGCCTCGGCATCCTTGTTGATTGCGACGATGGTGCGGGCATCCTTGATGCCGGTCAGGTGCTGGATCGCGCCGGAGATGCCGATCGCGATATACAGTTCAGGCGCGACGATCTTGCCGGTCTGGCCAACCTGCAGTTCATTCGGCGCATAGCCGGCGTCCACGGCCGCGCGCGACGCGCCCACCGCGGCGCCGATGCGGTCGGCGAGGCGCTGGATCATCCCGAAATTCTCTGCGCTGCCAAGCGCCCGACCGCCCGAGACGACGCGCGACGCGGTCTGCAGGTCGGGACGGTCGCTCCTGGCCGCGGTCACGGCAACCTGCCGTGTGTGCGTCGGCAGGGGCAGGTCGAGCCGGACCGCCTCGACCGTCGCATTGCCGCCCGCAGCGGCCGGCTGGTACGAAGCGACACGCACGGTCGCGACCAATTGCTGGCCGGCCGGCGCCTCGATGGTGATGATCGCATTGCCGGCATAGACCATTCGCCGGAATCGCCGGGCTGACTCGACGGCCATCATGTCACTGATCTGCGGCGCATCGAGCAGCGCAGCCACGCGCGGCATCAGGTCCTTGCCAAAAGTCGATGACGGCCCGAACACGTGGCTGTGGCCCTCTGCCAGGCGCGCAAGTTGCGGTGCCAGCACCGCGGCGAGGGCGGGCTCGTTGGCAGGATGGTCGACCAGCAGGACGCGTGAAACCCCGGCAATCGCGGCCGCGGCGGCGGCCACGGCTGCGCCATTCGCCGCCAGCACGGCGATGCTGATTTCCGCGTCCGGCAGGCCCGCCGCGCAACTGACGCAGCGGGCGGTCGAAGGACTCAGCCTGCCGTCCGCATGTTCTGCGACGATCAGCACACGGTTCATCAGACGAGACCCTTCTGACGCAGCGCCGCTACCAGTTCGGCCGCATCCCTGAGCAGGACGCCTTTCTGACGCTGTGGCGGCGGATCGAACCGGAGCACCTTGAGGCGCGGCGCGGCGTCGACGCCGAGCGCTGCGAGGTCGGTCACTTCCAGCGGCTTCTTCTTCGCCTTCATGATGTCCGGGAGCTTGACGTAGCGCGGCTCGTTCAGGCGCAGGTCCGCCGTGATCACGGCCGGCAATTCGACTTCGATGGTCTCGAGTCCTGCATCCACCTCGCGGGTCACGCGCGCCATGCCGGCGTGAACTTCAATCCTGGATGCGAAAGTCGCCTGCGGCCGATTCCACAGTGCCGCCAGCATCTGGCCCGTCTGGTTGCAGTCGTCGTCGATCGCCTGTTTGCCGAGGAACACGAATGCGGGGTCTTCGCGCCCAACGAGCTTCAGCAA
>JAHFSF010000178.1 GCA_023265875.1 Gammaproteobacteria bacterium | reverse complement strand
TCAATCATCGCTGCGGATGCAGGAGCGGGAGGTAACCGCACGAATCGCACCCGTTACCTCGCGGCCTGGGCCGCACTGGAACTCGCCACACCGGCGCGTGATGCTTTCCGTGCGATCCAGCTGACGGCGCCGCTGAAGAAATCCCTGGCGACCAAGAAGGGCGCGATGGAAGACGCGGTGCGCGCCTACACGGCTGCGGCCGACTACACCGTCGCCGAGGTCACGACCGCCGCGACATTCGAACTCGCGGAACTGTATCGCCACCTTGGCAAGGACATCCTCGAATCCGAGCGTCCGCGCGGGCTCGATGCCGACGCGCTCGAGCAATACGCGACGCTGCTCGAGGAACAGACCTATCCGTTCGAGGAAAAGGCGATCGAGATCCATGCCATCAACGCAGCCCGGACGGCCAGCGGGGTCTACGACGAATGGGTCCGCCGGAGCTTTGCGGCGCTCGCCGGGCTGATGCCAGCGCGCTATGGCAAGACCGAGGTCCCCGGCGACTACATCGTCAGCATTGCGCCGCCGACAGTCGAGGCAGATGCCGCCGGCGCGGATGTCACACCGGTGCCGCCGCTGGCCGATCCCGCCATCGAAGGGCCGCTGCAGGCGGCCGGCCAGCAGGTTGCCGGAGACAGTCCCGACTCGGCGGCGGCCATCTGGACGGAACTTGCGGCCAAGCAGCCGGTGCTGGCAGCCCCGCACTACAACCTCGGATTACTCGCGATGCGCCGGGGCCAGTGGCCACAGGCGCTCACGCACCTCGAAGTCGCACAGGCACGCGCGGATGGCGATGCCGACGTGCAGGATGCACTCGGTGTGACCTACCGCAACCTTGGCCGCTTCGGCGAAGCCGAAGCGGCTTATCACGCCGCGCTCACGGCGGCCCCGGATCGGACATTGACGCATCGCAACCTTGGCGTCCTGCTCGACTTGTACCTGCAGCGGCCTGCCGATGCATTGCCGCATTTCGAGCGCTACCAGGCCCTGACCGGCGCGACTGACAAGCAGGTTGCAGGATGGATCGCGGAACTGAAGCAGCGTGTCGCGCCGGCGACGCAGGCGGCAGGAGTCGTGCCATGAACAGGATCGTGGTGACGCTGGTGTTGTGCCTGCTCGGAAGCAGCGCCCGTGGCGCAGACCCGGAACCGGCGGCCACGCCACCACCACCGCCAACGAAGCCTTCAAGCGCCAAGGTAATGGACCGGCTGGAACTCGAGGCGACCACGATCACGGGCAACCGGGAACTGCCGAAGGTCATGTACGTCGTTCCGTGGAAGAAGGCGGATCTCGGCGACCTGAATGGGCGGCCAGCCAACAGCCTGCTCGAAGAGGTATTGGCGCCCGTCGATCGTGACGTTTTCCGGCGGGAGCTGGCTTATTTCGGCGCCCTGGCCACGGATTCGACACCGCCGCAGCCACCGGCTGCGGCACCTGAGAAGTAAGCCACGGAATCGGGTGCGGGGATCAGTTTGACTGTCTGGATCAACTAGGAGCAGCGCGCATGGAATCTTGGGAAATGATCGTCAACTTCTTCAAGCAGGGTGGAGTCTTCCTGTACCCCATCGCTCTGATATGGGCGGTCGGCGTCGTGATCGCCATCGAGCGATTCATCGAGTTGACGCGGGCCTCATATGGCAACCGCCGACTGTGGGACGAGCTGCAGCCGATGTTCGAGGCCGGCCGGTTCCGCGAGGCGGAGACAAGGGTGACGGATTCGAAAAGCGGGTTGGGGCACGTGATGCGCTACGGCATGTCGCGGATCGCCAGCGCACGCCGTCGTGACGACATCGAGAAGGCGATGGAGGAAAGCCTGATCGAGGTGATCCCGCGCCTCGAGAAGCGCACGCACTACCTGGCGACACTCGCCAACATCGGTATGCTATTGGGCCTGCTCGGCACTGTCGTCGGCCTGATCACGGCATTCGCCGCGGTGTCGCAGGCCAACCCGGCAGAGAAGGCCAGCCTGCTCTCGGCCAGCATCTCGGTCGCGATGAACAACACGGCGCTCGGCCTGATCGTCGCGATCACGCTGTTGCTGTCCCACATGTATCTCGAGACCAGGACCACGACCATCGTGGACGGCCTCGAGATCGCCACGGTCAAGTTCCTCAATGCGTTGCATGAGCGCCGGATGGATCCGGAAGCGCAGGCTGCGGCGAGGGCGGCGCGCACATGAGAGGCTCACGGATCGCACGACGGCAGACGCGCAACTATTCGCGCTACCGCGGCCGGAACGACATCAATATCGTTCCGATGCTCGACGTCATGACGATTCTGGTGTTTTTCCTGCTCTTTACGGCCGTGTTCTCGAAGACGAATATCCTCGAGCTCAACCTGCCGGCCAGCGCGACACAACCACTCGAGCTGCCCAAGGTGCTCGAGCTGGAAGTCGTCGTGCGGCAGACTGCGATCGAGGTCGCGGATCGCAATACAGGAGTGCTGAAGACCCTGCCGCTCGGGGCCGAAGGGCATGACCTGGCCGGCCTGTCGCTGTTCCTGCAGCGCGTCAAGATCCAGTTCCCTGACAAGCGCGATGCGACCGTGCTGCTCGAGCCCGACGTGCCGTACGAGCTGCTGGTGCAGGTCATGGACACCGTCAAGTCGTTCGAGGCGACGGCCAGCGGCCGGCCTGCGCGAGGCGAACTGTTCCCGGTGATCGCCGTCGGAGACGCGCCCCTATGAGAACGCTACGACGGGGCCGCCAGCGGCACGGCGGATTCAAGGGTGGCCACGGCATGCCGGCACTGATCCCGATGATCGACATGCTGACGATCCTGGTCGTCTACCTGCTCGTGCACGCGGCCGATTACGAGATCCTGCCGATCTCGAAAGACATCACGATTCCGCAGTCGATTTCGGAATCCAAGCCGCGCCAGACCGTAACCGTGATGGTCACGCGCCAAATGATCTTCGTTAACGGCGCACCGATAACCAGGGTCGCCGACCTGCGCTCCGGTGATGCGGTCATCGTGCCGGCCCTGCAGGCTGCGCTCATCAAGGCTGCAGAGACCCGGCGGGTCCTGCCGGGCACCGAGGCAGAGGCAGCGGAAGTGACGCTGCTGGCGGACAAGTCGCTGCCGTACAGCGTGCTCAAGCGGATCATGATGACCTGCACCGCCGCCAGGTACGGCAAGCTTTCGCTCGCCGTGATCGAGAAAGAGCGTGCTTACACGCCCACCGGAACCTGAGGGAGAATCGCGTTGACGGCGATCGCCGCTAACTATCGAATTTTCGAACTGCCGTGGACGCCGACCCCAGAGGAGGAACGGCGTTTCCGCCGGCTGCTCGGTATCGTGCTGGGCCTTTTCGTCTTGGCAGGCATCATCCTGCCGTTGCTGCCTGAACCGGTGCGGCCGCCGGTGGCGGAGCTGCCTGAGGAAGTCATCGATCTCGTCCTGGCGCCACCGCCCGTGCCAAAGGTACCGGAGGTCAAAATGCCGCCGCCTGAACTGCCGGTGAAACCCAGCGAGACTGAACGCCCGGTGCCGAACCGCCAGGAAGAAGTGCGTCGCAAGGCCAACCAGTCCGGCCTGCTCGCGATGAAAGACGAGCTCGAAGCATTGCGTGAGTCGCTCGATACGAGTTCGCTTGTGCCGACGAGAAACCTGAGCGCAAAGTCCGACGGGCCGAGCCGGGCCGAGCGTTCGCTGATCACGTCGCAGGTCGCAACCTCGAGCGGGGGGATCAATACCGCTGCGCTGAGCCGCGCCTATGGCGGTGGCAGTGGTTCGCTGCAGGGCCAGGTGTCGACCCAGAAGGTCGCGTCGTTTGCCGACGCGCTCGCGAAGGGCAGGGCCGAGGCTTCGCGTTCCGGCAAGAGCGGCAAGGCATCGCGCAGCCGCGAGGAAATCGAGATGGTGTTCGACCGCAACAAGGCCGCGATCTACTCCATTTACAACCGGGCGCTGCGTGACCGGCCGGAACTGCAGGGCAAGGTCGTCATCGAACTGACGATCGCGCCCTCTGGCGCCGTCACTGCATGCCGGGTCGTGTCGAGCGATCTCGCTGATCCTGAACTCGAACACAAGCTGGTGGCCCGCATCCGCCTGTTCCAGTTCGAAGCCAAGGACGTCGAGACCATCACGACGACCAAGCCGATCGAGTTTTTCCCGGCCTGAATTCCGTCCCGCCCAGGATCCGGAACCGACTTGACTCAAGTCAATGTTGGCGGGGAGCCGTCCCGGCCAAACTATCCAGGGCAGAATTGTCTTCCGGCGGCTTGGGGTAATTCCATGAAACGCGCGCTCTGCGTCGCATCCGGGACCCTGAAAAGGGTGTTTGAACTTGCCGTGGCAGGCGGGCTGCTGGCCGCCGCCGCACTGGCGGGCCTCCAGGCGGCCGGGGCCGAGGACCCGCTTGCCGTCCACCGGGCCGAAGCCGCGGCCGGCAAGCAGGCGGCCGTGACTGCGGCCCGGCTCGAGACCGGTCATAAGGTTTTTGAGGCGGCCTGCATGGCCTGCCACCAGGCGACCGGGCAGGGTCTGCCGGGCGCATTCCCGCCGCTGGCGTCCTCGGACTTCCTGAAGGCCGACAATGACCGCGCGATCCACATTGTCGTGAATGGCCGGCAAGGCCCGGTGGTCGTCAACGGCATGAAGTTCGATTCGGTGATGCCGCCGATGTCGCA
>JAHFSF010000002.1 GCA_023265875.1 Gammaproteobacteria bacterium | reverse complement strand
TACCTGCTGAATGTGCTGCGCCTGCAATTGGCGGCCGGCACGCTGGATCCAAAGGGTATCGCCGACATCAATGTGCTGCTGACCGAAAACATCCGCGTCCGCTGATCAGGTCGAATCCGTGACGACGCCCGCCGCGGCCGGCCAAGCGCCGCGGGCGGCGGCATGCGCCAGCCGGTCGGCGATCGCCGACCACGCCTCGCCACCCGGCACCGACTCAACGAGGATACGCGTCGCGCTGGCGCGATCGAGATCGCGTAGCGCCGCATACAGGGCGCGTCCGTACTCGATCGGCCGGTTGCCAAGACAACGCCATGTCAGGCGCGGCGATGCAAATGGCGCCGCGGAGCACGCGAGCACGGCGAGCGTCTCACCGGCGGCCAGCGCGTTCCCGACCTCGGCCTGCAACATCCCGGCGGCGATGATCGAAAGCGGCGTGCCCGGCGCGTAATGCGAGCGATCGCGCCCTGGTACGCGTGGCGAAGCGGCATCCGTGTCCACGACCTCCCCGATCACGTCCTGCAACTGGGATCGGGAAACGGCGCCGGGGCGCAACAGCGTCACCCGATCACCGAGACAGGCGACGATCGTCGACTCGAGCCCGACCTCGCAGTCCCCCCCATCGAGCACGAGCGCAACCCGGTCCCCGAGTTCCTCGTGCACGTCCGCTGCGCGGGTCGGGCTGATGCGGCCATAGCGGTTGGCGGACGGGGCGGCAATGCCACCGCCGAATGCGGCAAGCAGCGCGCGCGCGACAGGATGGGCCGGGGCACGCAGCGCAATACTGTCCTGCCCGCCCGTCACCGCGGGTGAAACGGTCGCAGCCTTCGGCAGCACGAGCGTCAGCGGTCCGGGCCAGAAGGCCTCGGCGAGTCGCTTCGCGGCATCGGGAAATCCCGCAATCCATGGCCGCGCGGCCTCGATGCCGCTGACGTGAACGATCAGCGGGTGACTGGCGGGACGGCCCTTGGCCGCAAAGATCTTCGCGACCGCCCAGGGATTGGAGGCGTCCGCGCCAAGACCGTAGACCGTTTCCGTCGGGAATGCGACCAGTTCACCGGCGCGGAGCAGCGCGGCGGCCTCTTCGATCCGTGCTGGGTCGGGCAACATGGTCTGATGATATGCCGGGCACTTACTCGAGTGACGTACGCTGCCACCCGTCTGCGCCACGCCGCAATTCGTAGGCTGGCCAGTAATGCTGGTCCAGGCGCAGCGTGGTGACCTCCACGGCATCGTTCCAGCTGACCGTCTTCAGGCGCAGCGACGATCGGTCCGGACGACCCGAGACGGCGCGGATGAAGGCGTCGAGGTCAGGTACCGGAACGCCGTCGACTTCGGTGATGCGCCGGCCTGCCCACAGCTTGTAACGCGACGCCGGCGATCCATACATGAAGAAAGCGATGAACACGCCATCCGGCGGGATCGCGCGCTGCGCCGCCATGGCCCGGTGCGGTTCCTGCAGCGTCGCGCCGGCCCAGACCAGCACGCGCTCGATGTCGCGTCCCGACAGCGCGACCGTCTCGAGCGGGATGCGAAGCTCGGCGCCGGAGCGCCACAGCGTCAATTCGACACGCGGCGCGCGCACCGCCGCACGGACGTCGCCAAAGCTGTTGACGACCTGGCCGTCCACCGCCAGCAGCAGGTCCCCTGGCTGCAACTGCAGGGCGGCAGGCGAGCCGGCCACGAGCCTTTCGATCGTCAGCACCTGCCGGTGCTGGGGGTCGTGCGTCGTCAGCCGCTCGATCCACCCGCCGTCGAGCCCAAGCCTGCGCGCCTCCGCCAGGGACAACAGGCTGAATTCCGCCTCAGCGGAATAGAGCGGCACGCCATCGCGCGCATACAGCAGCATATCCCGGACGATGGCGGCCGGGATGCCCATGTTCTGCTGCTCGAGGCCACGACCGTTCTCGAAGGCGAAGCTCGACCACAATGCCAGCACGCTGCCCTGGCGATCGGTGATCACGCCATCGAAGTCCGCCGGCCCGTTCACCAGGTCGATCACCTCCAGATTGGCGTCCCGGAACTGCAGCGTCCGCGACAGCGGGAATGCGACCGGACCAATCGACGCGACGGTCGCCTGCTGCGAGACCACGCGGTTGTCCGGATGCATCCCGACGACGCGCACGCTTTCGCCCGTCTCAGGCAGCCGGTTGGCGAGTCGTACCGAACGCACCGGCGTGTCGCCGAGTTGTTTCGGGTCATAGCGCACGACGGCCAGGTTGTGCAGCGGATGCACGTACTCCACCCTGCCGTCCACTTCGATCGTGCCGGCGAATGTCAGGCGCACATCGCCGATCGCGACTGGCACCGTATTGCGGTCCACGGCAACCAGGCCGCGCTCGGCGTCGAGGATGACGCCGGTGCCGTGGTAGTTGCGTTCGGTCACCCCTGATACCGAGTAAGGCATGTTGAACTCGACCGCCACCAGGGACGGAGCCATCGCATCGACCTGCGGGTCGCGGGTGCGCGCGAACTGCGTCGTCCCGGGCATGGATGGTCGCGCGTCCGGACCGGCCGGCACCGCTGCGCAGGGCCAGCGCCCGATCGAGTCGTCGCGCCGGCAGTGTCGTGCCGGGAACCAGCGCCGGTCGACCTGCAGCGACTTGAGTTGCGGCGTACGCGATTCCTCCAGCGTGAAATAACGCACGGTCACCCGTTGTCGGTCGCCGAGCGCGGAAAATACGGTCAGCGCTTCTGCCAGGTTCGCGACGGGTCGCCCGTCCAGCTCGGTAATTACGGCGCCGCGCGGAATGCCCGCAGAGCCGAACATGTAGCCAGGGTTGGCGACAAAGACGCCAGCGACCGGCACATTCATGTGTCGCGCCATCTGCCATGACAGCGTGTGCAGCACGCCGTCGCCGATCTCGAGGTATTCGTCGGGCGTGATGGACTGCAGATCCTGCACCGGCAAGCGGAATGTCCGCCGTTCCCCGCCCCGCACGACCGCAAGATCGAGGTCGCCGCCGACCGAATCGTCCAGCAGCCCATCCAGCGAATCGAAGTCGGCGATCAGCCGGCCATTGACGGCGGCCAGGATATCGCCAACGGCAAGTTGCCCGTAGGCGGGCGCCCCGGGCTGCACTTCCGTCACGACCAGCATGCCGGTGCGCGCCGGCGCGGCCGCACGCGCTTCGGCCTCGGCGGCGGCCGGCAGGCCGAGGCGACGCAATTCGTCATAAGGCGTGTAGCGGAACACGGCCTGCAGCGTGCCGCGGCTGACCTTCCGGCCGGATTGCAGCAGCGCCAGCGCGCGCGCGATGCGCGGCAGCGGCAGGTAGAAACTCGATGCCGCTTCGGTCGAACCGCCGGCATTCAACGCCAGCACGCGGCCCTCGATGTCGATGACCGGCGAGCCGGAAGAACCGCCGGAAGTTCCCGAAGCGGCCTGGTAGTAGAAGGTGTTGAAGTCGTTGTACTTGCCAACTCCGTAGTCGGGCGCCTCGCGGTCAAGCCGCGCCAGCGTGCCGGCCAGGATCGAGAGTTGCTCGCCCGCGTCGTTGCCGACGACGCGGATCTCGACGCCGACCTGCGCGCCCGCCGGATACAGTGGCAATGCCGCCGGAGTGATGAACTTCAGTTTCGATGGATCGTAATGGTAGAGGCCGAAATCGTGCACCGGATCGCGGTACACCGGCTGCAGGTCGACTTCCTCGCGATTGATGAAGGTCGCAACCGCAGTCACCGGGCCCGGCGTCACGACGTGGCGATTGGTCAGGATCAGGCCACGCTCCGCATCGACCACGAAACCGGTGGCTTGTGCCGAGACATTCCAGTCGGTATCGAAAGCGCGCGTCGCGTCGATCTGGATAGCGACGACGCCGGTCGAGATGCGCTCCAGGGTCCGGGTCCAGCTGGGCGATGCGTCCTCCGCCCAGGACGGCGCGTCTGGCAGCAGGGCCGCCACGGCCAGCAGGACCAGGCCGCGCAGCAGGTGTTCAGTCCAGCCGGTAATTGTATGCGGCATGAAATCGTTCTTTGAATTCGGCCGGGGTGAAGCTGTGGTGCTGGGTGCCGACTGTCGCGATCTTGATCGAGCCCAGCAGCGATGCGATCCGGCCCGTCGTTTCCCAGTCAATGCCGCGCATCAGCCCGTACAACAGGCCGGCGCGGTAGGCATCCCCGCAGCCGGTCGGGTCGACGACCTGCGCTGCACGCACCGCGGGCACCTCGATCGTGCGACCATCGGTATGGATCAGCGAGCCCTCGGCGCCGCGCGTCACGATGTAGGCCTTGACGCGACCCGCCAGGTCCCGGGTCGACAGTCCGGTCCGCTCCTGCAGCAGCTGTCCCTCGTAATCGTTGACCGCGACCCACGACGCCTGGTCGATGAACGCCTCGAGATCCTGGCCGCCGAACAACGGCAGGGCCTGGCCGGGATCGAATATGAATGGTATCCCCGCGCGCGCGAATTGTGCGGCATGCATGACCATGCCTTCGCGGCCGTCTGGCGCAAGGATGCCGATCGAGATGCCCGCGTCGTCGGGAACACTCAGCAGGTGAGAACGATTCATCGCGCCCGGATGGAACGCCGTGATCTGGTTGTCGTCGAGGTCGGTCGTGATGTAGGCCTGCGCCGTGTACTCGTCCTCGATCACCCGAACGTACAGCGAGGACATGCCGTTGAATTCGAGCCACTCCCGGTAGGGCCGGAAGTCATGGCCGACGGCCCCCATCGCGTGGCCCTCCGCACCCACCAGCTTCAGGTTGTAGGCGATGTTGCCGGCACAGCCGCCGAAGTACCGGCGCAGCGTCGGCACCATGAACGACACATTCAGCATGTGGATCTTGTTCGCGAGGATCTGGTCACGAAAACGGCCCGGATAGACCATTACCGTGTCGTAGGCCAGCGAACCGCAGATCAATGCCGCCATGGCAACCTCACGGGAGGATCAGGCCCTGCCCAGTAACACAAGCGCCCAGGTCAGCGCCAGCAATGCGAACGCGACGAACACGGCCGCCGAGCCGAGTTCCTTGGCGATGCCGGACAATGGATGGTGTTCCGCGCCGATGCGGTCAACCGTCGCCTCGACCGCGCTGTTCAACAGCTCGACGGTCAGCACGATGAACATCGGGCCGACCAGCAGCGCCCTTTCGATGCCGGATTCCCCGATCCACAGTCCGAGCGGCACCACGATGAACGCCAGCAGGCACTCCTGCCGGAATGCCTCTTCCTCGCGCCAGGCCGCCGCAAAGCCGCGCCAGCTGCTGCCGAAAGCGCGCACGAGGCGCGCAGGCCCGGTCATCTTGTCGGGCCGGTGGCTCACGCGCCCGCCGGTTTCCACGCCACGTCGAGCTGCTTCGCGGCGCGCACGTCGTCGAGCCGCCGCACCGGCAGCGTATAGGGCGCGCCCTTCAGCATTGCGGCGTCTGCCTCGGCTTCGCGCTGGATGGCGACCAGCGCATCCACGAAACCATCGAGTTCCTCACGGGTCTCGGTCTCGGTCGGCTCGATCAACAGGCACTCCGGCACCAGCAGCGGAAAGTAGGTCGTCGGCGCATGGTAGCCGTAGTCGAGCAGGCGCTTGGCGAAATCCATCGCCGTGACGCCCTGCTCGCGGGTCTGGCGGCGCAGCGTGATGATGAACTCGTGGCTGGCGCGGCGTTCCGGATAGGCCGCATCGAAGCCCGCCTCGCGCAGGCGCTGCAACAGGTAATTCGCGTTCAGCGTCGAGAATTCGCCGACCCGGCGCATGCCGGCGGCCCCCAGGATGCGCATGTAGACATAGGCGCGCAGCAGCACGCCGGTGTTGCCCATGAATCCTGACAACTGCCCGATCGACTGCGGCAGGTCACGTTCGTCGAGCCAGCGATAGCGATCGCCGTCCCTGCCGACCACCGGCACCGGAAGGAATGGCAGCAGACGCTCGCCGACGCCAACCGCGCCAGAGCCTGGGCCACCGCCTCCGTGCGGCGTCGAGAAGGTCTTGTGCAGGTTCGTGTGGATCACATCGAAGCCCATGTCGCCGGGTCGGACCTTGCCGAGGATGGCGTTGAGGTTCGCGCCGTCGTAATAGACGAGGCCCCCGGCCGCATGCACCTTGCGCTCGATCTCGGTGATCCGCCGCTCGAACACGCCGAGCGTGCTGGGATTGGTCAGCATGATGCCGGCAGTCGCAGGCGAAAGTGCGGCATCGAGCGCGGCGAGGTCCACATCGCCATTCGCAAGCGAGGCGATTTCGCGGATCTTCATGCCGCACATGCTCGCGGTCGCCGGATTGGTGCCGTGCGCTGCATCCGGCACGATGATTTCATTGCGGGCCAGGTCGCCGTGGGCGCGATGGAAGGCGCGGATCATCGCGACGCCGGTAAATTCGCCCTGCGCGCCCGCCATCGGCGTCAGCGAGACGGCAGCCATGCCGGTCACGGCCTTCAGCATCTCCTGGAGCTCGAACAGGCAAGCGAGCATGCCCTGGCCCGTAGCCGCCGGCGCCAGCGGATGACGGCCGAGGAACTCGGGCAGCATGGCCAGCGAATTGCAGGCCCGCGGGTTGTATTTCATCGTGCAGGAGCCGAGTGGGTAGAACTGCGTGTCGATGCTGTAGTTCAGCTGCGACAGGCGCGTGTAGTGCCGCACGGCCTGGAGTTCGGAGACTTCGGGCAGCACTGGCGGCCGCCGGCGCCGGAACTGCGCCGGGATCGCGGTTTCCGCCGCCGGTGGATGCTGGGCGGTCGCGCCGCGACCGCTGCGCGACAGGTCAAATATCACCGGTTCGATCCGCTTCATGGCCGCACTCCGGCGGCTGCCGCGGCGCGTCCGAGCGTGCGGTGCAGGGTCCGGGCGTAAGTCTCGATGTCAGCACTGGTCCTGGTCTCGGTCGCGCAGACCAGCAGCGCATGGCCGAGTTCAGGGAAATCTCGCGCGAGATCGTAACCGCCGGCGATTCCCGCCGCCGCCAGCGACTCGAGCACCGGCACGACCGGCCGGTCGAGCAGCAGCACCGCCTCGTGAAAGCGCGGCCCCGGGAATGCGGCGCGCACACCGCACCGCGTCGTCAGGGCTTCGACCAGTTCCCGCGTGCGTGCCACGCAGGCGCCGGCGACCCGCGCGAGGCCGGCGGGACCGAGCAGGGACAGGTAGATCGTCGCTGCAGTCATCAACAGGCCCTGGTTCGTGCAGATGTTCGAGGTCGCCTTGCCGCGCCGGATGTGCTGCTCGCGCGCCTGCAGGGTCAGCGTGAAGCCCGTCCTGCCCTCGAGATCCACGGTTCGCCCGGCAATGCGCCCGGGCATCTGCCGGACATGCTCCAGGCGGGTTGCCATGAAGCCGACATAGGGTCCACCCGAGGACAGCGGCACGCCGAATGGCTGCGCTTCACCGCAGGCTATGTCGGCGCCGCCTTCGCCCCACTCGCCAGGCGGGGTCAATAGCGCGAGGGACACCGGATTCGTCACGGCAATGACCTGCGCACCATTGGCGCGGGCCCAGCGCGCCAGCGCATCGGCATCCTCTAGCTGTCCGAAAAAATTCGGCTGCTGGATCACGAGCGCGGTGATGTCCTGGCCCGCGTAACGCTCGAGCACCTGCGGGATCGTCGTGCCCTGCTCGGTGCAGTAGGGCAACTCCTCGAGCACGAGGCCCTGGCCCTCGGTGATGACCCGGGCCACGCGCCGCCAGGCCGGGTTGACCGTCACCGGCACCAGGATGTGCGCTGACTTCGAACGCCGGTGTGCGCGCACCGCCATCAGGCAGGCCTCGGCGAGCGCCGAGGCGCCGTCATACAACGAGGCATTCGACACGTCCATCGCGGTCAGGCTGGCGATCATGGACTGGAACTCGTACATCACCTGCAGCGTTCCCTGGCTCGCCTCGGCCTGGTACGGTGTGTAGGCGCTGTAGAACTCGCCGCGCGTCGTGATCGCCCACACCGGCGCCGGGATGTGATGCTCATAGGCGCCGGCACCGATGAAGTTCAGCGGCCGGCCGTCCTGCGCTGCGCGCTCGGACATCAGCCGCGCGACTTCCATCTCGGTCAGCGCCGCCGGCACGCCCGGCAGCGAGTCGATCCGCAATTCCTTCGGGATCTCGTCGAACAATTCATCGATGTCGCGGATTCCGATGCGCTCCAGCATGGCGCCGATGTCCTCATCCGTATGCGGGATGTATGGCATCGTCAATCCCCGGCGACTTCGGCGGCGTAGGCCGTCGCGTCCTGCAGATCGGCGCTGGCGGCATTGCCGGACGGCTTCAGGCGCAGGATCCAGCCCTTGCCGTAGGGATCCTGGTTGACCAGTTCCGGCTGGGTCGCGAGCGCCTCATTGCCTGCCAGCACTTCGCCGCCGAGCGGACTGTAGACATCCGAAGCCGCCTTGACGGATTCGACGACGGCACAGGCGTCGCCCGTCGCCAGGGTCCGGCCGGCTGCCGGCACTTCGACAAAGACGAGATCACCGAGCGCCGCCTGCGCATGATCGGTGATCCCAATCTCGACGCTGCCGTCCGGCAGCGCGCGCAGCCATTCATGACTCTTCGTATAACGCAGCTCAGCAGGCACCTTGCTCATGCAGTTCTCCGTCTCACAATTCGACCAGGATCCTGCCGTTGCGCACGAACGGCAGCTTGACGATCCGCGCGGGAACCAGGCGCCCGCGGATATCCACCTGCACGGTACCGGCGGCCGCGGCCGGCACGCGCGCGAATCCGATCGACCGTTCGAGCGTCGGCGAGTAAGTGCCGCTGGTTACTTCACCTGAACCCGCGTCGCCGGCGACGACCTGCTGGTGCGAACGCAGCACGCCGCGTTCCAGCAGCAGCAACCCGACCAGCTTGCGCGCGGAACCCCTGCTGCGCTCGGCGACCAGCGCTTCCTTGCCGATGAAGTCCCGATCGCCATCGAGCGCAACGGTCCACGCCAGGCCGGACTCGAGCGGCGAGACGCGTTCGTCCATGTCGCTGCCGTAGAGATTCATGCCGGCCTCGAGCCGCAACGTGTCGCGCGCCCCGAGACCGCAGGGGCGCACGCCCGCCGCCTGCAGCGCATTCCAGAATGCCGGCGCCCCGCCGGACGGCAACATGATCTCGTAGCCATCCTCGCCGGTGTAGCCGGTGCGCGCGACGAACCATTCACCACAGGGCGTCGCGAAAAAGGGCCCGAGGCCGGCTGCGCGTGCCTGGCATGCGGGCCGCAGTAGTGGCAGCGCCTTTGCCTGCGCCTGTGGCCCCTGCACCGCAATCATTGCCAGGTCGCGGCGCGGCGTCAGCGACACGCCTGCCGGCCGTGCCCGCTCACGGATCCATTCCAGGTCCTTCGCGGCCGTCCCGGCGTTGACAACCAGGCGAAACCACTGCTCGTCGAGGAAATAGGCGATGAGGTCGTCGATGACGCCACCGTCGGCGCGCAGCATGCAGCTGTACAGGGCCTTGCCGGGGACCGTCAGGCGGCCGATGTCGTTGGCGAGCAGTTGCGCCAGCAGCGCCCGCGTGCCGGTGCCACGCAAGTCGAGCGCGCACATGTGCGAGACGTCGAACATCCCGGCATCGCAGCGCACGGCACGGTGCTCCTCGATCTGGGAGCCGTAGTTGACCGGCAGGTCCCAGCCGCCGAAATCCACGAGGCGCGCGCCGGCTGCGACATGCAGATCGTAGAGCGGAGTGCGTTGTCCCATCATCGTCTGTCCCGGCAGCCCTGCTGCCACCGCAAGAAAAAAGGGGCGGCGGGCCCCACGGACCCACCGCCCCTCTGTCCTGATACCTGAGAGATTGGGTACCGGGTGGTCCCGGGGCCGCTCCCCTTCGGTGGGCCCGCGAGGGCCACTCTCCAGAGTCCGCCAAGTCCTGCCGTTCGGTTGCCTGAGCGTTTCCGGGCGGGTTGCGCCTTCGGCGCCGCACTGCTGCGGTCTCTCCGGCAGGACCTTGATGCGAAGGCACCAATTCTAGCGGAAACAGGCGGACCGCGGGTCATCGGGCGGCCGCCTGCCGGCCACTGCCGCAGCCATCGTCACAGGGTATAGTCGCCCTCCTGCCGCCAACCCGATCGGAGAAATCGCGCATGACCTGCCCGCGAGTCCTGGCTGCCACCCTGTACTGCATGGCGCTGTCCTTGCCCTCCCCGGCGTGGGCCGCCGCTGACGCCGGCGCGCAATTGCAGGCCCTGTTCGAACGCGAATGGCAACGCGAACTCGCCGAGGATCCGCTGGTCGCGAGTTACCGCGGCGAGACCCAATTCAATGACCGCTGGCCGGACCTGGGCCCGGCGGCGCTGGAGGCCCAGAATGCGGCCGACGCCCGGGTGCTCACCGACCTGGACCGGATTCCCCGCGCCGCACTGTCGCCGGCCGACCAGCTCAACTACGACCTGTTCCGGCTCCAGTACCAGGATCGCGTCGCAGCAGCACCCTTCCATCCCGAGTACTACGACATCAAGGCACGCGAGGGCCCTCAATCGCTGAACGAAACCACCGAGAACATGCCGTTCGAAAAGGTCGCGGATTACGACACCTGGCTCCGGCGCCTGGCGGCGCTGCCCGTGTACCTGGAACAGTACGCAGCGCTGCTGCAACGCGCCGCCGCGGCCAAGCGCACGCAGCCGCGGGTCATCATGGAGCGGGTGCTGCCCCAACTCGAGATGCAGCTGGTCGAGCGTCCGGATGACAGCCCGTTCTTCGAGCGGTTCCGGCGGTATCCGGATGCGATTCCCGACGCGGAACGCGGGCGGCTGACGGCGGCAGCCCGGCGCGTCATCGCAGAGGCGGTGATACCCAGTTACCGCCGCTTCACCAGCGTGTTCCGCGACGTGTACCTGCCGGCCTGTCGCGACACGGTCGGTATCTGGGACACGCCGGACGGGCGCGCCTTCTACGCGAATCGCGTCAGGTACCACACAACGACTTCGCTGACGCCCGAGCAGATCCACGAAATCGGCCTCGCCGAGGTCGCGCGCGACCGGGCCGAGATGCTCGAGGTCATGAAGGAGGTCGGTTTCAGCGGCACGCTGCAGGAATTCTTCGTGCAGCTGCGCACCGACCCGAAGTTTTACTATGCGACGCCCGACGAGCTGTTCCGCGCCTACGTCTACACGGCGAAGATGATCGAACCCGAGTTGCCGCGGTTGTTCGGCAAGCTGTACCGCACGCCATTCGGCCTGCGCGTCATCCCGGCGACCAGTGCGCCGAACACGACGACCGCTTACTACAGCGGGCCCTCCATCGACGGCCGGCGGCCGGGTTATTTTTACGTCAACCTGTACCGGCCCGAGGTGCGGCCGAAGTACGAAATCGAGGTGCTGACCGTGCATGAGGCGGTGCCTGGCCATCACCTGCAGATCGCGCTGGCGCAGGAACAGACCGACCTGCCGAAGTTCCGGCGCTTCAGCGGCGTGACCGCCTATGTCGAGGGCTGGGGCCTGTATTCGGAGCGGCTGGGCTACGACCTCGGGCTGTACCAGGACCCATACTCACGCTTCGGCCAGCTGACTTACGACCAGTGGCGCGCGGTGCGCCTGGTCGTCGACACCGGTATCCACTACATGGGCTGGACGCGCCAGCAGGCGATCGACTACTTCCTCGAGAATGCGGCCAAGACCGAGGCAGACGTCGTCAACGAGATCGATCGCTACATCGCCTGGCCCGGGCAGGCGCTCGCCTACAAGATCGGCCAGATGAAGATCCTCGAGCTGCGCGCGCGCGCGGAAGCGGCGCTTGGCGACCGTTTCGACATCCGCGCCTTCCACGACACGCTGCTCTCGACCGGCGCGGTGCCGCTCGAGATCGTCGAGCGGACCGTCAATGACTGGATCGAGACTCAGAAGCAGCCGTGATCGCGCCACGCCGCGCATCAGTCGGGGTCCGCATCGGCGCCGTCACGGTCGGTGGCGGCCGGCCGGTCGTCGTGCAGTCGATGACGAATACCGACACCGCAGACGTCGAAGCGACGGTCCGGCAGGTTGGTGAACTTGCCGCCGCCGGCTCGGAAATCGTCCGCGTGACCGTCAACACCGACGAGGCCGCGGCGGCGGTGCCGCGGATCAGGGAGCGGCTGCTGGCCGCCGGCTGCGGCGTGCCGCTGGTCGGCGACTTTCACTTCAACGGCCACAAGCTGCTGGCCGCGCATCCTGGTTGCGCCGAGGCGCTCGACAAGCTCCGCATCAATCCGGGCAATGTCGGCCGCGGCAGCAAGCGCGACCCGCAGTTCGCCGCGATGATCGAGACCGCCTGCCGGCATCGCAAGCCGGTTCGAATCGGCGTCAACTGGGGCAGCCTCGACCAGGACCTGCTGACGCGGATGATGGACGAGAACTCGCGCCTGCCGGAGCCGCAGGACGCGCTCGAGGTGCTGCGCGAGGCGACCGTCGTCTCCGCGCTCGCGAGCGCGGCGCGCGCCGAGGAACTCGGCCTGCCGCACGACGCGATCGTCATCAGCTCGAAGGTCAGCGGCGTGCAGGACCTGATCGCGATTTACCGCCAGCTCGCCGCGCGCTGCGATTACCCGCTGCACCTCGGCCTGACCGAGGCCGGCATGGGCGCCAAGGGCGTCGTGTCCTCGACCGCGGCGATCGCCGTGCTGCTGCAAGAAGGCATCGGCGACACGATCCGCGTGTCGCTGACGCCACAGCCCGGCGGCGACCGAACGGAGGAGGTCCGCATCGCCCAGGAGATCCTGCAGAGCCTCGGCCTGCGCGCCTTCCTGCCGCGGGTCGTCGCCTGTCCCGGCTGTGGCCGCACCACCAGTAGTTACTTCCAGGAGCTCGCCCAGCGGATCCAGGAACACGTGCGCCGACGCATGCCGGACTGGCAGCGCAGCTTCTCCGGCGTCGAGACGATGACCGTTGCCGTGATGGGCTGCGTCGTCAATGGGCCGGGCGAGAGCAAGCATGCCAACATCGGCATCAGCCTCCCCGGCAGCGGCGAACGGCCCGTGGCCCCTGTTTACGAGGACGGCGAAAAGACGGTCACGCTGAAGGGTGAGCGCATCGCCGAGGATTTCCAGGAACTGGTCGAACGCTACGTCGTGCGCCACTTTGCGCCGCGGGAGGGCTGATGGAATCACTCAAGGACCGTAAGTGCGTCCCCTGCGAGGGCGGCGTGCGAGCGCACGATGCGAAGGCGGCCGCGAGCCTGATGAATCTGCTGCACAAGGACTGGCGGCTGGTCGAGGACGGCAAGGCCCTGCGACGCGACCTCGGGTTCCCGGATTTCTGGCGCACGATGAGCTTCGTCAATGCGCTCGCGCACATCGCCAATGCCGAGGACCACCACCCGGATCTGGAGATCGGCTACAACTACTGCCGGATCCGCTTCTCGACGCATGCCATCGGCGGGCTGTCCGACAACGATTTCATCTGCGCGGCCAAGGCGGACTCGTTGCTGTAGATCCCGCCGCATGAATACCCCGGCTTCCAGCATGGGGCCCGCGGCGCCGGGCCCGTGGATCGATGCAGCGCATCGTCGGGTGATTTTTGCCTCGTCGCTCGGCACGGTGTTCGAGTGGTACGATTTCTACCTCTACGGCACGCTCGCCGTATTCTTCAGCTCGCTGTTCTTTCCGCCTGGCAACGACACCGCGGCGTTTCTCGCCAGCCTCGCGACTTTCGGCGCCGGTTTCGCGGTCCGGCCGCTCGGCGCACTCGTGTTCGGTCGCGTCGGCGACCTGATCGGCCGCAAGTACACCTTCCTGATCACGATCGTCGTCATGGGTTTCTCGACGGCGCTGGTCGGCGTGCTGCCGACCTATGCGCGGATCGGCATCTGGGCGCCGGTGCTGCTGGTGACGCTGCGGCTCGCCCAGGGCCTCGCGCTCGGCGGCGAATATGGCGGCGCCGCCACGTATGTGGCCGAACATGCGCCGCCGGGCCGGCGTGGCAGCTATACGAGCTGGATCCAGACGACGGCGACGCTCGGGTTCTTCCTGTCGCTTGCCGTCATCCTCGGCTGCCGGCTGGGCCTGGGCGAGGAGACATTCCGCGCCTGGGGCTGGCGCATTCCATTCCTGCTGTCGGTGGTGCTGCTCGGGGTATCGGTGTACATCCGGCTGAAGCTCGAGGAGTCCCCGGCTTTTCTCGAGATCAAGTCCGCGGGCGGGCTGTCGCGCGCACCGTTGACCGAGAGCTTCGGGCAATGGGCCAATGCGCGAATCGTGCTGCTCGCGCTCTTCGGCGCGACCGCCGGCCAGGGCGTGGTCTGGTACACGGGGCAGTTCTATGCGTTGTTCTTCCTGCAGAACACGCTGAAGCTCGATTTCGAGATGTCCTACCTGCTGGTCGCGGCCGCGCTGCTCGTCGGCACGCCGTTCTTCGTCGTTTTCGGCAGGTTGTCCGATCGCATCGGCCGCCGGCGCATCATGGTCGCCGGCTGCCTGCTCGCCGCGCTGACATTCATCCCGATCTTCAAGGGACTGACGCTGTCGGTGAATCCGGCGCTCGCCGAGTTCGAGGAGCGCGCCGCGATCACCGTCGCCGGCCAGGACTGCCATGTCCACATCTTTTCGAAACCGAAGTCGCTATGTGATCAGGCGCGCGACTTCCTGACCAAGGCCGGCGTCAGCTACGAACGCCAGCCGCAGGATGGAAACAACGACGTCGTGACGACGATCGGCGCGACGCGGCTCACGGGATTCGACCAGGCGAGTTACCGCGCGCAGCTCATCGCGTACGGCTACCCGGCCGCTGCCGATCCCGCGCGCGTCAACCTGCCGGTGGCCCTGCTGCTGCTGTGGGCCCTGATGATCTACGTGACGATGGTGTACGGCCCGATCGCCGCCTACCTCGTCGAACTCTTCCCGACGCGCATCCGCTATTCGTCGATGAGCCTGCCCTACCATATCGGCAATGGCTGGTTCGGCGGTTTCCTGCCCTTCCTCGCGGCTGCGCTCGTCGTTCGCACCGGCAATATCTACGATGGTCTCTGGTATCCGATCATCGTTGCGGCGATGACCGGCATGGTCGGCCTGTTGTTCCTGCGCGAGACCAAGGACGCCACTCTCAATTCATGACGGCCGCTGGCGCACCGACTCCGGCACTTCGCCAGAGATGCCCATGGCGCGCCGCATCAGCGCCCGCTTCAACAGCCCCGAGGCATCGACCAGGCCGAGACCTTCCCGGCGCAGGCGGGACTGCAGCGGATTGCCGCCGCGGAACAGCCGCTGCAGGCCGTCCAGCAGCGCGATCGCCGGCAGAACCTCGGCCTTGCGCCAGCGCTCGTAGCGCCGGAGCGGGCGCAGTTCGCCCGGATCGTCCCCGGATTCCAGCGCCGCGCCGATGACATCGACGAGTGCTGCGGCATCCAGGAAAGCCAGGTTGATCCCTTGCCCGGCCAGCGGATGCACGGTGTGGGCGGCATCGCCGATCAATGCAATCCGATTCGCCACGTAGCGGTCCGCCTGCAGCAGCCGCAGCGGAAACGCCGCCCGCGCCGCGGTCGCCTCGAGCCGCCCGAGGACGCCCGCCGAGGCGGCGGTCACACGCTCGGCGAACTCCTCAGCGCCGCAGTTAACCAGTTCCTGGGCCTGCGCCGGCGTCGTCGACCAGACCAGCGAGACGCGTCCATCGGCGAGCGGCAGCAGCGCGAGCGGCCCGGTATCGAGAAAGCGTTGCCAGGCCGTGTCCCGGTGCGGCTGTTCACAGGACAGGTGCGTCACGACGGCACACTGCTCGTAGTCGGAGCCGCGTGTCGCGATGCCTGCACGCGATCGCACCGCCGAGTCGCCGCCGTCAGCGCCGATGACGAGCGCCGCCGAAAACTCGCGGCTATCGGTCGTCGCTACGCGGACGGCATCGGCGCCTGCCGCCAGCGACGAGAATCCGGTGCGCAGCAGCACGACGCCCGCAGCCAGCGCGCGCTCCAGCAATGCCGCCTGCACCGCGCGATTCTCGACGATGTGGCCGAGTTCCCTTTCGCCTAGCTCGGCCGCGTCGAAGTGCAGCGCCCCCGGCCCGTCCGGGGTCGTGCGCTCTTCCCAGACGACCATGCGCTGATAGGCGGCGGCGCCCCGCGCGACGACGGCGGGCCAGGCAGCAGTCTGTTCCAGCAGGCGCTGCGACGCCTGCGACAGCGCCGAGACACGCAGGTCGAGCGGATCCGCCGCCGCGGGTGCAGTCGCCGGATGCGGCTCGATGAGCGCAATCCGCAGCGAAGCAGTGCCCGAATTCGATGCCAGGAGCGCCGCTGCGCCGGCCCCGGCCATCGCACCGCCGACGACCACCACGTCGAAATCGCGCTTCATGCCTGCACCGGCCGGTCGGTGGCCGGTCGCGTGACGACCAGCGGCAGCCCGCGCACGAGGCGTGGCAATGGTCCGGCCATGCCCATCGTCCGGCGCGCGAACTCACGCTTGGCCGGACCGAACAGGTCGAACAGCAGCAGGCCCGAAGCGCGCGCGGCGCGGAGCGGACCGAACGGATTGCCGAAACCCCGCACCAGCGCATCGGTGAAGCGGATCACCGCGTTGCGGTCCGGTTGTCGCCAGCCCGTGTAGCGCTCGATCACCCGCGCCGCACCGGGATCGGCTGCCACACCCTGCTCCCCGATCTCGTCGGCCAGCACCTCGGCGAGCGTCGCGACATCGCGCAGGCCGAGATTGAATCCCTGTCCTGCGACCGGGTGCAGGCCCTGGGCGGCATTGCCGATGATCACGGCGCGAGGCGCCGACTGCTTATCGGAACGCGTCAGCGCGAGCGGATAGGACTGCCGCCGGCCGACGCGCGTGAAGCGCCCGAGACGCAGGCCGAAGGCCTGCTGGAGTTCGTCAATGAATACCGCGTCGGGGAGCCCCAGGGCGCGCCGTGCAGCCTCGGGTCCCAGCGTCCAGACGATCGCACAGCGCCCCTCCGTGATCGGCAGCACGGCGATCGGCCCCGACGGCGTGAAGCGCTCATAGGCCGTGTACTCGTGGAAGCGCTCGGTCTCCACGTGCGCTACGACGGCGTGCTGGTCGTAGTCCGACACGGTCGCCTCGATGCCGCAGGCGCTGCGCACGCGCGACCGGGCACCGTCTGCCGCGACCACCAGGCGGGCCGCGATCTGCTGCCCCTGATCGGTCACAAGCCGTGCCGTGTCTTCGCCCGGGACCACGTCCTGCACCCCAGCGGGACAGTGGACCAGGCGCGCGGCGGTTCCGCAACGGCGTCGCAGCGCCTGGCCCAGCAGCCGGTTTTCGATCGTATAGCCGAGCGCGGTGACGCCCTGCTCGGCGGCCGTCAGCCGTGCGAATCCGAACACGCCGCGCTCCGACACGTGGATCTTGCGGATCGGCGTCGCCTGCACGGCGATGCCGGCCCACGCACCGACGCCTTCCAGCACGCGCCGGCTGCCGGCCGCCAACGCCGTCGTGCGTGAGTCAAAGCTTGGCTGTTCATCCGCCTCGGCGGCCACCGGTTCGACGACGACGACATCGAGCGGCAGCTCGGCGAGCGCCGCGGCCAGCGACAGGCCTACCATGCCGCCGCCGGCGATGGCGACGTCGCAGCGCAGCATCGCGGGCCGGTTCACGCCGCCGCCATCAGCCGCTCGATCTCATCCGGGTCGCTCGGCATTCCTGCCGTCAGCACCTCGGGCACGTCAGCGGTGACGACCACGTCGTCCTCGATGCGCACGCCGATACCCCGCCATTGCCGGCCGGCATTCTTCGCACCGCGCGAGATGTAGATGCCCGGCTCGACGGTCGTGACCATGCCGGGCTCCAGCAGGCGCCATTGTTCGCCGACTTTGTACTCGCCGACGTCGTGTACATCCATGCCGAGCCAGTGGCCGGTCCGGTGCATGAAGTATTCCCGGTAGGCGCCTTCCTTGATGAGCCGGGAAACGCGCCCTTTCAGCAGGCCGATTCGAACCAGGCCCTGGGTGATCGCACGCACGGCCGCGTCATGGGCATCGTTCCAGTGGCAGCCCGGCCGGACCTTGGCGATCGCGGCTTTCTGCGCCTCGAGCACGATCTCGTACACGTCGCGCTGGCGGGCGCTGTAGCGGCCGCCGACCGGCAGCGTCCTGGTCACGTCGGACGCGTAATACTGGTACTCGCAACCGGCGTCGATCAGCAGCAGCTCACCGTCCTGCATCTGGCGATCGTTGTTGCGGTAGTGCAGGACGCAGGAATTGGGGCCGCTGCCGACGATCGGGTGATAGGAGATATCGGCGCGCTGCGTATGGAACTCATGCAGGATTTCGGCCATGACCTCGTATTCCATGCGGCCGGGCGCGGTCGCCGCAAGGGCCCGCCGGTGTGCCGCGCAGGCGATCTTCCCGGCGCGGCGCATCACCGCGAGTTCGGCCCGGCTCTTGACGAGCCGCATTTCGTGCAGCGGATGGTCGAGCGCGACGAACTCCTGGGGCGTGTGCAGGCCCTGCTTCGCCTGCGCGCGCAGGTGGTTGACCCAGCCGATCACGCGCTTGTCGAACTCCAGGTGCGTGCCCATCGTGTAATAGACACGCGCATAGCGTTCCAGCAGCCCGGGCAGGATCTCGTCGATGTCTGACATCGGGAACGCGTCATCGGCGCCGTGGTCGCGCACGGCGCCCGCCGGCCCGGCCCGCGCGCCGTCCCAGGTCTCGCGGGCCGGGTCGCGATCGCGCACGAACAGCACGTATTCGCCATGCGGCCGGCCCGGCAGCAGCACGGCGACGGCTTCCGGCTCCGGAAAATCGGTCAGGTAATAGAAATCGCTGTCGGGACGGTAGAAATACTCGACGTCGCCATTGCGATGGCGGACCGGTGCCGCCGGCAGGATCGCAATCGCGTCCTTGCCCATCATCCGCATCAACTGGCGCCTGCGCCTGGCGAACTCGTCCTTCTTCATGCTACCCCGCTCAGTGCACCGCCGCGCCCGCGAAAGGCCGCGCCGCGCGCGTCCCGATCAGCTCGTCGAATGCGAGCTGCGCGCCGGCGCGGACGAATTCATGCAGCTCCGTGAATGCCGCCTCACCCGCCTCGTCAGGCTCCTGCGGATCGAGTCGCGCCCGCGTGATCTCGGCCAGGTCCGCCAGGATTTCGTCGAGCTCGCCCTGCCCTTCGAGCCGGCTGCCGGCGGCGCCGGTGCCCAGCCCGTACAGGAATCCACCGCACCATTCCGCGAGGGCCTGCACGCGGTCGGCGATCGCTGCTTCCGCATCTGGCAGCAGCGGTGCGAAGCCGAAGTCCGGCGACCGCAGCGCTTCCAGCGTTTCCAGGTGCAGCGCCCCGAGCACCCTCCCGGCGCCAGCACCGGGCCCGGGCGCGGCGCCGGCTTCGACCAGTTCCCCCCGCCATTCGACCACGCTGAAACCCTCGCGCGCGCACAGGGCGCCGCACAGGCATCCGTGTGCCTCGGCGGCGCCCACCGGCGAGTCAAGGTCAGCGAGCGCGGACTGCAATTCCTGATAGGTCACGGCGGGCACGGTAGCCGCCAATGCTACTCCGCTGCAACAGCGGGCCGCAGCATCGTTCGCGTTGACCCGCCTTGCAAAGCGGTTTCATAATGACTGCATGGAAGACGCAACCAGCAAGCCGGGTCTTGAGCGCGAACTGAAGCGCCTCGAGCGTCGCCTCGACGAACTGGTCGGGGCCGTCACCCAGTTGAAGGAGGAGAATCGGGCACTGCGGCAGCGGCAGGACTCGCTTAGTGCCGAGCGGGCGACGCTGATGCAGAAGAACGAACAGGTGCGGGCCCGTGTCGAGGCCATGATCGGCAGGCTGAAGGCCATGGAGAGCGGCGCATGACCGCCGACGTCAGTCGCGTCAGCGTGCGGATCCTCGAAAAGGACTACCATGTCGCCTGCCCGGCGGAAGAGCGGGCTGCATTGGTCGATTCGGCGGAATTGCTGAACCGGAAGATGCGCGAGATCCGCGACAGCGGCAAGGTGGTCGGTCTCGACCGCATCGCCGTGATGGCCGCCCTGAACATTGCGCACGACCTGCTCGAATCGCATGGCCGTGACCAGGGCGCCGAAAGCGACCTTGCCTCGCGGCTGAAGGCCATGCGGGAGCGCGTCGAATCGGCCTTGACGCGCGCGCATCGCCAGGAAAACTGAAATGACGGCAGCTCGCGCAATGCGCGAGCGCCACGATTTGGCGCCGCCTGCGGTGTTCGATGTGGGCCTGGGTACTCTCGACCCTAATGTGAAACACCCAGGAGCCTGGCTCAGCGGCAGTATTGTGCAGGTCCGCCTCGTAGCGGAAAGCCTTAAGTGCCGCGGCTTGCTCCACTTGTTGCTCCGGTTCGAGAGCAGCGGTCTGCAACGGCACATGCGGGTGGCGCCTCCTCATTGCCTCCATGCCTGAGAACCCGCAGGCCGGGTTGCGCGGGCGCCTGCGCCAAGCGCGGCGCGCTGTTGGCGCCGCGGACCGCGCCGCCGCAGCGATCACAGTGGCTGCGACGCTCGCCCGCATGGGCCTGCCCCGGCCGCAATCGCGTATCGCGGTCTACCAGGCAACGGATGGTGAGATCGATCCCGCCCTCGTCGTCCGCCGCGCGCTCGCGCTCGGCTGCGAGGTGCATCTGCCGGTCATCACCAGCCTGCGCGGGCGGCGGATGCGATTTGCACCCTTCCCGGTCGCCGCCAGGCACCCGCTGGCGGACAGCGACCCGGCGCGCTGGCTGGACCTCGTGATCACTCCGCTGGTCGGGTTCGATGACGAAGGCAACCGGCTCGGAAGGGGGGCCGGATTCTACGACCGGCACTTCGCATTCCTCCGCCATCGGCGTGTCTGGCACCGGCCGCTGCTGCTCGGGCTCGCATTCGAGTTGCAGCGCGTGGAGGGCCTGCCTGCACAGGCGCGTGACGTGCCCTTGTGGGGCATCGTGACAGAGCGCGGCGTGCATGGTCGCGCGGCGGCGCTGCTGCGTTGAAAACCACGGAAAAACGGCTGCCGAAGCACTGGCTGATGAAGTCCGAGCCGGCCGCGTTCGGCATCGACGACCTGGCCCGGGCCCCGCGGCGCACGGCCGCCTGGGATGGCGTGCGCAATTATCAGGTCCGCAACATGCTGCGCGACGATTTCCGGCGCGGCGACCGTGCCTTCTTCCATCATTCGAGCTGCGCAGAACCCGGCATCTACGGAACGATGCGCATCGTGCGCGCCGGCTCCCCTGAACCCGCGGATTCGCGCTGGTACCAGGTGGAGGTCCAGTTGCTGCGCCGGTTCGCGCGGCCAGTACTGCTCGAGACGATGCGCAAGCATGCCGACGGCCCGCTGCGGGACCTTTTCGTGTTGCGTCGTGGCAACCGGCTGTCCATCACGCCGGTCACGGATGACGAATGGAATTTCATTCATCAACTCGCGGGAGAACGAACGGAATGACGCCGAAGCCGCGCGGGAAGACCACTGGTATCACACCGCGAGCGAGATCCTGATCATCGTGGTCGGCATGTGATGGCGGTGCGCATGCGCGCGATGCTCATACCCCTTGCTTGCAATCCCGTCAACCATGTATATACTCCGACCTCGGATTAACCCGACATGGAGATCCAACATGGCGACGAAGAAGAAGGGCAAGAAGAAGGCTGCGAAAAAGAAGTAAGGCCTTCTGCAGCGGGATCGGCGGTTGGCTGATCGATAGACCACCTGCCGCCGGTTCTCTGAAAGCTGAAACTGTGCCCGCGAAAGCGGGCACAGTTTTTTGCGGAGGACGATGATGAACGCCGATGCGAAGAAGCGGGCCGCAGCCCTCGCGGCACTCGAACTGGTCGAGGACGGCATGCTGGTCGGGGTCGGCACCGGCTCGACAGTCAATCACTTCATTGCGGCGCTTGCCGGGCGCCGCCACCGCGTCGCCGGAGCCGTATCCTCGTCGGAAGCCAGCAGCCGCCTGCTGCGCACCGCCGGCATCGAGGTGCTGGAACTCAACGATGCCGGCGACCTCGCCCTCTATGTCGACGGCGCCGACGAGGCAACCCGCCATCTCGACCTGATCAAGGGTGGCGGTGGTGCGCTGACACGCGAAAAGATCGTGGCAGCCGCCAGTCGTCGCTTCATCTGCATCATCGACGACTCGAAGCTGGTGCCGATGCTCGGGCGCTTCCCGCTTCCGGTCGAGGTGATCCCGATGGCGCGCTCGCTGGTTGCGCGCAGGCTCGTCGGCCTGGGTGGCCAGCCGGTCTATCGCCAGGGGTTCACGACCGACAATGGCAACGTGATCCTCGACGTGCACAACCTGAAGATCCCGGACCCGGCGGCGCTCGAAGCCGAGATCGGCCTGCTGGCCGGCGTCGTTGCGGTCGGGTTGTTCGCCCGCCGCGGCGCTGACCTGCTGTTGGTCGCCGGTGACGATGGCGTGCACACCCTGAAGCGCTAGAGGTGCCGGGTCGTCGCCGCGAAACGCGGCGACGCTCTACGGCGCCTGCGGCGCCGCCGTCGAACCCAAGGGTTCTCATCCCAGTCCCTGCAAACAAAGCGGGCTGGCCTTACAGGCCAGCCCGCTTTGTTTGTTGGCTGGGGGACTAGGATTCGAACCTAGGTTGACGGAGTCAGAGTCCGTAGTCCTACCGCTAGACGATCCCCCAATGCGGTTCGTCCGCAGGATTCCGACTCAGCGCTTGCTGAACTGCGTCCCGCGGCGTGCCTTGCGACGGCCGACCTTCTTGCGCTCGACTTCGCGCGCATCGCGGGTCACGAAGCCCGCAGCCCGCAGCGGCTTGCGCAGCGTCTCGTCGTACTCCATCAGCGCGCGCGTAATGCCGTGGCGAATCGCGCCAGCCTGGCCGGTGACGCCACCGCCCTGCACCAGCACCGTGACATCGAAGCGGTCGCTCATCTGCACGAGTTCCAGCGGCTGGCGGACGATCATGCGGCCGGTCTTGCGACCGAAAAACTCGTCGAGCGAGCGGCCATTCACCGTGATCGCGCCCTTGCCCGGCTTCAGTACGACCCGGGCCGATGCAGTCTTGCGCCGTCCGGTACCGTTGTTGGTATTCAATGCCATGTGCTGGTCCTGGTCGGTTGCGGGCCCGGGCTCAGGCGAGCTCGAGGGTCTTCGGTTGCTGCGCCGCGTGCGGGTGGGTCGGGCCGGCGAAAACGTGCAGTTTCCGGAACATCTGCCGGCCCAATATGGTCTTGGGCAGCATGCCCTTGACCGCGTATTCGATGGCGCGTTCGGGGTGCTCGTTCAGGAGCTTGCCCAGCGCTATGGTCCTGAGGTTGCCGAGATAGCCCGTGTGCTGCTGGTAGACCTTGTCGCGCAGTTTGTTGCCCGTCACCGCCACCTTTTCGGCATTGATGACGATGATGTAATCACCGCAATCGACATGCGGCGTATATTCCGGCTTGTGCTTGCCGCGCAGCCGGAATGCGACCGCCGACGCCAGCCGGCCCAGGGTCTTGCCGGACGCATCCACCAGGTACCAGTCGCGACGCACGCGCTCTGGATTCGCAAACAGCGTCTTCATCTTGGGCCCCTGAAACGGGTCAGGTTCGAGAAAGGCCGGCAAGTTTACACAGATGCGAAGGCCTTGCAAAGCCGGCTGGCTCGTGGCGCAAGTCCTTGGCCGGACAGGGGAAGCTGTGGCGCCAGGGCCATATAATATGCATTACATGAGCGGCCGTTCCCTTACCCCCCTGGACCACCTGTTCGAGCTGGCCGATGCGGGACTCAGGGCCAGTCTTGGCCGCCCCCATGCGACCCGTCCGACCCCGGGGTCGCCCGGCCTGACCCGGCCGGCGGACGCGGGTCGCCGCCGCCATGTCGCGGGGCTCATGCGGGTCAATCATGCAGGTGAAGTGGCCGCTCAGGGGCTTTATCACGGCCAGGCGCTGACCGCCCGTTCCGAAGAGACCCGTGCCGCGATGCGGCGTGCGGCCGCGGAGGAAGGCGATCACCTCGCCTGGTGCCACGACCGGCTGGTCGAACTGGATTCGCACACGAGCTTTCTGAACCCGATCTGGTATGCCGGTTCGGTCGCGATCGGCGCGGCAGCAGGGCTGCTGGGCGATCGCCTGAGCCTCGGTTTCATGGCCGAGACCGAGCGACAGGTCGAGGGACATCTCGCGGGGCATCTTGAAGAGCTGCCGGAGGACGATGTGCGCAGTCGCGCGATCATCGAACAGATGCAGGCGGACGAGGTATGCCACGGCCAGTCGGCGCTTGCAGCCGGCGGCGCGGCGCTGCCCGCGCCGGTGCCGCAACTGATGCGCCTGATCGCCAGGATCATGACCGGCACGGCCTACTGGGTGTAAGCGCCGCCCCGATGATGCCTTGCGGCGAAGATAGTGCTGTAATACAAGGACGCCCAGGGCACACGGCCATCAAATCAGGGGGCATCATGGAAGAAGTCGTCAAGCAGCTGACGGACATTCCGGCGATCAACCGATTCCTGAGCTATTGCCGGGTCCGCACGGTGCCATCCAAGACCGTACTGATCCACGCCGGCGACCTGCCGGATGTCCTCTACTACATCATCCGCGGCTCGGTCGAGGTCATGATCGAGGACGAGGAAGGCAATGAGATGGTCCTCGCCTATCTCAACAAGGGTCAGTTCTTCGGCGAGATGGGGCTGTTCTCGGACAGCCAGCAGCGCAGCGCCTGGGTGCGCACGCGGACCCAATGCGAGCTGGCGGAGATGACCTATCCGCGCTTCCGCCAGGTCGCCGCGGAAAGCCCCGCCCTCGTGTTTGAACTGTCGACCCAGCTCGCGACGCGCCTGGATCGCACCAATCGCAAGCTCGGCGACCTGGCTTTCGTCGACGTCACCGGGCGCATCGCCCATGCGATCATGGATCTTTGCGGCGAACCGGACGCCATGACCCACCCGCAGGGCATGCAGATCAAGGTCAGCCGCCAGGAGCTCTCGCGTCTCGTCGGCTGCTCGCGGGAAATGGCGGGGCGGGTGCTGAAGGTCCTCGAAGAACAGGGAATCCTGACCGCGCGCGGCAAGACGATTGTCGTGTTCGGGGCGCGACCCAAGATCAAGGCGCGGCCCGCGCCGGAATTCGCGAAGGCCGCCGCCGCCAAATAGGCGCGGTCAGACTTTCGCGATGGCTGCGCGCATCGCGCGGATCGTCGCGCCGTAGTCCTTCGAGCCAAAGATCGCGCTGCCAGCCACGAAGGTATCGGCCCCCGCCCGCGCGATCGCGCCGATATTGTCCAGCTTCACGCCGCCATCGATTTCGAGCCGCACTGCGCGGCCGTCCGCGTCGATGCGCTGCCGCGCCTGGGCGAGCTTGGCAAAGACGGGCTCGATGAACTGCTGGCCGGCAAATCCCGGATTGACCGACATCAACAGCAACAGGTCGATCTGAGCCAGCGTGTGATCGAGCCAGCCGAGCTGCGTCGCCGGGTTCAGCACCAGCCCCGGGCGGCAGCCCGACTCGCGGATCAGGCGGATCGTGCGATCCACGTGCCGGCTCGCCTCGGGGTGGAAGCTGATCCAGGTCGCGCCCGCCTCGGCGAATTCGAGGACCAGCCGGTCCACGGGATCGACCATCAAGTGAACGTCGATCGGCGCCGTGACGCCGTGATGCCGCAACGCCTTGCAGACCAGCGGACCGATCGTCAGGTTCGGGACGTAGTGATTGTCCATCACGTCGAAATGGATCCAGTCGGCACCCGCCTCGATCACGGCATCCACCTCGGCGCCGAGGCGCGCGAAGTCCGCGGAAAGGATCGAGGCTGCGATGACCGGCGACTGCATGCCCATGTTTCAGTCTAGCGCATGCCACGCGATTCGCGGATCCGTTCCCAGGCTGCCTGGATGGCCTGGGTCTTCTGCTTGGCGACTTCCAGCATCGATTCCGGCAGGCCGCGTGCCACGAGCTTGTCCGGATGGTTCTGACTCATCTGGCGGCGGTAACTGCGCTTGACCTCGGCATCGGTAGCGCTGCGCGGCACATCGAGGACTTCATAGGCCGCGGCGAGCGCATCGCGTCCGCCGGTCGTGCCGGGCCGGTAACCGCCGGACCGATCCGACCCCTGGCCGGACGCCATACCGTAGCCCTGCAGACGCAGGACGGTCTCGAGGTGTGTGAACTCGATGGAGCCGATATCGAGGGCCTGCGCGATGCGCACAAGTGTCGCGCGCGTGGCGCCCTGCAGGCCGTCGCCCATCAACGCGGCACGCATCTGGATCTCCAGGAACATGCGCAACAGGTCGCCGCGGCCGCGGCAGACACGGACCAGTTCCCCGAGCGCAGCCGTCAACTCGAACGCATTGCTTTTGCCCAGCGTGTAGCAGTCGATCGCGGCCCGCGTGTCCGCGTCGTTCAGGTTGAACTGGCGGAAGATGCGGCGCGCCGCGGCGATATCCTGCTCCGACACGCGGCCGTCAGACTTGGCGATGTGACCCATGACGCCGAAGGCCGTGCGGAAGAACGCCGGACGCACGAGCGCCGGGTCGACGCGCGGACCTGCCAGACCGCCAGCCATCCGCAGGTCATAGAAATGGCCCGCGATCATTCCAATCAGCACGCCCAGCGGCCGGCGGCTGAGGATGAACCCCAGCAATGCGCCGACCAGCTTGCCGGTCCAGTTCATCGCCATTTCCTTGACCGCCAGAACGCGCGGCTGCAAGAATCCGCGCTCCCGCACAGGCGCGCACGGGCGCCATGTTATCAAGAGCCCTCGCTGCATGGACCAGAGTCCCCTGTTCGAATCCCGGCTCGCCGGCCTGCCGCTCGTCCACCGTGGCAAGGTGCGGGACAACTACGCGATCGACGACACGCGGCTCCTGATCGTCGCGACCGACCGGCTTTCCGCTTTCGACGTCGTGTTGCCCGACCCGATCCCCGGCAAGGGGCGCGTGCTGACGGCGATATCCAATTTCTGGTTCGCGCGGACGAGCAAGATCGCCGCGAATCACCTGACTGCTGAGCCGCTGTCGCGGCATGTCACGGATCCATCGGAACTTGCGCTGCTGGAAGGCCGCGCGGTGATCGTCCGGCGCCTGACGCCGTTGCCGATCGAGGCCGTGGTTCGAGGCTATCTGATCGGGTCGGGCTGGAAGGACTACCAGCGTCACGGCGCCGTGTGCGGGATCCCGCTGCCGGCGGGACTGGCGCTCGCCGCCCGGCTGCCGGCCCCGATCTTCACGCCCGCGACCAAGGCCGCCGCCGGGCAGCATGACGAAAACATCGGTTTCGACCAGATGCAGTCGGCCATCGGCGCAACGAATGCTGCCCGCGTGCGCGAGCTCGCGCTGGCCCTCTACACGCAGGCCGCCGCCTATGCGCTCGTCCGCGGCATCATCATTGCCGACACGAAGTTCGAGTTCGGACTCGACGCGACGGGCCGTGTCGTGCTGATGGATGAGGCGCTGACACCGGATTCCTCACGCTTCTGGCCGGTGGACAGTTACCGCGCGGGCATCAGCCCGCCCTCTTTCGACAAGCAATACGTGCGCGACTACCTGGAGACACTGTCCTGGGACAAGCGGCCACCTGCGCCGCACCTGCCGGCAGACGTCATTGCAAGGACCGCCGAGAAGTACCGCGAGGCCGAGCGTCGGCTGGTCGGCTGAGACGGCGCCGCGCATTGCGGCGTCATCCGGCCTGTGCCACGCTGCCGCGATGACCATGAGTCTGGATCCGCGCCGGCGAATCGAACGACTCCTGTTCGACCGCCATGCGGGGTCGCACCTGAACCCGGCCGGATGGCTGCTCGACCTGCTTCGCTATCCCTATGCGCTGATCCGGGACCTGCTGACTGGCGAGCTCAATCTGCGCGCGATGGGCCTCGTCTACACGACGCTGCTATCCGTCGTTCCGCTGGTCGCCTTCGCACTGGTCGTGCTGAATGGCTTCGGCCTGCATCACAATCTCGAGCCGAGGATTCGCGACTTCCTGAGTCCGATCGGCGAGCGGGCCGGCGAGATGACCGCGCTGATCATGACCTTCGTCGAAAACGTGCGCGGTGGCGTGCTGGGCTCGTTGGGCCTCGCCTTCCTCATCTACACCATCATCGCCACGATCCAGAAGCTCGAAGGCGCCTTCAATTTCGCCTGGCATGTCGAGCGGCCGCGCTCCCTGATGCGCCGCATCAGCGAGTACCTGAGCCTGATGGTGATCGGCCCGGTGTTCCTCGTCACCGCCCTCAGCCTGCTGGGCGCCGTTGCCGACTATGAGGGCATGCGCTGGCTCACGAGTCGCGAGCCGCTGGGCTCGATCATCCGCGGCCTCGGCAACGCGGGGATCTACCTGTTCGTGACCGCGGTATTCACGTTCCTGTACGTGTTCGTGCCGAATACGCGCGTGCGGCTCGCCGCCGCGCTCGCCGGTGGTGTCACGGCCGGCGTGCTGTGGGCAATGAGCGGCGCGATCTTCGCACAGATCGTCGCAGCCTCGACGGGCACGGTCCTTGTCTACAGGGGTTTCGCCATCTTCGTGTCGGCGCTCATCTGGATCTACCTGAGCTGGCTGATCCTGCTGATCGGCGCGCAGCTCTCCTTCTACATCCAGAACCCGCGCTATCTGCGCGCCGGGCAGGCGCCGGTCCGGCTGACCAGCTGCCTGCGCGAACGGCTGGCGCTGACGGTCATGCTGCTCGCGGCGAGAAACTTTGTGGCAGGCCGTCCGGCGTGGCGGTTGCGCGGCCTGGCGGAACGCCTCGAGATTCCGGGCTCCGCGCTCGCGACCGTCATCGACTCGCTCGAGAAAGCCGGTCTCGTGACGACCACCGAGGAAGAGGATGTGCTGCCGGCGCGCGACCTCAAAGGCATCGGCCTGCACGACATACTGAATGCGGTGCGTGACGAACGACAGTATGAAACCTGGCTGCTCTGGCGCGCACGCACCGAACCGGAAGCCGATGCGATCGCCGGTCACATCGAGGCGGCGATCCGGGAACGCACGGCGGACCTGACGCTGCGCGACCTCGCGAGCCGCCCGGCGCCCTAGCCGCCTGCGATCGTCATCTGCTCGATCAGCATCGAGCCGCAATGTATCGCGCCCCGGCAGTCCATGTCGTCGCCGAGCGCGACGATGCCGCGATACATGTCGCGCAGGTTGCCGGCGACCGTGATCTCGTGCACCGGCCTGCCGACCACTGCGCCCTCCACCCAGAAACCTGTCGCGCCGCGCGAATAGTCACCGGTCACCGGGTTGACGCCCTGCCCCATCATCTCCGTGACCAGGAGCCCCGTGCCCAGCCGGCGCAACAGCGCCCCGGAATCGAGCGTCTCGCCCAGCACCACGAGGTTGTGCACGCCGCCGGCATTGCCGGTGGTCGAAAGCCCGAGCTTGCGCGCGGAATACGCGTCGAGCACATAGCCGGTCAGCACGCCGTCCACGACCAGGTCGCGGTCGCGGGTCGCGACACCTTCGCCGTCAAATGGCGCCGAGCCCAGCGCACCCGGCAGATGCGGCCGCTCGGCCAGCGAAATGGCCGGCGGAAATATCGCCTGTCCCGCGGCGTCCAGCAGGAAGCTGCTGCGGCGGTACTGGGCGGCGCCGCCGATTGCACCGGTGAAATGACTGATCAGCCCGCGGGCGAGTTCCGGCGCGAACAACACGGGTGCCTTGCGGGTCGTGAGCTTGTCGGCGCCGAGTCGGCTCAGTGCCCTCGCGGCCGCCTTGCGGCCGACGTCCTCGATGTCCTCGAGGGCGCGCCAGTCCCGCGCCGCCGTATACCAGTAGTCGCGTTCCATGTCACCGTCGCTTTGGCCGAGAACGACGCAGCTGACACTGTGGGCGGTGGACGGATAGCCGCCGACGAAGCCATGGCTGTTGCCGAACACGCGTAGTTTCCGGTGGGTCGAGACAGACGCACCCTCGGAATTCCGGATGCGCGGATCGACCGCAAGCCCCGCCGCTTCGCATTTCTTCGCCAGCCCGATGGCCTCCGTCGCCTCGATCTCCCACGGATGGAACAGGTCGAGATCCGGCAGCTCGCGAGCCATCAGCGCGGCATCAGGCAGGCCAGCGAACACATCCTCAGCCGTGAAGCTCGCGATTGAAAGCGCCTTGGCGACGGTTTCCTCGACCGCGGACGACGTCAGGTTCGCAGTGCTCGCGGACCCCTTTCGCTGACCCACGTAGACAGTAACGCCAAGGCTGCGGTCGCGCTGGTATTCGAGGGTTTCCACCTCGCCCAGACGCACCGTCACCGACAGGCCCGACGCGACGCTGACGCCGGCCTCGGCCGCCGATGCGCCGCGGCGGCGCGCAAGCGCAAGCGCCTGCCCGACGACCTGCTCGAGTTCGGACTGGACAGGACGGGCGACTTCGGTCATTGCGTTCCAGGCAAGCGGCGGAGCGCGGATTGTACCGGCCCGCGCGCAGCGGGTAATCACCTGCATGCTAGCATCGCGTCGATGCGACGCCGCCAGCTCCCGGGGGAACCACCGCCGCCGACCAAGGGCGAACTGAAGCGCCGCGCGCAGGAGTCGCAGGCCCTCGGCGAGCGCCTGATCGAGGCTCCCGACGATGTGCTGGCTGGACTCGCCTTGCCTGAAAAGCTGCGCGACGCCATCCTGCTCGCCAGGCGCATCAACAGCCATGGCGCATTGCTGCGCCAGAAGCTCTTTGTCGGAAAACTGATGCGCGGCGTGGACCCGGAACCGATCCACGCGGCGCTGGCAGCGGTGGCCGCGACCACCCGACTGGATGCGATGCGCTTCAAGCGCGCCGAGCGCTGGCGCGACCGGCTGGTGCAGGAGGGACCATCGGCGATGGCCGATTTCATGGCGGAGTGCCCTGCAGCGGAGCGCGCGGTGCTGGCACGCCTGCGCGAGGCCGCGGCGGCGGAAGGTGCCGGCGGCAGGCCTTCCGGCGCCGGGCGTGAACTGTTCCGCTGGATCCGCGAACGGCTGGCCGACGGGGTACCGCGCTGAGCTGTCGCCGTCCGGCGACAGGCCGCTGTTGATCCGCGTGTCACCCGCGTTAGCCTGATCGCGTTGCCCAAGGTATCAAGCATCCCCTGAATTCCGGGCTTCCCCCCGCGCCGCTCTACTCCCTGTCGGCGCGGGGGTCTTTCAGGGATAGTCCCCGGGAAGAGGCCCTGCCCAGACAAGCACTTGGGCACGTCCAGACACTGCCGTGCCGGGGCAGCATGCTAGAATTTCGCGATGAAACCGCTGGTCGGCATCATCATGGGCTCGTCGTCGGACTGGGACACGATGCGGCACACGGCCGCTATCCTGACCGCGTTGTCCGTTCCATTCGAGACCCGGATCGTTTCGGCCCACCGTACGCCTGATCTGCTGTTTCAGTACGCCTCGGGCGCCGCCGGTCGGGGCCTCGAGGTGCTGATCGCAGGTGCCGGCGGCGCCGCCCACCTGCCCGGAATGGCGGCGTCAAAGACCCTGCTGCCGGTCATCGGCGTGCCGATCCAGTCGAAGGCCCTGCAAGGCCTCGATTCACTGTTGTCGATCGCGCAGATGCCGGCGGGCGTGCCGGTCGCGACGGTCGCGATCGGCGAACCCGGCGCCAGGAATGCGGCGCTGCTGGCAACCGCAATCCTGGCGGGCAGGCATCCGCCATTCATGGACGCGCTGCGCGCCTTCCGCGAGCGTCAGACGGCCGACGTGCTGGCGCAGCCCGACCCGTCCGGCAGCTGAATCATGCGCATCGGCATCATCGGCGCCGGCCAGCTCGGCCGGATGATGGCCCTTTCCGGCATTCCGCTCGGGCTTCAATTCACGATGTACGACCGCAGTGCAGAGGTGCCTGGCGCCGCGGTTGCGCCGATCGTCACCGGCGCCTTCGATGACCTGCGGGCGCTGGCCCGGTTCGCGCGAGGCGTCGACGTCATGACCTTCGACTGGGAGAACGTGCCGGTCGCCTCGGTGCGCGCAGTCGAAAAGATCGCGCCGGTCTGGCCACCGCCGCGCGCCCTCGCCATCGGCCAGGACCGGCTGCGGGAGAAGAGACTGTTCCAGCGCCTCGGGATACCGGTCGCGCCGTATGCCGCCGTGAATGACTGGCATGGACTGCAGCGCGCAATTGCATCGCTCGGCACGCCCGGCATCCTGAAGACGCTCCGGCTTGGCTATGACGGCAAGGGCCAGTCACCGCTGCGCCAGCCTGCCGATGCAGCGGCAGCATGGCGGCAGCTGGGCGGCCAGCCACTGCTCTATGAACGCTTCGTGCGCTTCACGCGCGAGGTGTCGCTGATCGCCGCGCGGGACCAGGGCGGAAGAATCGCCTGCTATCCGCTCGCGGAAAATGTCCATGAGCTCGGGATCCTTGCGCAGACGCGCGCGCCATTTTCCGATGCGGGACTGCAACGCGCGGCGGAAAGACAGGCGAAGCGGCTGCTCGTGGAACTGCGCTATGTCGGCGTACTCTGCGTCGAGTATTTCGTGGATCGTGGCCGGCTCGTCGCCAACGAACTGGCCCCGCGCGTGCACAACTCCGGTCACTGGACCATCGAGGGTGCCGAGACCAGCCAGTTTGAGAATCACATCCGCGCAATTGCCGGAATGCCCCTTGGCAGCACGCGCGCGCGCGGACATGCGGTCATGGTTAACCTGATCGGCAGGCTGCCGCCTGCCGGCAAGCTGCTTGGCATTCCCGGACTGCACTGGCATGACTACGGCAAATCGCCACGACCGGGCCGCAAGCTGGGGCACCTGACACAAGTCTGCGCCACCCGCCGGGATTGCGATCGCGCCGCCGCCGCCATGCGGCGCATTGCAGGCCGCCGGCGGACGACAGAAAGCCCCTTGTGCTAGCCTTGATGCCTCATGTATCTGGAACATTTTCAGCTGACTGAACTGCCATTCCGGCTGAGCCCGGACCCTGCATTCCTGTACCTGTCGAAAGAACATGCGCGCGCCAAGGCGTACATGGAATCGACGATCTGGTTCACCGATGGCTTCGTCATCATCACCGGCGAAATCGGTTCCGGCAAGACCACGCTGATCGAGACATTCCTGCGCGAACTCGAGAAGGACGTCGTCGTCGCGCAGGTCGCGCAGACGCAGATCTCGGCGACTGAATTCCTGCAGACAGTGCTGGTGCAGTTCGGATTCTCGCCATTCAAGATGCGCAAGGGCGAGCTGATTGCAACCCTGAACCAGTTCCTGGTCGAGCAGTACGCCGCCGGCCGCAAGGTGCTCCTGATCGTCGACGAGGCGCAGAACCTGTCCAACCGCGTGCTCGAGGAAATCCGGCTGCTGTCCGGTGTCGAAACCACGAAGGAAAAGGTGCTGCGGATCATCCTGGCGGGACAGCCGGAACTTGGCGAAAAGCTCGATTCCGCGGAATTGATCCAGCTCGTGCAGCGCGTGCGCCTGCGTTTCCACCTGACCGCGTTGTCACCCGAGGATACGCAGGCCTATGTATTGCACCGGCTCGAGGTCGCAGGATCCCACGGCCGGCAGATCTTCACCGATGAAGCGCATCCGGTCATCTTTCGCTACACGGGCGGCGTGCCGCGCCTGATCAACACGCTGTGCGACACGGCCATGATGAGCGCCTGCGTGCTGGAGCGGAGCACGGTTGGCGTCGAGGAATTGAAGGTGGCGATCGAGGAACTGCAGTGGGTGGAGTTCGCCGCGCGCACCAACCGCATGCGGGCGGCCATGGCCGACATGCCGCCGCCCAGGCCAGTGGGGCCCGACCAGATCATGGCGCGCATCATCGTCGCGCATGCCGGCGAGTACGTCGAGGAGCGACCCCTGCGCCCCGGACGGCTGATCATTGGCCGGACGTCCGACAACGACCTGCAGATCGACAGCAAGTTCGTCAGCCGGCACCACTGCCAGATCATCACGAATGCGGACGGCAGCGTCCTCGAAGACCTGAACAGCACCAATGGCGTGTACCTGAAGTCGAAGCGCGTCCGCAAGCATTACCTGAACGACGGCGACGTCATCGCGCTCGGCAAGCACGAGATCATGTACGTCGATGAGCGGTCGGCGCGCGCGCGCAGCCGGCAGGAAACGAGCGGCAGTCATGAACTGCCTGCCGACGAGAAATCCAGGAGCAAGGGCGGCCGGACCCCCGCGGGACGGCCGAACTGATCAGCGGTCGTCGTCGTCGTCGAAGGCCGCGCCATAACGGCGCTTCTGGATCCGGTAGTCGTGACGCTTGAGCACCAGCACCAGGCCGATGACCACCGAGACCATGCCGACTGCGGACAGCGGGTCGGACCAGCCTGCCTCACGCCACCGGAAGGACGTAGCGACCGCGGCCAGGCCGATCCCCATGTAGAGATAAGGCAGGGACTCATAGAGCGGTCGTAACAGGCGCATCTTCCCCGATCCTCAGGCGGTGCCACCGACGGTCAGCGCGTCGATGCGCAGTGTCGGCTGGCCGACACCGACCGGCACTGTCTGTCCGTCCTTGCCGCAGCTGCCGATGCCATCGTCGAGGGCAAGATCGTTGCCGACCATGCTGACACGGGTCAGCACATCGGGCCCGTTGCCGACCAGCGTCGCGCCCTTGACCGGGGCCGTGATGCGGCCATCCTCGATCAGGTAAGCCTCGCTCGCCGAAAATACGAACTTGCCCGAAGTGATGTCCACCTGGCCGCCGCCGAAATTGACGGCATAGAGGCCGCGCTTCACCGACCGGATGATTTCCCGGGGCTCGTGCGGCCCGGGCAGCATGTAGGTATTCGTCATGCGCGGCAGCGTCGTGTGGGCGAAGGACTCGCGCCGGCCGTTGCCGGTCGGTTGCATTCCCATCAGCCGCGCATTCAGCTTGTCCTGCAGATAACCCTTCAGGACGCCGCTTTCGATCAGTGTCGTGCAGGCGGTCGGCGTGCCTTCATCGTCCACATTGAGCGAACCGCGCCGACCTGGCAGCGTGCCGTCATCGACGACCGTGCACAGGGGCGAAGCCACGCGCTCGCCGATGCGTCCCGAGAACGCCGAAGTGCCGCGGCGATTGAAGTCCCCCTCCAGCCCGTGGCCGATGGCCTCATGCAGCAGCACGCCGGGCCAGCCCGGACCGAGCACCACGGGCATCGTGCCCGCGGGCGCCGCCACCGATTCGAGATTGACGGTCGCCTGCCGCACGGCCTCGCGCGCGAGCTGCAGCGGGCGGTCACCCGCCACGAACTCCTGCAGCGAGTAACGGCCGCCGGTACCCGCATAACCCTGCTCGCGGCGCCCGTCCTGCTCGACGATGACTGACACATTCATGCGCACGAGCGGTCGCATGTCCGCGGCCAGCGTCCCATCGCTCGCCGCGATCAAAACGACCTCGTGCACCGCCGCCAGGCTTGCGACGACCTGCCTGACGCGCGGATCCAGGGCACGCGCATCGCGGTCAAGCCGGTTCAGCAGCGCGACCTTGTCGGCGTCGGCAAGCGATGCGATCGGATCATCCACCGGATAGAGGCGCTGCGCGGCGGCGGACTTCCAGGCCATCACCTGGCCGTGGCCGCCCTCACGTGCAATCGCGCGCGCAGCGCGTGCCGCTTCCAGGAGTGCGGCGGGCACGATTTCGTCGGAATAGGCAAAACCGGTGCGCTCACCGGCCATCGCGCGCACGCCGACACCCTGCTCGATGCCGTGGCTGCCTTCCTTGACGATGCCGTCCTCGAGCGCCCAGTGTTCCTCGCGCGCCAGCTGGAAATAAAGGTCGCCCGAATCGACCGCGGCGCCCAGCAGCGAACTGAGCGCCTGCTCCAGCCGCCGTTCATCCAGGCCTGACGGCGTCAGTATCAGGTCGCGCGCGCATTGCAACGCATCAAGGCTCATGCCATGACCCGATGGCTCAATGCCGGGAATCCGAGGCGCGTTGCCGCCTGTCCTTCACGGTCGATTGCGGCCAGCACGACCCCGCTGCCACGCGGCAGGCGTCCCAGCACGCGGCCCCAGTGGTCGGCGATCAGGCTGTCGCCGTAGGTTTCGCGGCCGTTGTCATGGATCCCGGTCTGCGCGGCTGCGATCACGAAGCAAAGGTTCTCGATGGCGCGCGCACGCAGCAGGATTTCCCAATGTGCCTGGCCGGTGGGAACGGTGAACGCGGATGGCATGCTGAGGATCTCCGCTCCATCGGCGACCAGTCGGCGGTATAGCTCCGGGAAGCGAAGATCGTAGCACACGCTCAAACCCAGGCGGCCTGCCGGCGTATCGACAGTCACGGCCACGGCGCCGGGAACCGCATTGCCTGATTCGCGGTAGTTTTCCCGCCCGCCTGGCAGATCCACGTCGAACAGGTGAATCTTGTCGTAGCGCGCGGCGCGCAGGCCCCGGGCGTCGTACACGATGCAGGCGCTGGCCGGGCGCGCTTCACCGGGCACGGCGATCGGGTGGGTGCCGGCAACGATCCAGAGCCCGTATTCGCGCGCCGCCGCCGCCATCGCGTCCTGCACCGGACCATCGCCGTCCGGCTCCGTCACCTGGCGTCGCTCGGCCTCAGTGCGGCCCATGAATGAGAAATTCTCCGGCAGCACCGCGAGGCAGGCGCCACCCTCGCGCGCCTGCTTCAGCAGGCGCCTCGCGGTCCCGAGGTTCCTGGCGACGTCGGCGACCGAGGTCATCTGCAGCGCAGCAACAATCGGCTTGTTCATTGAAATTTCCGGGCGCTGCCCGATTCGCCGCCGTTCGTGCCGTCGCCAGCGCGCTCGGGCGCCGGCGTCGCCGCCTCCTGGCCCTCCTTCATCTCGCGCGCATCGATGCGTCGCACCTGCGGGTCATCCCAAGACCCTGTAATGCGATAGTAGCCGCGCGTGACGCCCTGCAGCGGCCCCTTGAAGATCCGCGAGAACAGCAGCATGGCCGCGCCTACGGCCGGACCGCCGGCCAGCGCTCCCGCGACGCCGAGCGAAGCGCCGATCTGGCCGGTGACAACCGCGGTCTGGTCATAGGTCTGGTCACGCAGGCTGGTCCGGCCCGCCAGGCCGATTTCGGCAGCCGAGCCGCGCAGGGTCAGGTTGTCCGTGTAGGCCTCGCCGTCGGTGAGCCGGAACGTGCCGCGCATCGTATCGAAGGACAGGCCCTCGCCGGTCAGGTCCTTGAAGTCGAGCGCGAGCCGGCGAGGCAGGTGCGAGAGGCTCATCAAGCCGAAGACCCGGCCGGCACCCGGCTCGACCGAGGTCAGGCGTCCGTTCTCCGCGGCGATTTCCAGGCGGCCAGATACGCGTTCGATCGCGCTTGCCTCCGGCGGACCAGGCCAGCTCAGGTCAGCGCTGATGCGGCCGTGCTGCGCAGCAACCAGCGAACCAAGCTGCATCGCATTCATGAAGCCGAGCACGTTCTTGCTTTCGACATCGAATTCGAGTCGGCAGTGCGCGCTGCCATCGCGCAGCAGCCAGCTGCCATTGCCGCTGGCCGAGAAAGCCGCGTGTTCCATCGTGAACTGGTTCAGCGTCATGCCGGTCGTGCCGCGCGCGAGTTCCGCCCGCAGGTGCCCATAACTACGGCCGTCGAACAGCAAGTCGCCGATATCCACATGGATGGCAGGCAACTCACGCGGGTCGGCCTCACCTTCGCCGGCACGCACACTCTTGCCGAAGTGCAGGCGCTCGAGATCGAGCACCATTGGCACGTCGCCGGGAAATTCGTGCGGCACGGTGACGTGGCCGCTTGCAGCAGGCGCATTCACGTCGACTTCCCAGGCACGATTGCCGGATCGCAGGCGGCCATTCACGCTGGCAAACTCGTAGCCCAGCACCTCCAGGCGCTGGATCGACAGGTCGGCACCGCCGAGCCATTCCTGCAGGGGACGGCCGCGCGGCTGGTCCCATTTCAGGGCGAGCAGATCCGAAAGGCTTGCCGCCTCCAGGTTCCCCGCCAGCCAGAGACCTGCGGCGCGCGGCAGCGAGGTGGGCGCCATGGCGCCGAAGTAAACGACGCCACGCTCGATGGGTGGATCCTCGGGCTTGCTGCGCCATTGCAGCAGCGCGTGCACATCGCGGCCTAGCTGTGCCTGGACGCGGGCCCCCGCGTCGCCGCCGAAACTTGCGTTGATCGTCAGCGGCCGTGCCGCATCGGCCGGTTTGGCAAAGGGCTCGGGCATCTTCGAGGCGAGCCCGCGCAGGTCGCTGCTGACCCGCAATGACCCGATCATCGGTCGCTGCGGATCGGCGCTGCGATCAAGGGTCAGGTAGCCGCGCCAATCGGCAGTACCGCTGATGCCGCCGTTCACCGGCAGTCGCGCAACCGGCCGCAGCAATTCGCCCGTCACCGTTCCCTGCGCATTCACCTGGGTGCGCAGGTCTCCGTTCTGCTGCTTGGTGGTGTTGAGCGAAATCTGCAGCGGGCCGCCCAGCATCTGGCCGGTCAGCGCCGGTGCCTCGATTTCGCGGTTGCGCACCCACAAGCTGCCCTCGAGACCGGCGACCTCGATGCCCTGCTGGCCTTCACGCAGGGTCGCGCCATCGAACGTGGTCATCACGGTGATGACCCGCCGGTCGAAATCCTTGATCGGCAGGTACATCGCAATCTCGCCTGCGAGCGGCCCGGAGCCCGTCAACTCGGCAAAGGCAGCGCCCAGCGACGGAGCGAGCGGACTTTCCTGCAGCAACCGGATGGCGCGTCCCGCATCACCCCGGGCCGACGCGCGCACGGCAACGATGGCGTCCCGGTAATCCGCACTGCTCGCTTCCGCCTGCGTGATCGGGATGCCGGCCACCGAACCACGCGTGGCCAGCACGCGGATCGCGGGACCGTCGAAAAAGAGGTCGGCGTCGATGCCGCGAATCACCGGCCAACCGGGCGCGTAGAAGAGCGTCACACCCGCCACGCGCGCCTCGGCATGAAACCGCCCCTGCCCCTCCCGATACGGAAAGCCGCGGGTCGGCCCGGTAACCGAAACCTGCGCATTGATGACGTGGCCCGCGCGAAACGCCGCATCCAGCCAGCCGAGCGACTTGTCGCTGATCTTATCGATCGGCAGGTAACGCCAGGTCTGGGTCGCATCGAAGCCCGCGACCGTAGCGCTCAAGTCCAGCAGCGGCAGCTGGCCCGGCCGCAGCAGCAGGCGGAGCCGGCCACGCGCGCTGCCGTGGCCGGCGTCCACGACCGCATCGTCGAGCCACAGGCGCACGCCGTTCCCAAAACGACTCCACTCAAGACGGCCATCGGCTTTCCTGAACTCGGCCAGCGCGCGCCATTGCAGCGGCCACTTCATCATGGCCTCGCGGGTCGCGATCTGTACGACGCCGCCAGCGCCGCGTCCCTCGACCGAGCCATCGAGTCCCTGGACACCAGGGGCCCTGCCGATCGGCTCGAAACCGAGATCGGCAAAGCGCACGCGGCCGTTGATGTCGGGCAGCAAGCCTGGTCCCGCATCGGCGACGGTTGCATCGAGACTAAACAGCTCGCCGCGCGGCGCCAGGGCCTCGAGCCCTCCGCGCATCGCCCCCTGGGGCAGCAGCGAAGCGAAGGCCACGAGATTCTCGATGCGCAGGTAATCCGCGCGCGCAGTAGCCGAGACAATGCGGTCATTGCGTCGCCGCAGCGTCACGGCGAGATTCGTCGGCCGCCAGGAAGCACCTTCGCGCGAGATTTCGAGCCCGGTCGCTGTGATGGAAATGCTGGCAGGGTCACGCTGCATGCGCACGTCGCCGGCGATGCGGGTGAACTCGGCGCCGCCTCCGGGAAGGCGCAGATTGGCAAGCTGCGGCTGCAGGCGCAGCAGCGCGAGTTCGCGGCCGATGCCGCGCGCGCTGGCCACGATCGAACCATGGCCCGCTGCCGGCACGACAAAACTGTCCGGCAGCAGTGCAGCCCACTGCTCCAGGTCCAGGCCTTTCGCGTCGACTTTTGCACGCCATGCGACCGCTGACGCGTCCTCGAGGTCGCCCTTGACATCAGCCCTGATCTCCAGCGCCGACCCGAGGTGCTCCGGCAGCTCGAGTCTCCCGCGCAATCGCACATGGTCGCCCTTGCGCTCCATTTCGAGGTTCGCGCCGGTCAGCTCAAAGCGGCCCTGGCGGGCGCGCAGGTCGAGCACATCGAGCGTTGCGTCGCGCACGGCGAACAGCCCGCGCGGCAGTCGTTCGAGTGTCATCGAAGGGCGTTCCACACCGGGCGCGGGCTCGATCGCGCGCTGGCCGACCAGTTCGACACTGCCATCGGCATGGATCACGAAATGCAGGCGTGGCGCGACCAGGATGACGCGCCCGACCTCGATCCGCCGATACCACAACGACCTGCCGATCGACAGGCTCACGCGTCCGGACTCGGCGCTCACCAGCGGGTCCTCGCCGGTGGACGGCAGCACGCGCGCGCCATGGAACTGGATCTCCGGCCCGTAGGGTCCGATGCTCGCATTCAGCGAATCGAATTGCAGGCGCAACCCTGTCGCGGCACGGATCTGGTCAGCGATCTGCTGCTCGTAGCCGGGAAGCAACTCGATCGCAAGGCGGAAGGCGCCAATGCCCAGCGCGGCGACCACGACGAGCGTCGCCGCGGTGCCCGCGGCCCAACGCCACAACTTCCTGAATCGCTTCCCGGACCGGACCATGTCGCCCTGCATTACTTCGCCCTATACCAGCACGACGTCAAATTGCTCCGCCACGTAGAGCGCCTCGGTCTGCAGCCGTATCGGCTTGCCGATCGCGAGTTCGAGCTCGGCCAGCGCCGCGGATTCCTCGTCGAGCAGCAGCTCGATGACGTCCTGATGCGCCAGCACCAGCAACTCCTGGAAGTCGAATTGCCGGGCCTGGCGCAATGCTTCCCGGAAAATCTGGTAAGCGACCGTCTCGGCCGTCTTGACGAAACCGCGGGAATCACAGCTTGGACAAGGCCGGCATAGCTGGTGTTCCAGGCTTTCGCGCGTGCGCTTGCGCGTCATCTCCACCAGGCCCAGCGCCGAAACCGCCGAAATGTGCGTCCTGGTGTGGTCACCGGCGAGTGCGCGTTCCAGCGCTTCCATTACCAGGCGGCGGTGCTCGGCATCCTGCATGTCGATGAAGTCCACGATGATGATCCCGCCGAGATTCCGCATCCGCAGCTGCCGCGCGATCGCGACCGCTGCCTCGAGATTCGTGCGGTAGATCGTATCCTCGAGGTTGCGATGGCCGACGAAGGCGCCGGTGTTGACGTCGATCGTCGTCAATGCCTCGGTCTGGTCGATCATCAGGTAGCCGCCGGATTTCAGCGGCACCTTGCGGTCGAGGGCGCGCTCGATTTCGTCGTCGATGCCGTGCAGGTCGAAGATCGGCCGCTTGCCATCGTACAGCTCGATGCGGCCAGCGAGCGCGGGCATGAATGTCTGCGTGAAAGCGACCATCTGTCCATGTGCGTCGGGCGCATCGACCAGCACGCGGTCCACCTGCTGCCCGAGCAGGTCCCGCAGCACGCGCATCGGGAGGGCGAGGTCCTCATGCACGAGCTCGCCCGCGTGCGCCGCCACGCCGCGTTCGCGCACGACGTCCCACAGGCGCTCGAGGAACATCATGTCGGCGCGCAATGCCTCGAGCCCGGCGTTTTCGGCCGCAGTGCGCACGATCCAGCCGCCCCTGTCGCCGATGAAGTCCTGCACGGTTTCGCGCAGCCGGAGCCGCTCGGACTCGCTCTCGATGCGCGCCGAGACGCCGACACCCCGCCCCTGCGGCAGGTAGACGAGGAACCGCGATGGCAGCGTCACATAGGTCGAAAGCCGCGCGCCCTTCGTGCCAAGCGGATTTTTCAGCACCTGGACGAGGATTTCGTCGCCGTCGTTGACGAGGTCGCGCACGCTGTCCGGCGCCTCGGCATCCGGCTCGAGGCCCGCTGCCGGCAGGATGTCGGAAGCATGCAGGAAGGCCGCGCGATCCAGCCCTATATCGATGAACGCGGCCTGCATTCCCGGCAGCACGCGCGAGACCCGGCCCTTGTAAATGTTGCTGGTCAGGCCGCGGCGGTTGGCCCGCTCGATGTAGAGTTCCTGAACGATGCCCTGCTCAACCACAGCCGCCCGGCTCTCGCGCGGCGTCACGTTGACGAGGATCTCCACGCTCATCCCGGCACCTGCCAGCGCCGCACGCCGGCGGCGTCCAGCAAGGCCGCTGTTTCGAACAGCGGCAGGCCCATGACGCCCGAGCAACTGCCCTCGAGCAGGCTGACAAACGCGGCACCCAGTCCCTGGATCGCGTAGGCCCCGGCCTTGCCGGCAGGCTCTCCGGTCACCCAGTAGGCGCGACACTCCGCCATGGACAGTTCACGGAAGGTCACGTGACTCACACTGACCGCCAGTGCGAGGCGATTCCCGCAGGCCAGAGCGACCGCGGTCAGCACCTCGTGTCTCCTGGCCGACAGGGCGGCGAGCATGCGGATTCCATCACCCTCGTCCCGCGGCTTGCCAAAAATTTCATTGCCGATTGCGACGGTGGTATCGGCAGCCAGCACGGGCAACGCACAACCCGCAGCGGCACCGGCCGCCGCCTTCTCCCGCGCCAGCCGCAGCACATAGTCGCGCGGCGATTCGCCGGCGCGGCGCGTCTCGTCAATGGCAACCGGCCTCACCTCGTGGGAAACACCGATCTGCGCCAGCAGCAGGCTGCGTCTTGGCGATCCGGAGGCAAGCTGGATGCGGTCGTAAGGCATTGAGTGGGCCGCGAAATTGTCCAGCATACCCGGTTCGCCGGCCAGGCCGGGAGAAGCCGGATGGCGGACCCGGCCCGCTGTTCAGGCGCGATGGTAGGGATGACCTTGCAGCAGGCTCTGCGCGCGGTACAGCTGCTCAGCCAGCATGACCCGCACCAGTCCGTGTGGCCAGATCAGCGGCGACAGGGACCAGCGGCAGTCGGCTCGCGCCAGGACTTCCGGAGCCAGCCCATCCGGCCCGCCAATCACGAATGCAAGGTCGCGCCCACCGGCGAGCCTGGCCTCCAGCCAGCGCGCGAGTTCGGGGGTCGTCATGGGCCGCCCGGTCGCTTCGAGCGCCACGACGAAATCCCGCGGCTCGATTGCCGCCAGCATGCGGCGGCCTTCAACGGCGCGCGCGCGCACGATGTCGGCATCGCCGCCTCGTCGCGGGACCGGGACCTCGATCAGCTGCAGGCGCAGCCCCGCGCCCAGGCGCCCCGCGTAGTCGGCGTATCCCTGGTCAACCCATACCGGCAAGCGGGTGCCGGCCGCAATCAGCCGGGCATGCACGATCGCAACTCAGGCCGGGACCGGCTCGCGCTGCATGGGACGCAGATCCCACAGCTTTTCGAGGCCGTAAAATTCGCGG
>JAHFSF010000177.1 GCA_023265875.1 Gammaproteobacteria bacterium | reverse complement strand
ACTGGCCAGAGCTTTGTATCTTCAAAGATGAGGACCGGGTCATCATCCCGCACGGCGGACTTCAACAAACCCTTGATGTCCGCGGCGCTCGTTGGACTGACGATCTTGAGGCCAGGCACGTTCATGAACAGCGGATATGGCCGATCGGAGTGCTGGGCAGCCAGTGCGGCACCGTAATACATGCAGCAGCGGAAGACGATTGGCACCTGAACCTGGCCGCCGGTCATGAAACGCAGCTTTGCGGCCTGATTGATAATCTGGTCCGACGCCAGATACATGAAGCTGGCAATGCCCAGGTCGACTATCGGACGCAGCCCCGTGATCGCAGCCCCGATGCCGACGCCTGTAAAACTCGCCTCGGAGATGGGCATGCTCCAGATTCGCGTCGCATCAAAGCGTTCAACGATCTTGCCACCTCCATAGACCGCGATGTCCTCGCCCATGAGGATGACGCGTTCATCCCGTTCCATTTCTTCGATCTGGGCCTCAATGATCGCATTGAGATAGCTCATCCGAACGTGCGTGGCGATATCCGGCTTCTCGCGTGCGTCTGGCAACGGCAATCACTCCTCAATGGGACCGCAGGCGAGATTCCACGGGATTGCTGTACAAGTAGTCATACAGGGTCGCCGGATCGGGGAGCGAGCTCCGCTCGGCAAATTCGATCGCCTGACTCACGGCTTCGGCAGCCTCATTTTCAATTGCACAGAGATCCGAGTCGCTGAATCCCGTCGCCGACAGTGCCTGGCGGTAAAGCGCAATCGGATCGCGACGAGTCGTGTATTCCTCCACCTCGGCGGGCGGACGATACGGTTCGCCGGGTACCAGCAGCCCGACATTGTGTTCGTCGAACCGATACGTCTTCGCCTCGATCAATGTCGGGCCTTCTCCGCGTCGGGCACGCGCCGCAGCTTCGCTCGTCGCGTCAAAAACGTCGGAAACGCTCTGGCCATCGACGACCACCCCTGGCATGCCGTAGGCCTGCGCCCGCTTTGCGATGCTCGGCTGACCATGACTGCGCGCAACCGAGGTAATGATGGCGTAGCCATTGTTCTCGCAGAAGTAGATCACCGGAAGCTTCCAGAGCGAAGCCATGTTCAGCGACTCATGGAAGGTGCCCTGATTGACCGCTCCGTCGCCAAAAAAGCAGAGAGTCACCTGCTCGGAACGCCGCACTTTAGCGCTGAGACCGCAGCCGGTCGCCAATGGAATTCCACCTCCGACAATTGCTGACTCCCCGATGATTCCGACGCTGTTGTCGGCGAGGTGCATGGATCCGCCGCGACCCTTGCAGATTCCCGTCTCCTTGCCCATCAATTCCGCCATCAGGCCATTCAGGTCTGCACCCTTGCCAATCGGGTGCCCATGGGACCGGTGAGTGCCGGTCATTGCGTCATCGTCGCGCAGAGCCATGCACGCGCCGACGATGGCTGCTTCCTGGCCAGTACTTGCGTGATACGCTCCCGGGATCTTTCCCGCCTTGAAAAGTCGTGTGCCTTCAATTTCAAATCTGCGTATCCGCAACATGCGCCGGTACGCTTCTATCTGTTGCGACTTCGTAAACGGCATTTGCTCAATTCCCCCGTGAGCGATGCATCAATCAAGCGGCGGACCTCAGGCGACGGCTCAATGTCGATTTTCAATGCGCCTGCAAGTGGTGCACCCGGTCCTGCAATGCGCGATCAAGGGCCATTGCCTCCGAATCGGTAGTTCAGGTCGATGCCGAAGGTCCGCGGCTGGTTGACCGCGACCCTGTCGTAGATTGGATTGTTGATGCTCAGTTGAGTCACATTGTTGAGCTTGGCTCGTTCATTGAAGATGTTGCTTACGAAGAGCACAGCTGACCAACGGTTACCATTGACGCCGGCTCGGAAGCTCGTCAGGTCATAGGACGGCACCTGGTTGATCGTAAAGGTCGAGTCGGTCCGCGTTCCAACATATGCGTGCTCCAGACGGGAAGTGAATTCGAGCTGGTCGGAGACGCTGCGCTGGTAGGCAAGCGACGCGGACCAGGTCCAGTCAGGAACCTGCTGCACGGGTGTGCCGGGTTCGATGCCGACTCCCTGTACATTGCTCGTCACCAGCTCCGCGTTCGTGTACCCGACATTGGCGGAAAAGATCAGGCCCGGCGCCAGGACCGCCTGCATCTCAACTTCCGAACCTTTGACTTCCGCGTCGCCGGCATCGGTTGTGAACTGGTAGCCGCAAGCCAGCGGAATGTTCTGCTGCACCCCGGACCACTTCTCGAAATAGACCGCGCCGTTGATGGTCAGCCGGTCATCAAGCGCCCTCATCTTCCCGCCGAGCTCATAGTTCCAGACATGGTCAGCCCCATAGGACTCAGGCGACGGGACGAAATCCGTCGTGCCGAAAAGTGCCTGGAGGTTTTCCTCGCAAAAGTCGCCAAGCGCGCCCGATGTCGGAATTGGCCCGGTGCCGCCGCCGGGACGAAATCCCCTGGCGATCGCCGCATAGACCAGCAGATTCTCGCTCGCAGCAAATGACAGGCCGAACTTTGGATTGAGACCCTTGTCATTCTCGGAAGTCGAAAATACGGCGACATCGTCCGAACCCGTCGGACTGACCGCGCCGGATACAGTCGTCTTCGTCGAGTTGTCGTAGGTGTAGCGGCGCAGGCCGGCTGTGGCCTTCAGCCGCGACGTCAGCTCGTAGGACAGGTCTGCAAACACGGCTTGCTGCTTGATCTTCGTCGGTACGACCTGCGTGTAGAGATTCTCGATTCCGAACAGCGGCACGCCTTCAGGCCCAATGATCTCCACGTTCCAGCTCGACTCGAAATCGCCGTAGAAATAGCCGACCAGCCACTGCAATGCTGACGTGCCGATGGAAGTCAGCCTTACCTCTTCGCTGTTCTGCTCCGACTTGTCATTTTCAAGGTTCGGGACAATAGGGCCGATTCCGTCCTGCGAAGCGTAGACAGAAGGGACTCCCAGCGCCCATTGCCACTGCTCTGTCGCATCCTGATTGAGGTGTTCGCTGCGGGTCCAGCGGGATGTAGTGGAGGCCAGTTCGAACGCAGCAAAGTTGTATCGGAAATTCAGGCTGCCCAGATCGAAATCATCCGAGAATGGCTCCGCCACGTCGAATGGCTCGTAGTGCACATCAGTCCCGGGGTTGCTGTCGATCTGGCTGAGGCCGTCCTGTTTGATTCGCTGATACAGGTACGATGGTGTGATCTCCAGCCGATCCGTCGGACGCCACAGGAGGCTCACCCGAGCTGCCGTCAAGTTCGCATTATTGGCGTCTTTATGCCTCACCGCGACGGGAGCAGCTTCCACATCGCCGCGTTGCGTGCCGCCGTCCGTCAACTGCGGGAAATCTTCCTCGGTGATGACGACGCGATCAATCCAGCCGCTGTCTTCGGATTCGGAGCCAACGATGCGAAGCGCAGCAGTGCCAGATCCAAACGGAATATTCAGCATTACGTTTTCACGATTGTTGAATCCGCCGCCTTCCGTAGAACCGAGTACCGCCTCTGCGGACGCATCAAAGTTCTCGGGGTTCGGCGGATTCTGAACGAGCTTGATCGTGCCACCCATTGAACCCGATCCGTACAGCGTTCCCTGTGGGCCGCGAAGGACCTCGATACGGTTCAGGTCGTAGAGGTTCGGGTCGATGACGACCTTGCCATTATTGGTCGTCGCCGGTGCGGTCAGCGGCGTATCACCCAGATAGAATCCCACCGTCGGCGAGTTACCGCCCGTCGATGCCATGCCACGCATCTCAAACTCGGTCTGACCCGGGCCGCTTGTTCTCATGGACAGGCCAGGAACAGACTGCACAAGCCCGGTCAAATTCGTGAGACCGCGTTCCTCAATATCCAGGCCGGAAACTGCAGTCACGCTGACTGGCGTGTTCTGCACCGTCGATTCCCGCTTCGTCGCAGTGACCATGACTTCCGTAAGCACGGTCGCCGGCGCCGGTGTCTGCGCAATTGCCGGGCAGGCGAGTGCCGCGATGAACACGGCGACTGCGGATGAGAACTGCCTGGGAGTCGGATCCAAAGCACTTGCTTCTTGCATTGACGTCTCCGGTCGCTTGGTGTGGATCACCGTCCGGCTGCCATCAGCTGACATCCTGCGCACATCCAATGCCGATGGATCGGATGGGATTCCGTGGAATGACTGGCACTCCGTCTCAATCAAATTTAAAGGTCTAAAGATTGAACGTTTATGGCGCCTCGGCAAGATACCCCACTTTCCGGTAGGCCCGCAAGGGGTGCTGACCCCCGATCCAGCCGGATGGATCAGCGCCACCTCCTGCGCGCCCTGAAAATGGGTTTAGAATGCGTATGACCCGCTTCCGCAGGCGTGCCAGACCATCGTCGCCGCGGCGAAGCTGATAATGCATCAGGTGAGAAAGATGCGAACGCAAAACCACTTGAGTCCCATCAGGCCGGTAGCCGCTTATGAGCTGGTCGCCCAGCAGATCCAGCGCGCAGTCCACATGGGCCTGCTCCTGCCCGGAGATCGGCTCCCGCCCGAGCGTGTCCTTGCGAAGCAGCTTGGGGTAGCGCGCATGACCGTTCGAGAGGCGATTCGCGTACTGGCGCATGAGAACCTGGTAACGGTTCGGCGCGGAGTCCATGGCGGCATGTGGATTCGGGCACAGGATGTCAGCAAGCGCGAAATCATTCGCCTTGCGGCTGACACTGACAGGGCCATCGGCG
>JAHFSF010000176.1 GCA_023265875.1 Gammaproteobacteria bacterium | reverse complement strand
CGACATCCCCGTGTTCAACATCTGGGAAGCGGGCCTGCGCCTCGTGCAGGTCGCCGAGTACTGGCCACCCGGAACCGTTTTCGTGTCGGTGGTCGATCCCGGCGTCGGCACCAATCGCAAGTCAGTGGTGCTGAAGACCAACTCGGGCCACTATTTCGTGACACCCGACAATGGAACGCTGACCTTCGTCGCTCCCCGCCTCGGCATCGCCGAAGTCAGGGAGATCGATGAGGCGGTGAACCGGCGCAAGAACTCCGAGAAGTCATATACCTTCCATGGGCGCGACGTTTACTCGTACACCGGAGCACGGCTGGCCGCGGGAATCATTTCCTTCGAGCAGGTCGGCCCGCAGCTTCCCAACCAGGTAGTGCTGATTCCGTACGAGAAGGCCCGGTACGAAAACGGCGTGGTCTACGGCAACATCCAGACTCATGACGGCACTTTCGGCAATATCTGGACGAATGTCGACCGCGGGACGTTGCAAATGCTGCAACTCAAGTTTGGCGACCCGGTCAAGGTGAGCATCGCCAGGGGGACTGAAGTCGTCCTCGAACTGACCATGCCGTACGTCGCTACGTTCGGCGGCGTAGGCCTCGATGAGCCACTGCTCTACCTGAACAGTCTCGACAACGTGTCACTGGCCATCAACCAGGGCAATTTCGCGGAACATTACCGGGTCGAATCCGGGCCTGACTGGAGCATCCAGATCCGGCGTTGACCGATCCTTTCCCGCGGTCATAGACTCAACCGCTGCCGACTCATGCATGGAAGGGCTGCGTCATGGAAAGAATACCGCATTCAATAGATCGCTCGATCCTCGGCCTTGCCGCGACCGGCCTGTGCCTGTCCCTGCCCGGAATCGCAATCGCAGCCAGTGATGTCGAGGCCCTGAAGGAAGTCGTCGTCGTGGGTACACGCTTTGCCGGCCACAGCGCCGACGAGAGCATGGCTCCGATCGACGTGATCGCAACAGGCGACATCGAGCAGTCCGCCACGCTTCCTGGCGAAGTTGGCGCAACCTTGCAGTCCCTGGTGCCGTCCTTCAACCTGCCGCGCCAGTCCAATTCCGACTTCGCCGACCTGGTGCGGCCCGCGCAGTTGCGGGGCCTGAGTCCCGACCAGACGCTCGTATTGATCAACGGCAAGCGACGGCATGGCACGGCGACGCTGACCACCGAATCGAAACTCGGCAAGGGCACGAGTCCCGTCGACCTCAACAGCATTCCCGTGGGCGCGATCAAGCGCATCGAAGTGCTGCGCGACGGTGCCGGCGCCCAGTATGGTTCCGATGCCATCGCCGGTGTCATCAACATCGTGCTGAAGGACGCCGCGGAAGGTGGGGAGGCGTCAATCAGTCTCGGTCAGAACATGACCGACTTCCAGCCCACCGGCAGGAGCATCGAAGACGGCGAAACGATTTTCGTGACCACCAATCTGGGCCTGAGCGTCGGGAAAGGCGGTTTCCTGAACCTGACCGCGGAATATCGAGACAGGAACCAGACGCTGCGCTCCGGCCCCGACCAGATTCCGTTCTTCGAAGAGCAGACCCCTCTCAACCTGGCGCTGTTCGGGACGCAGACGCACAAGGCCGGCGATGGCCCGATGGAAGACATCAACCTGATGTACAACTCGGCCGTCGATATCAGCGACGCCGTCGAGTTCTATTCGTTCGGCAGCTATTCGCATCGCCAGGGCGAAGGAGCGAACTTCTTCCGCTACCCGGACTCGCCGACGAGGAATGTGCCGTCGATATTCCCCAATGGCTATGTCCCGGTCCTGGACGCCACCGTCGATGATTTCTCACTGGCCGCCGGCGCGCGCGGATCGCTGGCGTCGGACTGGACCTGGGACCTGAGCGCCGTTTACGGTTCCAACAACTTTGACCACGACATCACGAACTCGCTCAACGCGTCCCTCGGCGCCGCGAGCCCGACGAGCTTCAACATCGAGGAATTGAAGCTGACGCAGTGGGACCTGCGGTTCGATATGACGAGAGCCTTCGACGTGGGTGGATTTGCGAACCCGCTGAACTTTGCCTGGGGTCTCGAGTACCGCAACGAGGCTTATAAAACGACAGCCGGCGATCCGGAGTCCTACGTCGCCGGGCCGGTCGTCGGGGCCGAAATCGGCACCCAGGCCGGGTCCGGTCTGCAGCCCGGCGAAACAGTCGACGTCGATCGGAATGCCGCCAGCATCTACGTGGACCTCGAGTCCAACGTCACCGACAGGCTTTCGCTGGGAATCGCCGGCCGGTTCGAGGATTACAGCGACTTCGGCAATTCGACCAATGGCAAGTTTTCCGCCCGCTACGAGTTCTCGCCGGCCCTTGCCATCCGCGGCACGGTCGGCACCGGTTTCCGGGCGCCGTCCCTGACCCAGTCATTCTTCAAGGGTTCGACGACCAGCTTTGGCACCGGCGGACAGCTCGAGCAGGTCCTGAACCTGCCAACGGACGACCCGATCGCACTGTTGCTGGGCGCACAGGATCTCAAGGCAGAGGAATCGGTTAGCTACAACCTCGGCTTCGTGGTCCGGACCGACGCCGGATTCCACCTGACGGTGGACTATTATCGAGTCGATATCGATGACCGGATCACGCTGTCGGAGCGCATCGGCGGCCAGGCCGTGACGGACTTCATCGACGCCTCGCTCGGCATACCGAATGTCCTCGGTGTGCGATTCTTCACGAATGCGGTCGATACTGAAACAAAAGGCTACGACATCGTCGCCGAGTATGGCTTCGATCTGCCGGCAAGCAAGCTAAGCGTCAGTGCCGCCTACAATAACTCCGAGACCGATGTCGTCCATGTCGACCCCAATCCACCCGTCCTGGACTCGCTTGGCGTCGGTACCGTGCTGTTTGGCGTCGAAGAGCAGAACACGCTGGAGACGGCGGCTCCGGATGACAAGCTCATCCTGACCGGGCACTGGACCAGCGACCGCTGGTCGATACTGGGCCGGGCGACCCGTTACGGGGAAACGAAGCGCGTATTCAATTTTGGCGACGGTTTCGAGCCGGAGCAGATCTACGGCGCCGAATGGGGTGTCGACCTGGATGTCGAGTTCCGGGTGAGCAAGGCCCTGAGGGTCGCGGTCGGCGGCAACAACATCCTGGACAATTATCCGGATCTCTCCAGTTCCGACATCAACTATTTCGGCAACCTGCCCTACGACGTGCTGTCGCCGATTACCTTCAACGGCGCCTTCTACTATATGAGGGGAACATACACATTCTAGAAGTGGAGCCGCGGCAACCGATTGTGTAATATCCGCGGCTCTCGGTTGCATTCGATATCCCCCAGGAGACGCGCCATGAAGCTCTTGATGTCCACCGGCTCGATCATCGTTCTTGCACTGCTCACCGGGTGTGCCCAGAAGGCTCCTGAGGTGCCTGCGGCACCGCCGGCGCCGGACGCAGCCGCGATCCAGGCAGAGCTCTCGGCAGCTCTGGAGAAAATCGAGGCAGGCCTGAACAACAAGGACGCCGCGGGTTTTGCCGCCTTCTTCACCGAAGATGCCACGTGGATCCTGCCGGATGCGTCGACGTTCAAGGGCCGCGCCGCCATCGAGAAGGGTGTCAGTGATTTCATTGCGACGTTCGAGTCCGTCAGCTTCGGCACGATAACGATCGACAAGCTCGTCGTCATCAATGACACCGAAGCGCTTACGTTTTCGAATGGTTCGTTCACCGTCACGATGAAGGGCAAGAAAAAGGCGGAAACCCTCGCGAATCCGTTCGCCGACTACTGGCAGAAGGGTGCCGACGGCGCGTGGCGCATCGCGTATGAACTGAACGCCGAGGGCCCGATGCCCGCCGCGGCGCCCGCGCAGCCCTGACGACGGCCAGCACGTGCGACTGGTGCGCGCTGCCGCGGCGGCGCGCACCACGCCTGCTGCAAGCGCACGACGCCTGCTACAGCAGGACCGCCTGGTTCGGCTGCTCGTCGCGATCCCCGCCGCGGCCGGGAAAGTGCTTTGCGAGCAGACTGCCGACCGCGGCGATGCCGGCCTCGGAGCCCTCGGCAAAGCGGCCGGCCCGGAAGTGGTCTTCCATGCCGCGGCACACGGCATCCCACTCGGCCTGCGAGACCCGCAGAGCGACCGCGCGGTCCGCAATGATCTCGACGTTGCGGTCGGCCATCAGCACATAAATGAGCACGCCATTGTTGCCCGCGGTGTCCCACACGCCGAGGTGACCGAATAACTGCAGCGCGCGCTGTCGCGGCGTGACCCCGTACCAGAGTTCGGGCAGGTCGAACGCGGTTTCGATCGCGAAACGGAGCTCGCCCGCGTGTTGCCCTTCGATTCGCTGCAGCGCCTGCTCGATGCGCACTCGCACTTCCGGCGTGAACCGGCGCCGGGTGCCCCAGTGAGTCGTGAACAAATGACGTAGCACGCGCCCGGACTGCATGATTTACCAGCGCCCCGAGGCGCCGCCGCCACCGAAGCTGCCGCCGCCTCCGCCGAATCCGCCGCCACCACGGCCGAAACCACCGCCTCCAAATCCGCCGCTGCCCCAGCCCCCCGACGTCCAGCCGCCGTGACCCGGGCGACTCGACCAGCGGCCGCCGCCGAGGAAGCCGAACAGCAGCGAGGCGATGAATCCGAGGAAACCGACGCCGATCGCGAGCCCCAGCGCCTGCGTCAGCCACCACGCGAAGGACCCGGCGGCGGCGCCGGTCACGGCCGAGCCGAGCGCACGCCCGAAAATGGCCCGCAGCGCCACCGAACCGACGAAGATAACGC
>JAHFSF010000175.1 GCA_023265875.1 Gammaproteobacteria bacterium | reverse complement strand
CCGTTGAAGATCAGCCGCACGGACGAAAGGTCGATGCCTTCGAGCGGGCGGTCGCCAAGCACCTTCAGGAAATGGCGATAGCCGAAATTGGGCGAGGAACTCAACGTCGCCTGCTTGCGCGACAGGAATGTCGTCCACAGCAGTGGCCGGCGGACGAACAATTCCGTCGGCATCAGGTTCAGCTGCATCCGGTTCGCGAACATGATGATGAAGAAGCCGATCAGGCCCATGTCGTGGGTCAGCGGCATCCATGAAACGGAGACGTCGCGATCCGAGAAACCGGCCGCTTCCGATGCGCCGCGCGCGTTGGCCAGTATGTTGCCGTGCGTCAGCACGACGCCCTTGGGGTCGCTGGTCGAGCCCGAGGAATACTGGATGAAGGCGATATCGCCGGGGCGCACGGAGACCGGGTCGGCCGCGCGTCCGACGTCCTCGATGTCGTCGATCAGGAAGGCGCGCGCGCTCAGCTTGTTGAAGGCCGCGGTCGTGGAATTCTCCGCGGCGAACGCACCCAGCCTATCCAGCGTCTTGCGATCGGTGTACAGCCAGGGTTCGCCGAGCTTCCTGGCGACCCGTAACAGCTTGAAGCGGTGCTCGTCGCTGATGCCGACCGCGAGCGGCACCGGTGCGATGCCGCCGGCCAGCGCCGCCCAGAATCCATCGATGAATGCCTCGTTGTTGTTGAGGAAGATGATCAGCTGGTCGCCGCGTTTCGCGCCAAGGCGCCGCAGTCGTGACAGGATGCCGAGTGCCCGCTCATGCAGCTCGGCATAGGACAGGCGCCGCTCGGCGCTGTCCCCTTCGAGGTAGCCGATGTGGCGGTCGACGCGCCGGTTGGCAATCAGCAGATCCACCAGTGTTTCGGCTTCAATCATCCGGTGGACTCGTCGGCGCCGTGGGCGGTCGCGTAGACTCGATGTCGATGATCCTACTACATTGTGCGTCGGTTCCTGCACGCCTGCCGGCGCCTACAATTGCGCGATGGCTCGGGCGGCTCTCCGCCCGACGCGCGGCACTGATCGAGCGCGAACTCGACTCGGGACGTGGCCTTGCAAGCCTGACCGGGCTTGCACTTCTTGCGCAGGCGGCGCGCCAGCAGCCCTTGCCGTCACTCGCGCTGCTGACGGATGACGCTGGCTGCAAGCCGCGCTGGCCCGCCGGGCCGGACTTCAGCATCGCGCATGGCGCCGGTCTTGCTGTCTGTGCGGTTGCACCGCCGGACATTGCGATCGGCATCGATATCGAGCGGGTAGCTGATGTCGAACTTGCATCGCTGCGGCTCGTGACATCGCCCGCCGAGCGCGCGCAGGTGAATGCAGGGCAATTGGATGCGGCCGCCCTGTGGACCGGCAAGGAAGCCGTGCTCAAGGCCTGCGGTCACGGCGTGCTTGCTGCCGGACGGGTGGAGATCGACGGCACCATTGGGCATCATGCGGGCCGCACTTACCACCTCGCGCGCCTCGATCTCGGCAGGAATATCCTCGTCAGCATGGCGACCACGGCACCGGTTGAAATGCCGCAAGTCAACTGGCTTGCCGCGTCGACGTTGTTTGCCGACGCGCCACTTGTCGAGTCCCGTGGGAGCGGGGTGTGAGCGATCCATCGCCGCGGCCGCGCAACACGCTGTACCGGAAGGTCACGCGCTCGAAGCGGCGCCTGACCCGGACGCGGCTTGCGCTCTATCGCCTGGGGGTGCCCGTCGCCGGCTCGATCATCAACGCCTGGTGGGCCATGACCCGGGTCGTCGGCGTCCTCGGCGAAGGCAGGCTCGAGCAGGCCCTGGCGGACCACGGGGCCGTGATTCCGGTGTACTGGCACCAGCACCAGCTGCTGTCGGTGCGCTACCTGCTGGAGCGTCGCAAGACCGGGCTGAAACTCGGTTTCCTCGTCAGCCCGTCGGTGGACGGGGAAATGCCCGCGATGCTTGTGCGTCGTGCCGGCGCCTTCGTGATCCGCGGATCCGCGAGCGCGACCGGGGCGCGGGCGCTGCGCGATTACTACGAGGCGATCAAGCGCGATGGCATTTCGCCGGCCATTACGCCGGACGGGCCACATGGCCCGGCTCGCGTGTTCAAGCCGGGCGCGATCCTGTTGTCGCAGCTCTCGGGCAAGCCGATGCTGCCGATGGCCTTCGCTGCGCGGCACCCGTTCATTTTCCCGACCTGGGACCAGTTCGTCCTGCCACTGCCGTTCACTTCCGCCGTGCTCGCGATCGGTGAGCCGCGGCTGGCGCCGCGGCGGCTCGATGGCCAGGGAATCGGGGAATGGCAGCTGCGGATGAAATCCGAGCTCGAGGCACTCTATCGAACTGCGCATCAGGCGCTGGACAGGCGCTGAGGAGATCCCATGGACTTGTCGGTAGTCATCCCGGTCTACAACGAATGCGACAACATCGTGCCGCTGGTGCGCGAAATCGCCGCGTCACTGCGGGGGATTGGATCCCATGAAGTGCTGTTCGTCGATGACGGCAGTACGGACGCCACGACTGCAGCCGTGCGGGCGGCCCGTGCCGAATTCCCGCAACTGCGGCTGTTGAAACACAAGCAGCGCTGCGGGCAGAGTCGTGCATTGTGGACCGGTATTGCCGCGGCCCGCTCCGACTGGGTCGCGACGCTCGACGGCGACGGCCAGAACGATCCCGCAGATCTGGCCGTGTTGCTCGCGGCGCGCGATTCGGCGCGAAGCAGCGACTCGAAAATGCTGCTTCTGATGGGCCATCGCGTCGCGCGGCGCGACAACTGGATACGGCGTGTTTCATCCCGCGTCGCGAATGGCGCCCGCAGTCGGGTGCTGCGGGACGAAACGCCGGACACCGGGTGTGGCCTGAAGTTGCTGCATCGGGAGACTTTCCTGTCGTTGCCGGCCTTTGACCACATGCATCGATTCCTCCCGGCCCTGTATCAACGAGTCGGTGCCCATGTGCAGTCAGTCCCGGTTCGACACCGAGCGCGCACTCTGGGAAAGTCCAAGTACGGCATGCACGACCGTTTGTGGGTCGGCATCGTCGATCTGTTCGGCGTCGGCTGGTTGATCGCCCGGCGCTGGCCTGTGGTCGAAATCCACGAGGATTCGCCGCAATCCTGAGCCCGCCGCGACACCCTTGGTGCCGTCTGGAACCATCGGGTTCATAGAAAATACAGGCGCTTAGCTTGCATTCCTAAGCGTTTCTGACAGAATGCCACGCAACTGCAGATTTAGCCGGAAGGAAGGGACCGTTGACTGGTTCCTGTAGTGGTCGAATCCCGGGCTGAGACGCTGCCGGGAATGCGGGGGGATCCAATCCGGGTACCGACGGTGCAAAGCGACTCCCGACCTGAATTCACGGCTTCGGACATCCTGTCGCCCAGGCTGTGGCAGCCGCGGGCGGAGCGCCCGCCGCTCGGTATCGACATCACCTGCACGAAGGTCGCCGTCGACTTCCAGAACATCAGCGCCGGCAGCGCGGACGCGGTGATCCGCCAGAACCTCGAGATCCTCCGCGAGGCGACCAATACCGATGCGGTGTTCCTCGCGCTGCTCGATGGGCACGGCGAGCGCATCGATTCGCTGGCGACCTCCAAGGGCTCGTTTGCCCAGTGCCGGCCAGAGGTGCTGAAGGGCGAGTCCCTGGAATCCCTGCCATGGATCCGCTCGCGCCTCGAGCACGTCCGCATCCTGGAATTCCGCGACACGGTCACCGTGCGGCCGGAGCAGGCTGCCGATGCCGTCCGGCTCGCCGGGCTCGACATCCGGTCGCTGCTGCTGATCGCATTCGCGGTACAGGGCACCGTCCGTGGCTTCCTGGCCTTTGCCTCGTCGTCGCCACGGGATGGTTGGGACGTCAACCTGCATTTGCTGCTGAAGCTCGTTGGCACCAGTCTCGCGACCGGACTGGAGAAAGTCTCTCTGGCCGACCGGCTGGCCAGCATGCAGGAACGGCAGGACATGGCGCTGCCCTGCGCGAATGACGGGCTCTGGGACTACGACGCGCAAGGCAACCGCACCTGGTTTTCGCCGCGATGGAAGGCGATGCTCGGCTTTGCCGAGGACGACATCATCACCTCGCCGGACTGGCACCGCATGGTGCATCCGGAGGACCTGGCGCGGGTGTCGGCGGCGATGCGCGACCATATTGCCGGCAAGACGCCGATGTTCGAAAGCGTGCATCGCCTGAAACATACCGATGGCGAATGGCGCTGGGTCATCGGGCGCGCCTGCGCGCGCGTCGACGATCAGGGCCGGTTGCGGCGGCTGATCGGAGTCGAACTCGACATCACCGAGCGCAAGCTCTATGAAGAGGCGTTGTTCCGCGAGAAGGAAAGCGCCCAGATCACGCTGCAGTCGATTGGCGATGGCGTGATCACCTGCGACGCCCACGGGCGCGTCGAATACCTCAATCCGGTCGCCGAAGAATTGACCGGCTGGCGGCTGGAAGACAGCCTGGGACGCACGATCGACGAGATTTTCCGGTCCTTCCACGAGGAGACCTGCGAACCGCTCGAAAATCCGCTGGCAGTTGCGGTGCGGCGCATCCGGTCCATCAAGTCAGTCCGTCCCATGCTGTTGATCCGTCGCGACGGCAACGAGCTATACATCGAGAGCACGGCCTCGCCGATCCGCGACGGCAGCGGAACGGTCACCGGTGGCGTGCTGGTATTCCACGACGTATCGGAATCACGCGAGCTGAACCGGCGCCTGTCCTATCACGCGAGTCATGACGTCCTGACCGGCCTGGTGAACCGCCGCGAGTTCGAGACGCGCGTCGAGCGTGCGCTGAAAAGCGCCAAGGCGCGCGAGACGGCGTATGCGCTGTGCTACATCGACCTCGACCAG
>JAHFSF010000174.1 GCA_023265875.1 Gammaproteobacteria bacterium | reverse complement strand
AATGGTCAGGCGGACTTGCGGGGCGAAGGCCGAGGCCGCAGCACTTGCGCCGCAGTTGCAGCAGGCATGGCGGGCCTACCATCGTGGCGACTTCAATGATGCGATCTCGCTTGGGTCGAAGCTCGGCCCGCTGGGCGCCACGATTGCGAACAAGGCGGCGGCAGTCGCCGCAACCTACCTCGAGGAAGACGATCGTCGCGCCGTGCGCCTGCTGGAAGAGGCCGCGAAGCGCGCGGACGCCGCGATTGCCGCACTGCCCGACTATCCGAACGCGTGGTACATGCAGGCCTTCGTGCTGGGCCGGTACGCGCAGCGCATCTCGATCGTCAAGGCCCTGGCCGAGGGCATCGGCGGCAAGGTGCACAGGGCGCTCGAGAAAGCGATCGAGCTCGAGCCCGGGCATGCCGACGCCCATATCGCGCTCGGGCTCTATCACGCGGAGATCATCGACAAGGTCGGCGCGCTCGCCGGGCGGTTGACCTACGGCGCTGACGCAGCGAAGTCCGCAAAGTCGTTCGAGCTGGCGCTGAAACTGAATCCCACGTCGGCGATTGCGCACATGGAGTTCGCCAATGGACTGCTGCTGCTGCATGGCGACCGGCAGAGGACGCGGGCCATCGAGCTCTACCGCAAGGCGGCGGCCTGCCAGCCGGCCGATGCGATGGAACGGCTCGACGTCGAGCAGGCCAAGGTCGAGCTCGAATAACCGGATGCAGCCTCAGGCTGCGCTGCGCAGGTACGGCCCGAGCAGCAGCGCGAGCACGATTTTTTCGAATTCATCATGGAACCGGGCGGTCAGGGCGGCCGGGTCCGGAACGCGCTTGTAGTCCGCGATCAGGCCGAATTGCACCTGGCCTGCATAGGACAGGATGCTGATGCCGAGGCCGATGTCCCCTGACTGCGGGACCCAGAAGATCATCCTCGAGATGCGCCTTCCAGTCATGTACCGCGGCTGTGACGGACCCAGCACGTTGGTCGCGACGGTCGTCGCCTTGCTTGCAAGCAGGTCGATTGCCGCAGCCTCGACTGAACCGGGCAACATGCCGAGCGTCGCCATCAGCCCGAGCGTCAGCACCGGCTGGTACGAATTCTTGAGCGCCGTCATCGATGCGTGCACGGCGAACAGGCGTTCCAGCGGATCGCGGATGCCGATGGGCAGGTCGAGGAACACGAGTCCGAAATGATTGCCGAGCGAAACCGCGGCTTGCGGATCGCGCAGGTTCACCGGCACCGTCGCGCGTATCGTCAGGCCAGCGGTCGCCTCGCCGTGATCACGCAGGTAAGCGCCGAGCGCGCCGGCCGCGGTCGACATCAGCAGGTCATTGACCGTGCATCCGAGCGCCTTGGCGACGGCCTTCACTTCGGCGAGTGGCAGTGGTTCCGTCCAGGCCGCGATCTTGCGTGTGCCGAGCTCGCCCTTGAATCGGGTCGGCGGATCATCGGCGAGCGTTGCGACCCGGGTCAATTCCACCGCGATGCCGAGCGCATGGCGGGCGAGTTCGGCGGCCTGCTCGGGATTCCTGGTCAGGTCCGCCGCCTTTCCGAACCATTGCGCGCCCTCGGTCAGCACCCGCTGCATGATTGCCGCACCAGGGACATTCAGCCGGTCGAGCCACGGCAGGGCCGCGTCGTCTGCCGTGCCCGACGGGTCATGGCCCGCGGCCGTCGGACGCGGTTTGCGCGGATCTGCCTCCGGATCCATCAATGTGAGAAAGACGCGCACCATTGCAATGCCGTCCGCGTAACAGTGATGTATGCGCAGGATCATGGCGCCGCCGCCGGCGAAATCCTCGATGACGTCGAAACGCCACATTGGACGGCGCCGGTCGAGGTCGGTGCCGGCGAGGTCGGATACCAGCGCCTCCAGTTCCGCCTGGCCGGCAGGTGCCGGCAATGCGACCTTGAAGACATGCTGGTCAAGGTCGAAGTCAGGGTCCCGCTCCCAGCTTGCCGACAGCGCGTCCTGCACGGCGCGGCAGCGGAAGCGCGGGAATTTCAGGAAGCGTTCCTCGATTGTCCGGCGGAACCGGGGGAAATCGACATGACCGTCGAACACGATCACGCCGATGATCATCATCAGGTTGGTCGGCCGGTCCATCCGCAGCCAGGCTGCGTCCACGGCGGACATGCGTTCCGTTTCATTGACCATCAGTTTAGAGTGGATGATAACCGCATTCGGGCAGGGAGCAGCAGATGGCGTATTTCGTCACCGGTGCGACCGGCTTCATCGGTCGCCACCTCGTCGAGCGGTTGCTGGCGCGTGGTGGCCGGGTCTACGTGCTGGTGCGACCGCAGTCGCTGCAGAAGTTCGAAACCCTGCGCGAGTTGTGGGGACCCCGCGCGAACCGCATTGTCCCGATTGCCGGCGACCTCGCCGAGCCGAACCTCGGCATCACCGCCACCGACACACGCAAGCTGTCCGGAAAGATCGGGCATCTGTTCCATCTCGCGGCGATCTACGACATGACAGCCGCGGCCGATGACCAGGAGACGGCAAATGTCGTCGGCACCGACCACGCGATGCAGTTTGCGGACAGGGTGCAGGCCGGCTGCTTCCATCTGGTCAGTTCGATCGCTGCGGCGGGTCTCTACGAGGGAACATTTCGGGAAAACATGTTCGAGGAGGCCTCAGGCCTCGATCACCCTTATTTCAGGACCAAGCACGAATCCGAGGCGCTGGTCCGCAACCATTGCAAGCGACCCTGGCGTGTCTACCGCCCGGGCATCGTGGTCGGGCATTCGCAGACCGGCCAGATCGACAAGATCGACGGTCCCTATTACTTCTTCAAGATGATCCAGAAGCTGCGGCACTCGCTGCCGCCATGGTTCCCGTTGATCGGATTCGAGGGCGGCTACATCAACCTGGTCCCGGTCGACTACGTTGCCGCGGCGATGGATCACCTGGCGCACGTGGAGGGCCAGGACGGGCAGTGTTTCCACCTGACCGACCCTAGGCAGCGCAGGGTCGGCGAAGTGCTGAACCTGTTCGCGCGCTCGGGTCATGCCCCGACCATGGCATTCCGCATCGATCCAAAACTGCTGGAGCTCATTCCGGCGGCCGTGACTGCGTCGATCTCGAATTACCGGCCGTTGCGGCAGGTTGTCGATACGATCCTGCGTGACCTGCACGTTCCTCACGACGTGCTGCAATTCATCAACTGGCAGACCCGCTTCGACGCGACGCGGACCCAGCGGCTGCTTGAGGGCACCGACATCCGCGTGCCGCCGCTCGAGGATTACGCCTGGCGGCTGTGGGATTACTGGGAGCGCCACCTCGACCCGGACCTTTCGCTGGACCGCAGCCTTGCGGGCACGGTGCGCGGCAAGGTCGTGCTGATCACCGGCGGATCATCCGGGATCGGCCTCGCGGCTGCCGAGCGCTGTGCGGGCGCCGGTGCCAGGGTCATCATCGTCGCGCGCGATCCCGGGAAACTCGAGGCCGCGCGGCTGAAGATCGCGGAAAATGGCGGCAGCGTGTTCGCCTGCCAGTGCGACATCGCCGACGATCAGGCCTGCGACGCGCTGGCGAGGAAGGTGCTGGCGGAGCACGGCGGAGTCGACGTGCTGGTGAATAACGCCGGACGCTCGATTCGCCGCTCGATCGACCTGTCCTATGACCGGTTCCACGATTTCGAGCGGACGATGCAGCTCAACTACTTCGCCGTGGTCCGGCTGACGATGGCGCTGCTGCCGTCGATGCTGGAACGTGGCGCCGGGCACATCGTCAACATCTCGTCCATCGGCGTGCTGTCGAATGCCCCGCGCTTTTCCGCCTACGTGTCATCCAAGGCGGCAATGGAAGCATGGACACGCTGCGCGGCGGCGGAATTTGCCGATCGTGGCGTCAGCTTCACGATCATCAACATGCCGCTGGTGCGCACGCCGATGATCGCGCCGACCAGGATCTATGAGCAGATGCCGGTCGCGACAGCCGACGAGGCGGCCGACATGATCGCCGAAGCCATCATTGCCCGCCCGAAGCGCATCGCGACGAAGCTCGGGCTGGCGGCCGAAGTCCTGCACCTTGCCGCTCCCCGCATCACCGAGGTCATCATGAACACGGCCTACCGGATGTTTCCGGATTCGACGACCGCCACGGGTGATCCGGCCGATAAAAAGCCGGCGACGCCACCGACGAAGGAAGCCGTGCTGTTCGCCTCGCTGTTGCGAGGTGTGCACTGGTAGGCGGCGTCAGGCGGCCCTGGCCGGGGCGCGGGCGAGAAGCGTATTGAATGGCGCGAGTTCCGGCCGACGCATGCGGGCGCGGCGCACGATCATCGTCGTGACCAGCGCAAACTGGCCCTCGACGCTCGCGTGGCTGACGCCGTCCGTGAAAACCATCCAGGCAGTATTCGGCGGGAAGCGGATCTCCTGCAGGCCCGTCTGGTCGCTCCTGAATCCCTCGTCGTCCTTCATGTAGTTGTGCAGGCGCCGCATCGCGCGATCGTAGGGGCTGGAGTCCAGGACCGTGGCAAGCGGGTTGAGGTGCGTGAGCCCGGCCACGACGGCGCTGAAGGCGCGGTCGGCGCCGCTCTTCGCGATGGACACGCAGAGCCGGCCTGAGTCGTCGAGCAGCCCGGCCCGGCGTCCATGGCGATCCAGCACGCTCTCGAATGTTCCCTTTGTGGCCCAGACGCGGTCGCGATCGGCATTGACATTGACGAAGAAACGCAGGATGCGATCGCCATTGGTCGCGCCGTAGGCTCCCGCATCGACATGCACCAGTTCGTTGCTCGCATGCGGCTTCAGGTTCCGGCCCTTCTCCTCGATCGGCCGGAAGCTGCAGGTGCCGATGCGTGCGTCATTGGTCAGGTCGCTGGTGACCCGTCTCAGGAATGTGCTGACATCGTTAAGGTGCAAGCGCAGGAAATCGGTCACGC
>JAHFSF010000040.1 GCA_023265875.1 Gammaproteobacteria bacterium | reverse complement strand
GTGACCTTGGTCGGATCCAGGATGCCCATTTCGATCAGGTCGCCGTACACGCCGGTCGCGGCGTTGTAGCCGAAGCTGCCCTTGCCCTCGCGGACCTTGGCCAGCACGACCGAGCCGTCCTCACCGGCATTCTGCACGATCAGCCGCAATGGCTCCTCGATCGCGCGCGTCAGGATGCGGATGCCTACATTCTGGTCCTCGTTGGCGCCGGAGAGCTTCTCCAGCACCTTCTGTACGCGCACGAATGCGACGCCGCCGCCCGGCACCACGCCTTCCTCGACGGCTGCGCGGGTCGCGTGCAGCGCGTCTTCGACGCGGGCCTTCTTTTCCTTCATCTCGATCTCGGTGGCCGCACCGACCTTGATCACGGCGACGCCGCCGGAGAGCTTCGCGACGCGTTCCTGCAGCTTCTCCTTGTCATAGTCGGAGGTGGCCTCCTCGACCTGGCGGCGGATCTGCTCGATCCGGCCCTTGATCTCCGAGGGCTTGCCGGCGCCATCGATCAGCGTCGTGTTCTCCTTCTCGGCGACGACTTTCTTGGCCTTGCCCAGGTCGTTCAGCGTCGCCTTCTCCAGCGACAGGCCGACTTCGTCCGAAATCACGGTGCCGCCGGTCAGCACGCCGATGTCAGCGAGCATGGCCTTGTGGCGGTCGCCGAAGCCCGGCGCCTTGACCGCGCAGACCTTGACGATACCGCGGATCGTGTTGACCACCAGTGTCGCGAGCGCCTCGCCCTCGACGTCCTCGGCGATCACCAAGAGCGGCTTGCCAGCCTTGGCGATGCCTTCCAGCAGCGGCAGCATCTCGCGGATGTTCGAGACCTTCTTGTCGTACAGCAGGATATACGGGCTCTCGAGTTCGCAGGTCTGGGTCTGGCCGTTGTTGATGAAATAAGGCGACAGGTAGCCGCGGTCGAACTGCATGCCTTCGACGACCTCGAGTTCGTTCTCGAGGCCCGAGCCTTCCTCGACCGTGATCACGCCTTCCTTGCCGACCTTCTCCATCGCCTCGGCAATCTTCTTGCCGATTGCCTCGTCGCTGTTCGCCGAGATCGTGCCGACCTGGGCGATGGCCTTCGAGTCCTTGCAGGGCTTGGACAGCTTCTTCAACTCCTCGACTGCCGTGATCACGGCCAGGTCGATGCCGCGCTTCACTTCCATCGGGTTGATGCCCGAGGCGACGGCCTTCATGCCCTCGCGGATGATGGCCTGGGCCAGCACGGTCGCAGTGGTCGTGCCGTCGCCGGCCTCGTCTGATGTCTCGGAGGCGACCTCCTTGACCATCTGCGCGCCCATGTTTTCGAACTTGTCCTTGAGCTCGATTTCCTTCGCAACCGAGACGCCGTCCTTGGTGATGGTCGGCGCGCCGAAGCTCTTTTCGAGCACGGCATTGCGGCCCTTCGGGCCGAGCGTCGCCTTGACGGCGTTTGCGAGCAGGTTGACGCCGCGGACCAGGCGGGTGCGCGCGTCATCGCTGAATCTGACTTCCTTAGCAGCCATGTTTGCTTGTCCTCTTACTTTTCGATGACGGCCATGACGTCTTCCTCGCGCATCACGAGGAGCTCGTCGCCGTCAACCTTGACTTCGGTTCCGCCGTACTTGCCGAACAGGATCTTGTCGCCGACCTTCAGGTCGAGCGGACGCACGTTCCCGTTCTCCAGGATCTTTCCCTTGCCCACCGCGACGATCCTGCCGCGGATCGGCTTCTCGGCAGCGGTATCGGGGATCACGATGCCGCCGGGTGACTTGCGCTCTTCGTCTTCGCGCTTGACGATCACTCGATCATGAAGCGGACGGATCTTCATGTTTCCTCACTCCTTTGCGAATCTGATGACGACTGAAATTGGAGCCGGGATGCCGACAGTGCCTTGTTAGCACTCTCCCCGGTCGGCTGCTAATGATAGGGTTCGCGGGTCAAAATTCAAGCGCTGTTTGGATGACCCGCGCTTCGTCACGTAACTATTTGAAAAATAAAGCTTTAATGGATTCAGGTCACCGGCGGGAACAAGATGGCCAGGAAACCCGGTCCAAGGCCGAGACAACGGCGGTTCGGGCCGCTAACCTCACGGCCCGCCTGATGGAAAGCCATACCGAGGATTTCTGCGGATGCACACGATGAGAACTGGTCTCGCCGCGCTTCTGTTCTGCCTTGCATCCTTGGCAGCGGCGCAGGGCCTGCTCGGCCCGGCCGTCAACGAGGATCAGTTCCTGCCGGTCGACGAGGCTTTCGTCTTCGGCGCATTCGCGGATGGCGGCGAGCGGCTGGCCCTCGAATGGCAGATCGCGCCCGGTTACTACCTGTACCGCCATCGGGTCTCGGCCAAGACCGCCACGGCCGGATTCGCCCTGGGCGAAATCTCGATGCCGCCGGGCACGAAGAAGACCGATGAGTTCTTCGGCGATGTCGAGGTTTATCACGGTTCGCTCAGCGCCACGATTCCGCTGCTGCGCCCGGCCGATGCCTCAACACTCGAGTTGACGGTCGGTTACCAGGGCTGTGCCGAGGCCGGGCTCTGCTACCCGCCGGTCACCAAGATGGTATCGATTGAGTTGCCGCCTCCGGGTGCGGCGCCGCGAGCGGACACTGTCCCGATGGTTGCCGAACAGGACCGCCTCGCCAGCCTGATCACGCAGGGTTCCCTGCTGGCGGTCATGGCCACATTCTTCGGATTCGGATTGCTGCTGGCGTTTACGCCCTGCGTGCTGCCGATGATTCCGATCCTGTCCGGCATCATCGCCGGCCAGGGCGAGAGTGCCACCCCGCGGCGATCTTTCCTGCTGTCGCTGATCTATGTGCTGGGCATGGCGGCCACCTACACGATTGCCGGCGCCGCTTTTGCGGCCGCTGGCCAGCAGGTCCAGGCGTTCTTCCAGCAGCCCTGGATCATCATCGGTTTCGCGATGCTGTTCGTCATCCTGGCGCTCGCGATGTTCGGCCTGTTTGAGATACGCATTCCCGCGGCGTTCGAGACCCGGCTTGCTGCCGCATCTGGCCGCCAGAAAGCAGGCAGTTACGTCGGGACCGCCGTCATGGGCGCGCTCTCGGCGCTGGTCGTGACGGCCTGCATCGCGCCACCGATGGTTGCGGCGCTCGCCGTGATCGGCCAGACCGGCGACATCGCGCGCGGGGCGCTCGCGCTCTTTGCGATGGCGATGGGCATGGGTGCGCCGCTGCTGCTGGTCGGCGTGGCTGGCGGGCGCTTCCTGCCCCACGCTGGGCCGTGGATGACGACGGTCAAGGCCTTGTTCGGCGTCATGTTCCTCGCGGTTGCGGTCTGGATGCTGCAACGGATCCTGCCCGGCCCACAAACGCTCGCGCTGTGGGCACTGCTGGTGATGGTCGCCGGATATTACTTCGGTGGATTCGGCCGCTCCGGGTCCGGCAGCGGCCCCAGCAGGATCGCGCGCGGCGCGGGGCTCGGAGCCATTGCCTGGGGCGTGATCATGATGGTCGGGGCAGCCGCGGGCGGACACGACCCGCTGCAGCCATTGCGCGGCATTTCGCTGCCTGGCGTCGCAGGTTTCTCGCAATCCGCCACGCAGGCACTGCCGTTCCGGATCGTCGCTTCAATCGACGACCTCGACCGCGAACTCGCCGCCGCGCAGGCAGCCGGCAAACCGGCCATGCTGGATTTCTATGCCGACTGGTGCGTGTCCTGCAAGGAAATGGAGAGATACACGTTCTCCGACGCCGCCGTGCAGCAGGATCTCGCGGGTTTCGTGCTGCTGAAGGCCGACGTGACGGCCAATGGTGCAGCCGACCAGGCGCTATTGCGCCGCTTCGGCGTCTACGGCCCGCCGACCACTGTGTTCTTCGGCACCGATGGCCGCGAGTGCCGTCCTTTCCGGCTGGTCGGTTTCGTGCCGGCCGAAGGCTTCCGCAGCCATTTGTCCAGATTTGCACGCGAATGCTGAAACCGCCACGCGCCTCCAGGTGGGCGATCGTCCTGGTCATCGCGGCGATGGCCGGTGTTGCGGCATTCCTGGCCAGCCGCGAGATGCTGGCGCCACCAGCACCGCCGCCGCCATCAGCCGGACCCGCGCGCCCGGCAGCGATTCCCGAGCGCCGGCCCGACATCCGGCTCGCTGATCGCAATGGACGGCTGCGCTCGCTCTCCGAATGGAACGGGCAGAACCTCGTCGTCAACTTCTGGGCAACCTGGTGCGCTCCCTGCCGGCGCGAGATCCCGATGCTCAATGCCCTCGCCCGCGATCACCGCGGCCGCGGACTGGAGGTCATCGGCGTTGCCGTCGACTTCCGCGAAGACGTGCTGAAGTACCTGCAGGCGACGCCGGTCGATTACACGGTGCTGATCGGCGAGCAGGACGGCGTGGATGCCGCGCGTGCCTTCGGCATGGAGACGATCGGCCTGCCTTTCACGGCCTTCATCGACGGATCCGGGCAAATCGCGACAATCCATGTCGGGGAGTTGCACCGGCCGGAAGCCGACCTGATCCTTGCCGTCATGCACGAGATGGAAACCGGGGCCATTGACCTGGCTACTGCCCGCGCCCGGATTCGTGCAGCCCAGACACATCCCGATCGTTCCGGGACCTGAACCTGTCAAATCGGCGCTGTTAGCGTCAATTGGGCGCCATTCACAGCATTATCGGCGCACAATCTGGACAAATCGCCATCCGTCCGGTTGAATGGACGCCCGCCATGGCCACTGGCGCTCAGGGGATTGCGCGGCGATGCGACGAATATTGCTGATCAACGGCCCGAACCTCAACCTGCTCGGTAGCCGCGAGCCGGCGTATTACGGCATGGACACCCTCGCCGCGATCGAAGAACGCCTGAAGTCTCAGGCAAGGGGCCGCGGGGCGTCGCTCGAGTCGTTTCAGAGCAATGCCGAACACGAGCTGGTGGACCGCGTGCAGGCCCTCGCCCGCGACCCCGTTGAGTTCGTGATCCTGAATCCGGGCGCTTTCACCCATACGAGCATCGCGCTGCGGGACGCCCTGCTGGCCGTGGCCGTGCCATTCATCGAGGTTCACCTGTCCAATGTGCACGCCAGGGAACCGTTTCGCAGGCATTCCTATTTCTCCGACATCGCGGCGGGCAGCATCGTCGGATTCGGCGCGCAGGGCTATGAGCTCGCGCTCGCGGCCGCGCTCGACCGTCTCGATCGCCCGGCCCAGGGGGACTGAATGGACATCCGAAAGATCAAGAAACTGATCGAGTTGCTCGAGGAATCCGGCCTTGCGGAACTCGAGATTTCCGAAGGCGAGGAATCAGTCCGCATCGCGCGTTTCTCCCAGGGCGCGCAGGCTGCACCGAAAGGAATGCCCCAGGCGCCGTCGGCGCCGGTCGCGACCGTCGTCAGCACGCCTGCGGCCGCGGCCTCGGCCCTGGCCGCGCCGCCGGCGGGACAGCGCGACGAAAACCTGATCACGGCGCCGATGGTCGGCACCTTTTATGCGGCACCGGCACCGGGCGCCAAGCCCTTTGTCGAGATCGGCCAGGAAGTTCGCGTCGGCCAGGTGCTGTGCGTCATCGAGGCCATGAAGATGATGAACCAGATCGAGAGCGAGCGCGCCGGCAAGGTGATCGCCGTCTTCGCCAGGAATGGTGAGCCCGTCGAGTTCGGCCAGCCATTGTTCGCGGTCGAGTAATCCGGATGCTCGACAAGGTTGTCATCGCCAACCGCGGCGAGATCGCCCTGCGCATCCTGCGCGCCTGCCGTGAGCTTGGAATCAAGACGGTCGCCGTGCATTCGACCGCTGACCAGAACCTGAAACACGTGCTGCTGGCCGACGAGACGGTTTGCATCGGGCCGCCGGCGCCCCGGGACAGCTACCTCAACATGCCGGCGATTGTCAGCGCCGCCGAGGTCACCGACGCGGTCGCCATCCATCCCGGTTACGGATTCCTGTCGGAAAACGCCGATTTCGCGGAGCGCGTCGAGAACAGCGGCTTTGTGTTCGTCGGCCCGCGCAGCGAGACGATCCGCCAGATGGGCGACAAGGTGTCGGCCATCCGGATGATGAAGGAGCATGGCGTGCCCTGTGTCCCCGGCTCCGACGGACCGCTGCCCGCGGACATGGACGAATGCTTCCGCGTGGCGCGCAGCATCGGCTACCCGGTCATTGTCAAGGCTTCAGGCGGCGGTGGCGGGCGCGGCATGCGCGTCGTGCACAGCGATGCGACGCTCGTCAACGCGATCAATGTCGCCAAGACCGAAGCCCTGGCGGCATTCGGCAACGACACGGTCTACATGGAGAAATACCTCGAGCGGCCGCGTCACATCGAATTCCAGGTCATCGGCGACAATTACGGGAACGTCGTCTCGCTCGGCGAGCGCGACTGCTCGCTGCAGCGCCGCCGCCAGAAGATCATCGAGGAGTCTCCTGCACCCGGGATCACCGACAAGCAGCGTGCGGAAATGGGCGAACGGCTGACGGCGGCCTGTGCCGCAGTCGGCTATCGCAACGCCGGCACGCTGGAGTTCCTGTACGAGGGAAGCGAGTTTTTTTTCATCGAGATGAACACGCGCATCCAGGTCGAGCATCCGGTGACCGAAGTCGTGAGCGGCATCGACATCGTCAAGCTGCAGCTGCGTGTCGCGGCCGGAGAACCCCTGCCATTCCGGCAGCAGGACATCGTCCTGCGCGGCCACGCGATCGAATGCCGCATCAACGCCGAGGATCCCAAGACCTTTGCGCCGTCACCGGGTGCGGTGCGGCTGTGGCACCCGCCGGGCGGGCCCGGCATCCGGGTCGACAGCCACCTCTATTCCGGCTACACCGTGCCGCCGTATTACGACTCGCTGGTCGCCAAGCTCATTTCCTTTGGCGAGAATCGTGAAACCGCGATCGCGCGGATGCGAAACGCACTGTCCGAGATGGTCGTCGAAGGCGTCAAGACCAATGCGCCGCTGCACCTGGAGATCTTCGGCCATTCCGCTTTCCGGCAGGGCGGCCTGGACATCCACTATCTGGAACGCCGGCTCGGCCTGAAGTAATGACGGCGCCGGGCGGAAGGCGATGCCGTTCCAGCAGCTGGTGATCGATCTCGGGTCGGCGGATCCCGGCCGCACCGAGACTGCATGCTTCGCGCTCGGTGCACTGTCCGTTTCACTGAGCGATGCCGCCGATAATCCCGTGCTCGAGCCGCCACCAGGCGAGACGCCGTTGTGGCCCGAGACCTGCGCGCGCGCCCTGTTCCCGGGAGCGGCTGACCCGCGCATCCTCGCCGCCACGCTGATTGCGGTGCTGGCGCTGCCCGCCGAGGCGATCCGGATCGAGGCGGTCGAGGACCGTGTCTGGGAACGGGAATGGCTTCGGGACTTCCAGCCGATGCGATTCGGGAGGCGCCTGTGGGTCTGCCCGGGCGGGCAATCGACGACCGCGCCTGATGCCATCGTGCTCAATCTCGATCCAGGGCTTGCCTTCGGCACTGGCACGCACGCGACCACTGCGATGTGCCTGGAGTGGCTGGACGGCTGTTCCCTCGCATCGCTGCGGGTCCTCGACTGCGGTTGTGGCTCCGGCATCCTCGCGCTCGCCGCCCTGAAACTCGGCGCCCGGTCCGCCTGTGCCTTTGACACCGACCCGCAGGCTCTCATCGCAACGCGCGAAAATGCCGTGCGCAACGGGCTCGATGACCGCCTCGAGATTCTCGCTGCCGCGGATGGACTGGCCGGGCCATTTGATCTGGTGCTCGCAAACATCCTGGCGGGACCGCTGCAGCAACTGGCAGCCCGTATCGGCGGGCTGTGCCGGCCCGGTGGCAGGCTCCTGCTGGCCGGATTGCTCGATAAGCAGGCCGAGGATGTGGCGGTTGCCTACCTTCCGTGCTTTGATATCCGGACGGTTGCCCGGCGGGACGGGTGGACTGCCCTGGCCGGGATTCGGCGCGCGGAGTAGGCGTGTATACCCAGTGTCCTGATTGTGCGACCGTCTTTCGCGTCACGGCGGATGCCTTGCGCGCCGCCCAGGGCGACGTCCGCTGCGGCATCTGCGCAACGAGCTTCAATGCCCTTGAGAACCTGAGCGAGGAACCATTTCGCGCTGCGCAGGGCTTTGATGAAGGCCGGTCGCCGGACGACACGATCACCGTCGAGGAAATGCCAGGCACCGAAGTCATCGAGCTGTCGACACCGGCGGAATCCGCGACCGCCAGCGAATTGCCAGCTTCCGATGACATCGAGGCTGCCAGCGACACCGGCGACTACGACTCGACCGAGGCCCTGGTGGCGGACCTGCAGGAGATAGCGACCGTTGCGGGTTCCGGTGCATCCAGGGGTGACCAGCCGAACGACCCGGCGGCGATTGCGGCTTCATTGTCCGTCAGCGAGGAAACAGATCGTGCGGACGAGTACCCGTTCCTGGTCCTCGATGAACCGGACGACCTGGAGTCACCGGCTGCACGGATGCTGCAGCACGAGGAATCGCAGCCACGAGCGTTCGAGACACGGCGTTTCCTGATTCCCGAGGAGATGCGCCAGGGACTCGCCGAGGAAGCAGCGGCTGGCGTTGCCGCCGCGCAGGCTTTCGACGAACCAGCCAAACCGGAACACTCGCGCCGTTGGCCGTCGACCGTGGCCGTTTCTGCGCTGGCCTTGATACTCGCAATTCAGGTCGTGCACGACCGGCGGAACGAACTGCTGCGCCAGCCGATGATCGGACCCTTGCTCGCCCGGGCCTATGCATTGATCGGCCTGCCGGTCGCGGCACCCACGGATCTCGCAGCCTACGAGCTGCGCCAATGGGGTGCGGCCACCGACGCGACCCAGCCGGGGCGCTTGTTGCTGCGTGCCAGCATCGTGAACCGCGCGACCTACGCGCAGCCGTTCCCGCTGTTGCGTCTTGCCTTGCAGGACCGGTTCGGCACGACGATAGGGGTGCGCGATGTCGAGCCAGTCGACTACCTGCCCGGAACCGTGACGACCCGGCTGCTGGCACCCGGCCAGCGCACTGACGCAGAGGTCCGACTGGTCGATCCCGGAAAGGATGCCATTGGATTCGAGATGGATGTGTGCCTGCCCTCCGCCGGCGGCGTGCGTTGCGCCAACGAAGCCCGGCTTCCACGATGAAAATCGGACCATTCACGCTCGCGGCGCCGCTTGCGCTCGCGCCGATGGCAGGCGTGACCGACCAGCCATTCCGCCGGTTGTGCCGGCGCATGGGCGCTGCCATTGCCGCCTCGGAAATGGTGAGTTCCGATGCGCGACTCTGGAATACGTCCAAGTCGCGCCACCGGCTCGATCATCGCGGCGAGCCCGAACCTCGAATCGTCCAGATCGCCGGAGGCGACCCCGGGATGATGGCCGATGCGGCACGGCGCAACGTCGAGATGGGCGCGCAGCTCATCGACATCAACCTCGGCTGCCCGGCCAGGAAGGTGTGCAACCACGCAGCCGGTTCCGCGCTGATGAGGAACATACCGCTGGTGCGTGAAATACTTGCGGCGGTCATCGCCGCGGCCGGCGTCCCGGTCACACTCAAGATGCGCACCGGATGGGACCAGGACAACCGCAATGCCGTCGCGATCGCCCGGATCGCACAGGACCTCGGGATCGCCGCGCTCGCCGTGCACGGCAGGACGCGCGAAGACTTCTTCGATGGCGATGCGGAACATGAAACCGCCGCGGCCGTCAAGCGGACGGTTGGTATTCCGGTCTTCGTGAATGGCGACATCGATTCAGCGGCCAAGGCATTGAAGGTGCTGGAACAAACCGGTGCCGACGGCGTCATGATCGGCCGCGCGGCCCAGGGCCGCCCGTGGATATTCAGGGAGATACTGGCGAGCTTCAGCGGCACAACGGTTGCATCGCCTGCGCTCGCGGAGGTCCGTGATATCATGCTTTCGCACCTCGAGGCCCTGTATTCGTTCTATGGCGAATCGCAAGGTGTCCGCGTGGCACGCAAACATCTCGGTTGGTATTGCCGACGGCATCCGGAAGTCGGACACTTGCCACCAGAGTTGTTGACGATTGGAAGCGCACGGGAGCAGCTGTCGCTCGCAGGCGCATTCCTCTCGGGGCTGATCGGGCAGCATGCCTGCGCGGCCTGACTTACAAAGACGAAGTAGACAGCCGGGGATCTGCTGGCAATGACCGCGAAGACCAGGGCGCAGCCATCGCGCCGTCCATCCATTTCCCGGCCCTTCAGCGGGCACGCGCGCGAGATTCCGCTGCGCAACCACACCGAGCAGGCGCTCAGCAGTTATTTCGACAGCCTCGATGGCCATCGGCCCGGGCGGCTGTACGACCTGGTCATGCGTGAAGTCGAACTGCCGCTGTTCCAGGCCGTGATGGACTATGCGGAAGGCAACCAGAGCCGCGCGGCGACGATGCTCGGCATCAACCGCGGCACCCTGCGCAAGAAATTGCGCGAATACGGGCTGTCATCCTGAACGTGGATCCGCGCCGGCGGGCGCTGCTGAGCGTCTCCGACAAGACCGGTGTCGTCGAGCTTGCGCGTGAATTACGGGCTCTCGGCTTCGAGCTGCTGTCGACCGGCGGCACGGCCCGAATGCTCGCCAGCCACGGCGTGCCGGTGGTCGAAGTCGCCTCTGAGACCGGATTTCCCGAGATCATGGACGGCCGCGTCAAGACGCTGCACCCGAAGGTGCACGGCGCACTGCTGGGTCGCATCGGCATCGACGATGCCGCCATGCGCGAACACGGCATCCGGCCGATCGAGTTGCTGGTCGTCAATCTCTACCCGTTTGCGGCGACGATTTCGCAGCCGGGCTGCAGCTACGCCGAAGCGGTCGAGAACCTCGACATCGGCGGACCGGCCATGCTGCGGGCCGCAGCCAAGAACCACGAGCGCGTCGCCGTGCTCGTCGATCCGGCGGACTATCGCGCCGTACTCGACGAGTTGCGCGGCGGGGTCGTGTCCCCGGTGACACGCCAACGGCTGGCGGCAAAGGCTTTTGGGCACACGGCGCAATACGACGCCGTGGTCGCGGGCTGGCTGCGCCAGCAGCAGGCGGATCGTTCGTACCCGGATGCGCTGGCGGTCGGCTTTCGCAAGCGGCAGGACCTGCGCTACGGGGAAAATCCGCACCAGTCGGCGGCGTTCTATGCCGATCCTCTGGCTCGCGGTGCCGGCATCGCCACTGTGCGCCAGCTGCAGGGCAAGGAACTGTCATTCAACAACATCGCCGACACCGACACCGCACTCGAATGCGTGCGTCAATTCGCGACCCCCGCCTGCGTCATCGTCAAGCATGCCAATCCCTGTGGCGCCGCCGTGGCAGCAGGCATCCTTGCAGCCTGGCAGCGCGCCTACGCAACCGACCCGACCTCGGCATTCGGCGGCATCATCGCTTTCAACCGGCCGCTGGATGCAGCGACGGCGACGGCGATCCTCGAGCGCCAGTTCGTCGAGGTCATCGTGGCGCCCGTGGTCATGCCGGAGGCGCAGACAGCGCTCAAGGCAAAATCCAATGTCCGCGTGCTGGAAACCGGCGACCTCGCCGGGCCGGCGGTCAGTGGGCCGGAATATCGCTCGGTCACCGGCGGCCTGTTGGTCCAGTCGCGCGACGAGGGCATGGTCGAGACTGGCGCATTGAAGACCGTCACACTCCGCGCACCCGGTGCGGACGAACTCGCCGATCTCGGCTTCGCCTGGCGCATCTGCAAGTACGTGAAGTCGAATGCAATCGTGTTCGCCCGTGACGGCATGACCATCGGCGTCGGCGCCGGGCAGACGAGCCGGGTCGTCTCGACGCGCATCGCTGCGATCAAGGCGGCCGAGGCGGGACTCGGCGTGGCCGGCAGCGTGATGGCCTCCGACGCCTTCTTCCCGTTCAGGGACGGTCTCGATGCCGCGGCTGAGCTCGGCGTGCGCGCCGTGATCCAGCCCGGCGGCGCGATGCGCGATGCCGAGGTCATCGCCGCGGCCGATGAACGCGACATCGCGATGGTCTTCACCGGCATGCGGCACTTCCGGCATTGACGATGATGGCCCTGGTCATCGGCAGCGGTGGCCGCGAGCATGCACTCGCCTGGAAGCTCGCGCAGTCGCCACGCGTGAGCGCGGTGCTGGTCGCACCTGGCAACGCCGGCACAGCTCGCGAGCCGAAGTGCCGCAACGCGCCTGTCGCGGCAACGGATATCGCCGGTCTCGTCGCGCTGGCACGCGCCGAGCAGGTTGGCCTGACGCTGGTCGGTCCTGAAGGACCGCTGGCGCTGGGCGTCGTCGACGCCTTTGAGGCCGCTGGCTTTCCCTGCTTCGGGCCACGCAAGGCGGCGGCAAGACTCGAGGGCAGCAAGCGCTATGCGAAGGAATTCATGCAGCGCCATCGCATACCGAGTGCGCGCCATGCCGTTTTCACGCGCGAGAGCTTTGACGCCGATGTCATCCGCGCGCAGCAACCCCCAATCGTCGTGAAGGCCGATGGACTCGCCGCCGGCAAGGGCGTCGTCATCGCCGAGGATGCTGCAGGCGCGATCGAGGCCGTGGAAGGCATGTTCGCAGGTGCCTTCGGCGAGGCCGGCAAGGTCGTGGTCGTCGAGGAATTCCTGCATGGCGAGGAAGCAAGCTTCATCGTCATGGTGGATGGGGAGCAGGTGCTGCCGCTCGCGACATCCCAGGATCACAAGCGCCTGCTCGATGGCGACCGTGGCCCGAACACCGGTGGCATGGGCGCCTACTCGCCTGCGCCGGTCGTGACCGCCGGGATGCACGAACGGATCATGCGCGAGGTCATCCGGCCGACCGTGCGCGGACTGGCATCCGAGGGCACGCCCTACACCGGTTTCCTTTACGCGGGATTGATGATCGCGGCGGACGGCACGCCGAATGTGCTCGAATTCAACTGCCGCTTCGGCGACCCCGAGGCGCAGCCGATCATGATGCGACTGGCAAGCGACCTGGCCGTCCTTTGCGAGGCAGCGCTCGCCGGCCGGCTCGACACGGTGCGCGCCGAGTGGGATGCGCGCGCGGCGCTCGGCGTCGTCATGGCGGCCGCAGGATATCCCGGCGACGCGCGGCAGGGCGATGCAATAGCGGGGCTCGACGAGGCCGCTGCGTTGCCCGGCAAGGTCTTCCATGCCGGCACGCGCCTCGATGGAGAGCGCGTGCTCAGCGCCGGCGGGCGCGTGCTCTGCGCGGTCGGACTCGGTGAAGGCGTGAATGAGGCACAGCGCGCGGCATATGCCCTGGTCGACCGGCTGTGCTGGAAAGGAATGCAGTACCGCCGCGACATCGGCTGGCGCGCGATCGATTGCAATTAGGCGCCGCTATACTTCGTGCATGAGCCGCATTCACCTGCGCCGCGCGCATGACCTGACGCCGAAGGCCGCGCGCGAACGCGTCGAGCGCATGGCCGCAGCACTGGGGCAGAAATTCGGCGCCGACTGCAGCTGGCAGGGCGATGTACTCGCGATCGAGCACGCGAACGTCAGCGGCACGGTCACGATTGAACGGAACGAGGTCGTCGTCGAGGCGACACTCGGTTTCCTGCTCGCGCTGTTCCGCGACCGGGTCGACGAGGAACTGGTGCGCATCCTGGATGCGGAATTTCCGGAGAAGACCTAGCCTTGCGGCGGCGGCCGGCACGAACCCGGGCCTGCTCAGGCAGGCCCACCTGATCAAATGTATCCGAACATGAAAAAGCTGCTCAGAATCCTTGGCTGGTCCCTTGCCGTAATCGCCGTACTCACAACTGGCGTCTACGCGTGGGCCCGGTGGGTGGCCAGCAGCCGGTACGACAAGCAGTGGGTCGTCCATGAAGCTGCGTTTCCCATTCCATTTCCGCTGGACGAGACTGAGAGGGCGGCACTCAGAGAGTAACGAATCGCCGCTGGCGCACCGGCGACTGATCCGCTTGCCGGTGTGGACCTGAATGCAGCGGCGCTCACGCGCGCGATCGCGCGCGGCAAGCACCTGATCGAAACTCGCGTTTCCTGCAATGCCTGCCACGGCGCCGATTTCGGCGGCGGTGTCATCGTCGAGCAGGTCTTCGTCGGGCGCTGGGTCGCACCCAACCTCACGTTGGGGAAAGGCAGCATCACCCGCGAGTACACGGCAGTAGACTGGGATCACGCGGTCCGGCACGGCCTGCGCCGGGGCGGGCGCTCATCGTCGATGCCGTCGACCGACTTCACCAACCTGTCCGATCACGAGCTGTCCGATATCGTCGCCTACATCAGGAGCCGTCCGCCCGTCGACAAGGACCTGGGATCCGTGAAGTTCGGTCCCGTCCTTTCATTCCTGCTGGCGTTCAATCCCGATATGCTGGCGGCAGCCGTGATCGATCACGAGAAGACGCATGCCGTCGAACCGCCACAGACGGCACCGACGGCGGAGTTTGGCGAACACCTCGCGCAGGTGTGCCGTGGATGCCATGGCAGAAATTTGTCGGGCGGGGAGCTTGAGGGCGATCCGAACATGCCGATCGTGGCGAACATCACGCCGCACGAGACCGGCCTCAAGGACTGGACGGAAGAGGATTTCATCCGCGCGCTGCGCGAGGGTAAGCGCAAGGACGGCACGGCCATTTCCAACTACATGCCGTGGCGAGCCTATGGACAGATGAGCGACGCCGAACTAAAGGCGATCTGGGCTTACCTGCGCACCGTGCCGCCGGTTGAGAAGGGAAACCACTGAAGGCGGGTTTATTTTTTCGGGGCCGCTTGCTTCCGTTGTTCGCGATCGAAGTCTACAGCCCGCCACAGGTACCACGACGCCGTGGTACGGTACGGCGCCCAGCGCTCGCCGTATTTGGCCAGCACCTTCGGTTTCGGCAGCTTGCGTTTTCCATAGGCGATCCGGAATCCATTGCAGATCCCGTAATCGTCCACCGGCAGTACGTCCGGCCGGGCGAGCGTGAATATCAGGAACATCTCGACCGTCCAGCGGCCGACGCCGCGTGCTTCGGTAAGCCGTTCGATGATCGCTTCGTCGGAAAGCCTGGACAATACGCGCCGTTCCGGGATCGTCCCGTCGAGCGTCTTCGCAGCGATGTCCTTGAGCGACGCTGCCTTGGCCCTCGAGAATCCGGCGCTGCGCAACTGGTCGTCGGGAGTCGCGACGAGTTGCGCAGGCTCCGGGTAGCTGTCGCCGCCATACAGCGCACGAAAGCGGCCGAGAATCGTGTTGGCGGCCTTGCCGGTGAGTTGCTGGTGGGCGACGGCGCGGACCAGCGCCACATAGGGGCCGAGGTGGCGTTCTGGAGTCGGTGCCCAGGGACCGGCGCGGCGAATGAGCTGCGCCATGACCGGGTCGCCCCGGCTCAGAAGGCGCAGTGCCGCCGTCATCCGCGCTTCATCGAATCGAAGAACTCCGCGTTAGTCTTGGTGTCCTTCATCTTGTCGATCAGGAACTCGACCGCCGCGAGCTCGTCCATCGGGTGCAGGAGCTTGCGCAGGATCCACATCTTGGCCAGTTCGTCCTGGGCCGTGATGAGCTCCTCGCGCCGGGTGCCGGAGCGATTGATGTTGAAGGCCGGAAACACGCGTTTC
>JAHFSF010000173.1 GCA_023265875.1 Gammaproteobacteria bacterium | reverse complement strand
CGCGGGCTGGAAGCGCGCCTGCGCGAAACGCTCGACCGGATTCGGGCGAGCGGAAAAGATCAAGCGGACGCCGGCGCCATGAAACGGAACGACGATCGTGCTTGACTTGAGACTGCTGCGCAGCGAGCCGGTGCAGCTTGCCCGCAACCTGGCGCGGCGCGGCTACCGGCTGGACCTCGACCGCCTGACGGAGCTGGACCGGCGCCGCAAGGAACAGCAGATCGGCGTGGATACCTTGCGCAACGAGCGCAACACGCGATCCCGCGCGATCGGCCAGGCCAAGGCGCAGGGACAGGATCTCGCGCCGCTGCTGGCCGAGGTCGCGACGCTCGGCGCACGCCTCGCCGCCGGCGAGCAGGCGCTTGCGAAACTGCAGGCCGCGCTGGATGCGCTGCTGCTCGACCTGCCAAACCTGCTGCACGACAGTGTCCCGGATGGCCAGGACGAATCGGCCAATAAGGAGATCCGGCGTCACGGTGAACCGCGACGATTCGACTTCGAAGCAGCCGACCATGTCGCCATCGGCGAGCGGCTCGGCGGGCTCGACCTGGCGGCGGCGGGGCGCATTTCCGGCGCGCGGTTTGCCGTCATCAGCGGTCCGCTGGCGTCGCTGCATCGTGCGCTGGCCCAGTTCATGCTGGACCTGCACGTGCGCGAGCACGGATACCGCGAGGCCTATGTCCCGCTGCTGGTGTCGCGGCAGACGCTGACCGGCACCGGCCAGTTGCCGAAGTTCGAGCAGGACCTGTTCAAGCTCGCGCGCGCCGAGGCGGACAGCGAGCTCTTCCTGATACCCACCGCCGAGGTGCCGCTGACCAATCTCGCCGGCGACCGGATCCTGGAACCGCCGGAGTTGCCGCTGAAGTTCGTCGCGCACACCGCATGCTTCCGCTCGGAGGCGGGTTCCTACGGCAAGGACACGCGCGGACTGATCCGCCAGCACCAGTTCGACAAGGTGGAACTGGTGCAGGTCGTCCGGCCGGCAGAATCCTATGCCGCGCTCGAGGAACTCACCGGCCACGCCGCGCGGGTGCTGGAACTGCTGGACCTGCCGTATCGGGTGGTCGCGCTATGCGCAGGCGACATCGGCTTCAGCAGCGCCAGGACCTACGATCTCGAGGTCTGGTTGCCGGGGCAGGGGAAGTATCGGGAGATTTCGTCCTGCAGTAATTGCGAGGCGTTCCAGGCACGCCGCATGCAGGCGCGCTGGCGGAATCCCGAGTCCGGCAAGCCGGAACCGGTGCACACGCTGAATGGCTCGGGTGTCGCGGTCGGCCGGGCGCTGGTCGCGGTGCTGGAGAACCACCAGCAGGCCGACGGCACGGTCATCGTCCCGGCGGTTCTGCGCCCCTACCTCGGCGGGATCGAACGGTTGACGCCGCCCTGATCAGTCGTCGCTGGCGAAGCCGAGCAGCTGCAGCAGGCTCGTGAACAGGTTGAAGATACTGACGTAGAGCGTCACGGTCGCGAGGATGTAATTCGTCTCGCTGCCATTCACGATCGCGCCGGTCTGGTGCAGGATCAGGCCCGCCATCAGCAGCACGAACATGCCGGATACGGCCAATGAGAGCGCCGGCAGGTGGAAGAACACGGCGGCCAGGCCGAGCAGGAACGCCGTCAGGATCCCGACGAACAGGAAACCGCCGATGAATGAAAAATTTCGCCGGCTACGCACGGCGTAGGCGGAAAGCCCAAGGAACGACACGGCTGTGATGCCGAAGGCGTTGATGACGACGGTGTGGCCGTCCGGAATCGCCCGCAGGTAGAAACTGATGATCGGACCGAGCGTGTAACCGAGAAAGCCGGTCAGCGCGAACACGAAGGCGATGCCCGCGGCGCTGTGTGCCGTCTTCTGCACGCCGTACAGCAGGCCGAAATACACGAGCAGGGTCAGCATCAGGCCCGGGTGCGGCAGCTTGTAGGCGAAGGAAATACCCGCCACCAACGCGCTGAAGGCGAGTGTCGCCGACAGCAGCAGATAGGTGTTGCGCAGGACCTTGTTGCCCGCCAGCGCCGATTCGCGGATGGCGGACGCTTGCTGCAGGACGATCGGGTCGCGTTCCATCGATGCAGTCTCCAGGCCGTGTTTCAGACGATAGAACAGTATATCAGCCGCCCTGCCACGCATTCGCTCCACTCGCCCACCGGTCCCGCCCGCAACGGACAACAGCCTTTGAAACTCCTGTCTGTCTGCGCGATCATCCCAGCCTGACGGGAACCAGGTCCGGTTGCGGCGTGGCGCACGGAGTACAGAGAGATGACTCGAAGAAGCGAAATCTGGCAGGCCCCCACCCGCGCCCTTGAGCACATGCCACCGCAGTCGGGGAATACCGTCAACGGGCTCGGTGAAACGGAGCCACGGTCACCATCCCCCTTTTTCTGGCACGAACCGAAGTACCACGACTTTGGCGACATGCAGGGTTACACGCTCGGCATCATGTACGGGCTCGAGGACGCTGGCGAAATCCGCGAGGCGTTCTGCATCAACGAGAATTTCCGGCCCGGGACGGAGTCAGGCCGGGCCTCGGACGGACAGTTCATACATCGGGGACCCGATCCTGTCGATGTGGCGCCCGCAAAGGTGCACAAGACCGCGGTGGAATGGAGCCAGGAGGTCAAACAGTTTGCCCTTGCCCACCATGCGGATGTCGTTGGAATTGCGGAAATGCGCCCGGAATGGGTATTCGCGGGCTTCGAGGTGCGGGAACGATATGTCGTCGTCATTGGCGTGGCGCACGCGTACGAGGAAATTTCCCAGGCGCCATCGCTTCCCGGGAACAACCGGGCGATCGTTGAAGTCGGACGGCAGTACACCCGCGCCGCAATGGCCGCCGCGGAACTGAGCAACTTCATCCGCGGGCAGGGGTATGAAACCACGTGCTATCCCGGTCCGACCGCGCAGGCGCTGCTGATGATCCCGCCCGCGATTGCGGCCGGGCTGGGCGAACTGGGCAAGCATGGTTCCCTCATCAACCGGAAACTCGGCTCCTCGTTCCGGCTGTCCGCGGTCGCCACGGATATGCCACTGGAAACCAGTCAACCGGACACTTTCGGAGCCGACGAATTCTGCCTGCGCTGCCAAGTGTGCACCAAGGCCTGTCCGCCTGATGCGATATACGAGGACAAGCAGTGGGTGCGCGGCGACAAAAAGTGGTACGTGAACTTTGACACGTGCATCCCGTACTTCGCCGAGTCGAGGGGATGCGGCATTTGCATCGCCGTCTGCCCGTGGAGCCTGCCGGGCGTCGCGGACAGGCTCGTTATCAGCATGGCGAAGCGCCGGGACCGGAGCGGGCCAGGCTAGGGGTCCCCGCTGCATTCCGAATTCGCTGTCCGGCAGGCCAGGTATGGCGCCCCGGACCTGCTTCATCGATTCGCGTGCTTTGCGGAGATGATCTCCTCTTGCCGAGAGCTGCGATTTCATGACCTGCGGCATTCGTCGCTGCAGGCCACGCTGACGTTCGCGCAGCCAGGATTGAGGCGCCGCGTATAATTCATTGATCGCTAAAGCCGGAGAGGTGGCAGAGCGGTTGAATGCACCGGTCTTGAAAACCGGCAAAGTCGCAAGACTTTCGTGAGTTCGAATCTCACCCTCTCCGCCAATATCTGCTGGCAGAAATTTCACTGTCGGTCAGGGAGGCACGCCGGCCCTGTCCCCGCTCGCGGCGTACCATGTGTCGGCGGTGGGCGGCGATTCGCCCGGGAGAATTCGATGTCGTGTCTGCACTGGTTCAAGACCGCCTGGATTTCGTGTCTCGCCGCGCTGATGTCCGTTGTGACCTGTCACGCCGCCAGTGCCGATCCGCAGGACGCCACTGCTGCAGCCGGCCCCGCTGCACGACCCCGGATCGGCCTCGTGCTTGCCGGCGGCGGCGCCAAGGGCGGCGCCCATGTCGGCGTGCTGAAGGTCCTGGAGCAGATGCGCGTGCCGATCGACTGCATTGCCGGCACCAGCATGGGAGCATTGATCGGCGCTGGCTATGCCGCCGGCATGCCCGCGCGTGACATCGAGGAATTCCTGACTGGCGTTGACTGGAAAGCGGTGATCGGCGGCGTGGGCCAGCGTTCGCTGGAACCCATCGAACAGAAGCGCTTTGCAGCCCAAGCCGCAACCCTGTTCGAACTGGGACTGCAGCACGGCGGGGTCGTTCCGCCCGCTGGCCTGATCAACACCAGCAGCATCGAAAACCTGTTGCGCAGCTATGTGGCCAAGGCGCGCACGGTGCCGGATTTCAACCAGCTGCCGATTCCCTTTCGCGCCGTCGCGACCGACATGGTCAGCGGCCGGATGGTCGTGCTCGATCACGGCGACCTGGCGACAGCCATGCGGGCGAGCATGGCGATTCCGGGCGCTTTCGCGCCCGTGCTGATGGACGACTACATCCTGGCCGACGGCGGCATGGTGCGGAACATCCCGGTCGATGTTGCGCGACAGACCTGCGCGGATGTCGTCATCGTCGTGAATCTCGTGGAGCCGCCCGTGCAGCGCGACAAGCTGGTCACGGCCGTGCAACTTGTCGGGCGCAGCACGGGCGTGATGTTGGAGGCCAACGAACGATTGCAGTTGCAGACCCTGACGGCGCGGGATGTGCGCATTGACGTGCCCACGGGTGACATCGGCACGGCCGATTTCGAGAGGACACCGGAGACGATACCGCTCGGCGAGGCGGCGGCCCGCGAAGCTGCAGCCCGCCTGGCCCCCTATGCGGTGTCCGAGCAGGACTACACGGCCTGGCGCGCCCGCGTCACCACGGAGCAGGAGATCGAGACCCGGCTTGCCGACGTGCGCTTCGAGGGCCTCCAGAGCGTCAACGCGGACTACCTGCGGACGCTGACCGTGCTGCGGGCGGGCGACAGTGTCGACACGGCGGCGATCAGCAACGATGCGCTGTGCATGTCGGTCCTCGACGATCTCAACTCGGT